>CAZKNK010000014.1:0-36266 GCA_964554195.1 uncultured Staphylococcus sp.
CCCCATTGAGCAGGAAGGCACCTATCCTCTGCCCGAAGCGCAGGTTGACCGTTTCCTTCTAAAGGTCATTATCGGTTATCCGTCAAAGGAGGAAGAAATGACCATCGTACGTCAGAACATAAGCGGAGAGCAAAAGGAAATTCGTCCGCTTCTTCGTCCGGAGGAAATTGTGGAGGTGCAGCAGATTGTCAACCGTATTTATCTTGATGAGAAAATCGAGCGCTATATCGTCGACATTGTTTTCGCAACCCGTAATCCGTCCGAATATAATCTCCGCGATCTTGCAAGCATGATCTCATTTGGCGCATCACCACGTGCTTCCATCGGATTGGCCCGCGCTTCAAGAGCTTATGCGTTTCTCCGCGGTCGCGGCTACGTGATTCCCGAGGATGTGCGTGCCGTATGTCATGACGTTCTCCGTCATCGTATCGGTCTTACCTACGAAGCTGAGGCCAACAACATCACCACTGACGAAATCATTTCAGAAATACTCAACAAGGTTGAAGTTCCCTGATAATCCTTCAAAAAATTCTTCTGCGAAATTATGGAAGCAAATGAACTCATAAAAAAGGTTCGTAAGATTGATATTAAAACCCGTGGACTATCTCAAAACATCTTCGCGGGCGAATATCATACGGCTTTCAAAGGACGTGGCATGATTTTCTCCGAGGTCAGGGAATATCAGTATGGTGATGACATCCGTGACATTGATTGGAACGTGACGGCTCGCCACAATCATCCTTTCGTCAAGGTCTACGAGGAGGAGCGTGAACTAACAGTCATGCTTCTGATTGATGTGTCACGAAGCCGGCTGTTCGGAGCTGTGGGTGAGGAGAAGATGGAAATGATTGCTGAAATTGCGGCAACTCTGGCCTACTCCGCAATCACAAATAACGATAAAATCGGTGTGATTTTCTTCTCTGACAAAATTGAGAAATTCATTCCTCCCAAAAAAGGCAAGAAGCACATTCTGCTGATTATCCGTGAGTTGCTTGACTTCAAGCCTGAAAATCCGGGTACGAATATTTCTGTAGCGTTACGTTACTTCACCGATGCGCTCAAGAAGCGTTGCACCATGTTTCTTATCTCGGACTTCATTGATAGCAATGACTATACTCGCGCTCTGCAACTGGCGTGCAATAAGCATGATGTAATTGCAATTCAGGTCTATGACAAACGTGATGCCTCACTTCCGGATGTTGGGCTTGTAAGGGTTTCGGATCTTGAAACCGGTCACACCCGATGGGTCGACACCTCGTCAAAATCAGTTCGTAAGGTCTACAACAAATGGTGGTATGAGATGCAGCAGCGCATGATTGAAACCATGCGTAAAAGCCGTGTGGATATTGCAACCATTGCCACCGATGAGGATTTTGCCAAAGCCCTGATGGGTCTGTTCCGCAACCGAGGTTTAAAATGATAATTTAAAATGAAATTTCACTATTTGCGTCATATTATTCCCGTACTTTTTCTGCTTGCAGCAGTCAGTGTCGGGTCGGCGGCTACGGATGCACGACTGACGGTCAAGCTTGACTCAGCCCATCTCTTGATGGGTAAAGCCACTCCCCTCCATATCAATCTGACCGCACCTGCCGATGCGAAAGCGCGTATTGTCATTCCGAATGATTCGCTAAATGGCAAGGTTGAGATTCTTGACATCCTGAAGGCCGACACGATTGATCACGGTAATGGTCGACTCGAAATCAATCAGGATATTCTTCTGCAATCATTTGATTCGGGTGACTATCGCCTGAAGCCGATATTATACGTTTCCGGACATGACACTGTTGAATCAAATCGCCTTGTTCTCCGGGTTATGCCGGTGCTGAATGATTCCATTCAGCTGCATGATTTCGCTGATGTCAGTGATGTTGACCGCAAGTGGTATGACTTTATTCCCGACTTCCTGTTTGACAATTATCTGCTTATCATTCTGGCATTAATCATCATTGGTGGAATCATTGATGCTATTCTATATTTCCGTGGCAGAAAAGTGCATGCACAAGAAATATCAGCACCCAGGCTTTCGCCCTATGAAGAGGCCATCACCGGACTCACACTTCTGCGTGAGAAGAAACTGTGTGAAAAGGGATATGAGAAGCAGTTCTACTCTGACCTTACGGAGATACTCCGTGTGTATCTGTTCCGTCAGTTCGGCATAAACGCAATGGAGATGACCTCTACTCAGATTCTCCGCTCACTCGAGCAGAATCCGCAAACCAGAGTTCCACGTCAATATATGGACCGTGTGCTTGAAATAGCTGACTTTGTGAAATTCGCAAAAGCACGTCCGTTGCCCGATGACAATGTCAAGGCATTTGACTCGGCAGTTAAGTTTATTGAGGACACCAGACCGATTGTGGCTGACTCTGAAAATCCTTCTGACGAAAATGCCGCCCCGACCGATACTTTAAATAACAAAACTGAATAACACTCGAAGAATATGTTGCTTGCAAATCCAGGTTATCTGTGGCTATTCCTTCTGTTCATACCCCTCATAGCGTGGTATGTATGGAAACACCGCTCGCTTCATGCCTCTTTGGAAATATCATCTACCCTTCCGTTTGCAGGGACACGTCGCTCATTCCGTGCGCTTCTGATCCATCTGCTTTTTCTCCTCGAACTTGCTTCACTTGGCTGTGTGATCGTGATGTTGGCTCGTCCTCAGACTCGTGACTCATGGAACACATCCACTGTTGAAGGAACTGATATTGTCCTCGCCATTGACATCTCTACGAGTATGCTTGCTCGTGACTTCAAGCCGGATCGCCTTGAGGCGGCAAAAGACGTTGCGTCAAAATTTGTAGCAGGTCGTGACGGTGACAATATCGGTGTAGTGATTTTTGCTGCCGAAAGCTTCACCACCATCCCCATGACCACCGACCGTTCCCTGATAGCTAATTATATCAATGACATAAAGATGGGCATGCTTCAGGATGGTACGGCAATCGGCGATGGCCTTGCCACATCCATCAACCGAATAAAAGATGGAAAAGCCAAGTCAAAAAGCATCATTCTGCTTACTGACGGATCAAATAACACCGGTAACATCGCTCCAATGACAGCCGCTGAAATTGCCCGTCAGCTTGGAATAAAAGTTTACACCATCGGCATTGGAACAAACGGCGAGGCCCTCTATCCTCAGGAAAATATGTTCGGGAGAATTGAATATGTACCGATGCCCGTGGTGATTGATGAAGCCACCCTGCGCAACATTGCTCAAACCACCGGAGGAAAATATTTTCGCGCGACCGGCAATAATGTACTGACTGATATTTTCAATGAGATTGACCGTCTGGAGAAAACCAAAATGGATCTTCGCAATTTCTCGGCGACGGAGGATAATTATATGCCCTGGGCCATTGCAGCTCTTGCTCTGTTTGCATTTGCGGCTCTGCTTCGTTACACAGTACTCAGGACAATACCTTAATTATTGATTATGATAAGTTTCGCTAATCCACATCTGCTATATCTACTCTTTATCTTGCCCGTGGTGGCAGGATTGTTTATCCTGGCGCGTATGGCTCGCCGGCGTAAACTGAAGCGTTTCGGTAATCCCGCTGTACTTGAACATCTGATGCCGGAGGCTTCAAAATATATGTCGTGGGTGAAAATGATTCTCGGTCTCATCATCATGGCGCTGATGGTTGTTATCCTTGCCCGTCCGAGAGCCAATATTGGAATTGGCGATGAAGCCGAAACCGAAACAGTCAAGGCTCGCGGTATTGAAGTGATGATATGTCTTGACGTATCTAATTCAATGCTTGCATCAGCTACTGACAACGAGCGAGGCATCAGCCGCCTGCAACGCGCAAAACATATCCTCGAAAAACTTATAGAAAAGATGAGTGATGACAAGGTTGGTCTGATTGTTTTTGCCGGAGATGCCTATACGCAGCTTCCTATCACGAGTGACTACATTTCAGCCAAGATGTTTCTCAACAATATTTCCACTGAAATGGTGCCGACTCAGGGAACAAACATCGGTGCGGCTATTGACATGGCCATGAATTCATTCACACCCGATGATAAGTTTCAGAAAGCGATTGTCATAATCACTGACGGTGAGAATTTTGAGGAGGATGCCGTATCGGCAGCCCGTCGTGCCGGTGAATCAGGAATTCAAGTCGATGTGATCGGGATGGGTTCAGCCAAAGGTGTCAGAATACCTATGCCGGGCGGAAAATTCCTCGTCAATCCTGCCACGGGTGAATCTGTTTTTACAAAACTTGATGAAGCCACGGCTTCTCAGATTGCTGACGCCGGGAAAGGCATATATGTCAATGGCTCCGCTTCATCCGTTGTCGCCGATGTCAACAATAAGCTTGATGAACTCGGCAAAACGGAATATGAACGCAGATCGTTCTCACCTCAATCCGAACAGTTTCACGTGTTAGCCTTTATTGTAATGATTCTTATGGTGATTTATTGCATCACAGTCACCCGTAAGATTTCTTGGCTGAAACAAATTGAATTCTTCAGTAACAAACAGGAGGATAAGAAATGAAGAAACTAATTGCTATAATTATATTTGCCATGACCGGTCTGACTTCGTTTGCCGAGACCGATGCTGCATCAGGCCGTAAGGCCCGAAATTATATCGTTGAAGGTAATTCGCTATATAAAGAGAGCAGCTATGACCGCGCCGAAGTGATGTATCGCAAGGCCCTTGAGGCGGATCCGTTAAGCGACGTGGCAAAATTTAACCTTGCCGCATCGCTACTCCGTCAGCGTTCCACTGCTGATCAGGAAGCAGCTGAAGCAGTTAATCTGCTCAACCAACTTGTTAAATCCGAAGTTTCAGGCATAGCCGAGAAGTCATATTATAATCTCGGTAACCTTGCCTTCAACAAGCAGGACTATCAGGGAAGCATTGCTCACTATAAGAACGCACTGCGGAAAAATCCTGACAACGACAAGGCTCGTGAAAACCTATATCTTGCTCAGCGTATGCTCCAACAGCAGCAGGATCAGGATCAGAATCAGCAGAACAAGGATCAGAATCAGCAGGACAAAGATCAGAATCAGCAGGACAAGGACCGGAACAAGGATCAGAATCAAGATCAGAATGACAATAAGGATCAGAACCAAAATAAGGATAAGGACGAAAACAAAGATCAGCAGCAACAACAGGATCAGCAACAGCAGAATCAGCAGCAACAGAATCCACAGCAGAAATCCGGACAGTTAAGTCCCGAAAACGTTCAGCAGATTCTTAAGGCGATGGAGAATGAGGAAAATGCCACCCGCGCCCGCATTGAGAAGGAAAATGCCGAAAAGGCTAAACGCAATGCAATGCGTAGACCTGTCACAAACCCCTGGTAAATTCAGCAACAATGAACCGCGTATATTCTTTTCTGACATTCCTGATTCTGACGCTATCGGTGTCAGCGCAGGTTTCATTCACTGTAAAAGCTCCAAGAAGTGTGTATGAGGGCGACAAGTTTCCTGTCACCTTCCGGCTCTCAAACGCCGACGGCTCCGACCTGAGGGTGACTCCGATCACTGACTGTCAGCTCCTCTACGGCCCATCCACCTCTACCTCTCAGTCTTATCAGGTGATCAATGGAAAGGCATCGTCGTCGCGCACTACTGAGTACACATATTATTATCGGGCCACAAAAGCCGGCACATTCACCATCCCTGAAGCATCGATTCTTGCTGATGGAAAGAGATTGTCAACACAAGCGGTCAAGTTTACCGTCAATCCTCGGGCTGACAAGGATAAACCGGCCTCACAGCGTCCGGTGGATATTGATGATGCCGACACTCAGGCTGCCGGACGCAAGGTGAATGCTGATGATGTATTTGTCAGGATTATTCTTTCAAAATCCTCTGCCTATGAGCAGGAGGCCATCGGATGCACCATTAAGCTTTATACAAAGTATTCGATTTCATCTTTCATGCCTACCCGTCAGCCGAGTTTTGACGGTTTTCTCATTCAGCCGCTTGACATTCAGCCTACGCTCAACGAAGTTGAAACCTACAACGGTCAGAGTTATATGACCGCAGTGTTGAAACGGTGTATAATATTCCCGCAGCAATCCGGAAAGCTTACTATCAATTCCGGCAATTATGACATTACCGTGATTCAATATGATAATGTTAACATGGGAATGTTTCAGGTCCGGCAGCCGCGCGAATTCAAAATCAAGGTTAGCTCTAATTCCGCTTCCATCAACATCACTCCGTTACCTGAACCTCGCCCGGCAGAATTCACGGGAGCTGTTGGTCGTTTCACGGCTGAATCACGCCTTGTTGGTGACAATTTCCGCACCGGTGACCCTGCCACTCTCATTTATACTATCAAGGGAACCGGCAACATCAAATATCTTAAGGAACCTGTAATCGACTTCCCGTCAGAATTTGAGCAGTACACCCCTAATTCCAACGTAGAAACTTCTGTCAACGGCAATGAAGTGTCAGGTACGATGACTGTGGAATATGCTTTTGTGCCGCAGTCGGTAGGCGATTTCACTATTGGTGAAAATAAATTCGTCTATTTTGATCCGGCGTCGCATCAGTATTCTTCCATCAATCTTCCTACATATAATATTAAGGTTGCAAAAGGTGCATCCGTCACATCTTCATCCGAGAGGAAAGATGTCGAATCAAAAAACACCGACATCCGATTTATAAAACTCGGTGACAAAAATCTCACCCATAACCACACGCTTTTAATCCGTAGTTTCGCCTACTGGTTGTTCTACATCATTCCGGTGATTTTGCTTGTGGTGATAATAATCGTTTACCGCAAAAACCTCGCAGGAAAAGCCGATGTGGCCGGCCGACGGAATGCTAAGGCTTCCAAAGTGGCCAAAAAGAGACTTAATGCTGCCCGGAAGTTTATGCAGGCCGGTGATTCGGATAAGTTCTATGAGGAAATGCTCCGCGCTGTCTGGGGCTACCTGTCTGACAAGCTCTCGATTCCCGTTTCACAGCTGTCGCGTCAGAACATCGTGGCTACGCTTACTGATAAACACTTCTCCGAATCAGTCATAGAGTCATTTATAAATGTACTCGATGAGTGTGAGATGGCCCGCTATACGCCCGACTCCTCAGCCCGTGTCGATGAAGTGTATCGTCAGGGAGAAAAAGCCATCAATGAAATGGAAAATTTCAAACCCGCAAAATGAATTCAAAAATGAAACGCATATTCCTCATACTTTCACTTTTGACCGCATCACTTCAACTGATGTCTCAATCGCTTACCGAGCAGGCTGACTCCGCCTATACTTCCGATGAGTTTGAACTGGCCGCACAGCTTTACACTCAGGCCATGAATCAGGACGGTCAGTCGGCTGAAGCTCTTTACAATCTTGGCAACTGCTATTATAGACTCGGGAAGCCGGGAAAAGCAATTTTGATGTATGAAAGAGCGCTCCGTCTTGAGCCGTCGTTCACTGATGCACGTGAGAATCTCGCATTTGTCAACTCAAAAATCACTGACCGTCCCGGTGAACGCGGAACATTCCTTTCAAATGCGGTGGATGAAATCGCTCTCAAACTTCATTCAAACGTTTGGGCTGAATGTGCGGCCGGACTCTTTATCCTTACCATTGCCGGAATTTTGCTCTACATATTTTCTGATAGCATCCCGCTTCGTAAAACCGGATTTTTCGGCGGAATCGTCTCTCTGCTTCTTTGCGCCATCGGAATCTTTTTCGCTTACAGAGGGGCTGCCATCGCATCCGATACGGATTCAGCCATAATTCTGTCACCGTCCACAATTCTCAGCACAGCACCCCGAACACCATCTGACCGATCTATGGAAGCCATGCTTCTTCATGAAGGAACGAAAGTGGAGATTCTTGATTCTGTTCAGAACAAGGCTGATTCGGTGCCTTCGCTTTGGCTTGACGTCAGGGTCGACAATAGTCACCGTGCATGGATCAAGGCTTCGGATGTCGAAAGAATTTGAAATGCAAAAAGCTGTCCGGATTAAAAATTTTAGATGAAGAGTAATTTTTTTAACGAATTATTTGCTTAAGTCAAAATTTACTTCTAATTTAGACACATCAAAATTAATATTACTAACCAAAAAATATTTAGTATCATGACCAAGACTATAACCTTCAACGACCTGCGCCGTATCAAAGACAGTCTGCCCGATGGCTCGATGGCCAAAATATCCGACAAACTGAATACAACCGTTCAAACTGTCCGCAACTATTTCGGCGGTTCAAATTATGAATTTGGCAAAAACTGCGGTGTCCATATCGAACCGGGTCCCGACGGAGGTATTGTGGTTCTTGACGACACCACAATCTATGATATGGCCATTGAGATCCTTCAGAACCAAGAAAAAGGAAAAGAATAATTTCCACTTCTGAATATTTTTTAAGATACTTTGAGCGCGGGCCGTTTTGACATTTTTTCTGTTCGGCCCGCGCCAATATTTAATTCTGCACATCCTATACGATGAACAACGACCGACTCATTACACTTGCCATTCACACCTATAATCGCGCTCAGTTTCTGAAAACCATTCTTGAGAACGAAGGCATTTCCGTCACGCTTCAAAACGTGAATCTTGAAAATCCTGTGGTTTCGTCGGGAATCAGAGTCAGAATTTTTGAGTCGGATCTTCCACTTGCTCTCAGGATTGTGGAGAACATCGAACTCTTTACCTCCGACGGCAAAACTGATTCAAATACCACTCATCAGATTCTTGTTCCGGTCGACTTCTCCCCTCACTCCGTTATCGCGGCCGATTATGCCTTTCACTTTGCTGAGAAACATAACGCATCCATTGTGATTCTTCACACATATCTTGACCCGGTCACTCTCGGCTCAAACCTTCAGCTTACCGATACACTAACTTTTGATGATTCGGAAGCTGCAATGGAGCAGGCGGAGGTTGATTCAATAATTGACCATGAAGCTGAGAAGCAGATGGAAAGATTTGTGAAGCAGTTGCGTGAAAAAGTTAAATCAGGAGAGATTCCGCCGGTGAAGTTCAGGACCGAAATCCGTGAAGGTGTGCCGGAGGATGTGATTGCTGAAATGGCCTCGGAGATACATCCGATTCTCATTGTCATGGGAACAAGAGGCGCCGGAAAGAAGGAGCGCGAACTTGTGGGTAGCGTCACTGCCGAAGTGCTTGACACATGCCGCTTCTCTGTTTTCACCGTTCCTGAATCCACGTCGGTCGACAAACTGAAAAATATATCGGAAGTTCTGCTCCTGAGCAGTCTTGATCAGGAGGACATTCTTGCTCTTGATACTCTCTACCGGCTTTTTCCGCTCGCTCAGTTTAATGTCACACTTGTCAGCATGCCTTCCCGCAAGCATCCTGATGGCGACCCTGATGCCCAGCACTCACTCATTGAATATTGTCGCCGCCACTATGAGGGCTTTACGTTTAATTCGGATTCCGTCAAAAAGGATACCCTTGTCAATGACTTCGAGCGAATCTGCTCTGCCCTGTCACCGCAACTGATTGTGGTGCCAAACAGGAAGAAAAACATTTTTGCCCGCCTTTTTAACCCCGGCATTGCACACAAACTTCTGTTTCACACAGATGTGCCTATGATGGTTATCCCTGTTTGAGGTTTATTCCGAATAATTTCGTAAATTTGCATCCCGAATCGAAACATCAATAACAGTATTAATCAAAATGTCAATTTTGAAAGAATCTCTGCCGGTAGCCATCTGTTCGGATCATGCCGGCTATGAAATGAAACTCGTTATAGAGGGTTATCTTGCATCACAGAATATCGAAGTAAAGGATTTCGGAACCTTTTCGGCCGACAGCTGCGATTACGCCGATTTCGCCCATCCGGCTGCAAACGCCGTCGAGAAGGGTGAATGTTATCCCGGAATTGCTCTCTGCGGTTCAGGAAACGGTATCGGTATGACTCTTAACAAGCATCAGGGAATCCGTGCAGCCCACTGCTGGAACACTGAACTTGCCGAGCTTGCGCGCCGTCACAACGATGCCAACTTTGTTGTCCTTCCGGCCCGATTTATTGATAATGTTACTGCAATCAATATTGTCGAAACATTCCTGAATACACCGTTTGATGGCGGTCGTCATCAGCGTCGTGTCGAGAAAATCCCCGTTTCCGGGATTGAAGGCTGATTAAGCGGTAAAAATTGATGGATTTCAAACCATTGTGTGATGATGGTCCGCTTTCACATCGCCCGTTGATCATAGCCGGTCCGTGCAGTGCGGAGTCGTGTGAGCAGGTTATGTCGGCGGCTGTGGCGTTGAAGGAGTCAGGCGTGGGTGTGTTCCGTGCCGGAATCTGGAAACCACGCACCATGCCCGGTGGATTTGAAGGTGTGGGAGAGCAAGGACTCGAATGGCTTGCTCGAGTCCGTGATGTCACCGGAATGTCAGTCGCTACGGAAGTGGCATCGCCCCGCCACGTAGAAGGCGCGTCAGATTTTAACATTGATCTGTTCTGGATCGGTGCGCGAACTGCTTCCGACCCCTTCGCCATGCAGGATCTTGCAGATGCCATAGGGCGGATTTGTCCTGACAAACCTGTTCTTGTCAAGAATCCCGTTGTGGCTGACATTGATCTTTGGATAGGTGCCATCCGTAGGCTTTACGAGGCCGGAGTAACACGTCTGGGGGCAATCCATCGCGGTTTTCGCTCAATAGGCCATAACGTATATCGTAATCATCCACGGTGGAGTCTACCGCTCGAACTCCGTCGTCGGTTTCCCGGTCTACCGTTGATATGTGATCCGAGTCATATCGGTGGCCGACGCGAGCTTATAGAGCCACTGTCGCAAGAGGCTCTTGCCATGGGATTTGATGGCCTGATTGTTGAAGTGCATTGCCATCCTGACTCGGCTTTAAGTGACAGCAGTCAGCAGATCACACCCGATTGTTTTAGCGGAATAATGTCTCGTCTTAATTTCCGCAACATGAAGGTTGCCGACGGCGAACTTGATCAACTCAGGCTACAGATTGATCAGCTTGATGCCGAATTGCTTGAGATTCTGTCACGCCGAATGGCGGTGTCGCGCGAAATCGGACACTTTAAAAAGAATAAAAACATCCCTGTGGTCCAGACGGAAAGATTTGAGAAACTGGTCAAATCGCGTACAGGCCACGGTGGGTCGCTCGGAATGAGTGAAGAATTTCTGTCAAGACTTTTTTCTGACATTCATGAGGAATCCGTCAGGCAACAGTTAGAAATTTGAATTATTAATTCTTATGAATAAAAAAGTAATCAAGTTGTCGCTTCCGCATCTTTCAGGCAGCGAGCAGAAATATATCGACGAAGCTATGCGTGATTCATGGATTGTTCCGCTTGGCCCGCACGTTGACGAATTTGAACACCGGTTGGAGGCATATCTTGACTGCGGAAATGTTGTGGCCCTCAGTGCCGGCACTGCGGCCATTCACCTCGGTCTTGTCATGCTCGGGGTGGAAAAGGATGATGAAGTGATAGTGCAGTCGCTGACTTTTTCAGCAAGTGCCAATCCCGTGAAGTATCAGGGTGCTACACCGGTTTTTGTCGATTCTGAACCTGACACATGGAACATGTCGCCTGACCTGCTTCGTGAATCCATAATTGACCGTATTAAAGTAACAGGAAGGACACCCAAAGCCATTATCCCGGTTCATCTCTACGGAATGCCGGCTAAAATGGATGAAATTATGGCTGTGGCCGCTGAGTTTGATATTCCGGTGCTGGAGGATGCTGCTGAAGCACTCGGCTCAACATACTCAGACAGAATGTGCGGTACCATTGGCCGCTACGGTGCGCTGAGCTTTAACGGAAATAAAATCATCACTACATCAGGCGGTGGTGCGCTCATTTGTCCCGACGCCGTGACTGCTGCAAGGGTGAAATTTTATGCGACTCAGTCACGCGAACCCCTGCCCTATTACTATCATGAAGTCATAGGATTCAATTATCGGTTATCAAACATAAGTGCTGCAATCGGATGCGGTCAGATTGAACAGCTGCCCGAGCGCGTAGACCGTCGACGCCGGATTCATGAAATTTATCGCACGGAGCTATCTGATGTCAGAGGCATCACTGTTCATGATAACCCCTCAAAACGGTTTAATTCAAACTTCTGGCTTTCAACCATTCTGATAGACCCGAAATCAGGTCACACTCCCGACGAAATTCGACTTGGCATGCAGGATGCGGGAATCGAGACCCGTCTGCTTTGGCGTCCCATGCACATGCAGCCATTCTTTAGCGACTGTCCGGCTTACGTTAACGGTGTGTCAGCCCGGCTATTCGAGCAAGGTCTATGTCTGCCAAGCGGTTCCTCGCTTACTGACGATGATGTGGAATATGTATGCTCCACACTTAAATCATTGTTATGACTGTCATCTTTGACCTCGACGACACTCTTTACAAGGAAATTGAATACGTTAAATCAGCTTATCGCACCATAGCAGCGCTTTTCGATTCCGTGTCCATCGATGTCATGCTTCATGCTGATACGGTTGCTGATGCGTTTGACTATGCTGCTATGGCGTCAGGTGCAGGAATAGACAGGATTATCGAAATTTATCGCACTCATATTCCCGACATCTTTCTTGATAAGGAAACCTCTGACACGTTACACCAACTTCAGGCTTTCAATATCAAACTCGGAATCATCACCGACGGGAGAGCCGTCACTCAGTCTAATAAGCTCAAGGCGCTCGGACTCGATCACATTATTAACCCTGATCTGATTTTTATCTCCGGAGTGACGGGATTCACGAAATTGTCGGATAATTCATTCGATTCTGTCGAAAACATTTCTGCTTCGCCGCCATATATCTATATAGGTGATAACCCCGAAAAGGACTTTTTGATAGCCAATCGCAAGGGGTGGCTCACTGTCATGCTTGCCGATAACGGCGAGAATATTCATCCTCAAAACCTTGAATCTTTACCTGCCGAAAAGTTACCTGAGTTGACAATCAGCTCGTTATCCGAATTAACCAATTTGTTAATCCCGAAGCGGCTATGATTTGTTAAAGTTTTCCAAAACAGAATCATAATTATTTATATATTAACTATATAACAGTTTTTAACATCGCCAAAGTATCCCGAAATGAAATTTTGTTTGTAAATGATATGTGCAATCATTAACTTTGCAGCGTAAATCAACAGGAAATATTCCTCACCTTAATTCAACCTCTCAAAAACTTATTTCAATGATTCAGACAGTAGTAAAACGCGACGGTCGCGTCGTGGGTTACAATGAAGAAAAAATAAAGGCTGCCATCCGCAAAGCCATGCTCACAACAGAGATGGGCGAGGATGAAGCCCTCATTTCACGCATCACCGACCGAATAGGCATGAACGGTGCCGAACAGATGTCGGTCGAGGATATTCAGGACCGTGTGGAATTCGAGCTGATGAAAAGTCCGCGAAAGGAAGTGGCCAAACGCTACATTGCCTATCGTGACCAACGCAGCATAGCCCGACGCGCCAAAACTCGTGACATGTTCCTTGAAATCATTGAAGCAAAGAATAATGACATCACGCGCGAAAACGCCAACATGAACACCGACTCTCCTGCCGGGATGATGATGAAATTTGCGAGTGAAACCACCAAGCCGTTCGTTGACGATTACCTTCTTTCACCCGAAGCCCGCGAAGCTGTAAGGAGTGGTTATCTGCATATTCATGACAAGGATTATTACCCCACCAAGTCACTGACATGTGTGCAGCATCCTCTTGACCGGATACTTCGTTACGGATTCGTTGCCGGACACGGTGAATCTCGTCCTGCAAAGCGAATCGAAACCGCAAGCATCATAGCCTGCATTTCACTTGAAACCGCTCAGAATGAGATGCATGGCGGTCAGGCTATTCCGGCTTTTGATTTTTATCTCGCTCCATTTGTCCGCTCATCGTTTATTGAGGAGGTTAAAAACATCGAAGCTCTCACGGGTGATGACCTCAAGCATCTTTATAATGTTGAAATTGAGGATTTCCTTAAAAAACCGCTTGATGGTCTTGAGGGAGATGCCCGCTGGCTGCAACATGCCGTGAATCGTACCGCGGCCCGTGTTCATCAGGCAATGGAGGCATTCATACATAATATGAACACAATTCACTCCCGCGGTGGCAATCAGGTTGTGTTCAGTTCCATTAACTATGGAACCGACACTTCGGCCGAAGGACGCTGCATTATCCGCGAATTGCTCAACTCCACCTATGAAGGTGTGGGCAACGGCGCTACTGCCATCTTCCCGATTCAGATATGGAAGAAAAAGCGCGGAGTCAACTTCCTTCCTGAGGACCGCAACTATGACCTGTATGAACTTGCCTGCAAGGTGACAGCCCGTCGATTTTTCCCTAACTTTGTCAATCTCGATGCTTCGTTCAATCATCATGACAAATGGGATGCCAATGACCCCGAACGCTATAAATATGAAGTAGCCACGATGGGATGCCGCACCCGTGTGTTTGAAAACCGTTTTGGTGAAAAAACTTCAATCGGGCGAGGAAACATCAGTTTCTCAACAATCAATATTGTCCGCATTGCAATCGAGTGTATGAACATTCAGGATAAGGAGGAGCGCATAAGCCGATTCTTCAAAAAGCTTGATGAAATTCTTGAAATTACGGCACGTCAGCTCTGTGACAGATATGATTTCCAGAAAACAGCTATGGTGAAGCAATTCCCCTTGCTTATGTCACGTCTATGGAACGGTGCTGAAAACCTCTCACCTGATCAGACAATCGAGTCAGTAATCAATCAAGGTACTCTCGGAATAGGATTCATCGGATTGGCAGAGTGTCTAATTGCTCTCACCGGACATCATCACGGTGAAAGTGACGAGGCTCAGCGGCTCGGTCTGCGCATTGTGTCCCACATGAGATCACGTGTGAATGATTTCTGCGAAAAATACAAGCACAATTTCTCGGTACTTGCCACTCCGGCCGAAGGACTGTCGGGAAAATTCACTTCACGTGACCGCCATTCTTTCGGCGTACTACCCGGAATCACTGACAAGATTTATTACACAAACTCAAACCACGTCCCCGTATATTACAACTGCTCCCCTACCCACAAGGCCAAAATCGAGGCTCCCTATCATGAGCTTACAGGTGGAGGACATATATTCTATGTTGAGATTGACGGCGATGCAACCCACAATCCTCAGGCCATCAAAGATATTGTAAATCTAATCGACAAATATAATATCGGCTACGGCTCCGTTAACCATAACCGAAACCGCTGCATGAACTGTGGATATGAGGATGCACAAGAGGACCTCAAGGAATGTCCTGTATGCCACGGTCACAACATCGACTGTCTGCAACGTATTACCGGTTATCTTGTCGGTACGACTGACCGATGGAACAACGCCAAGCTGTCCGAACTCCGTGACAGAGTGGTTCATAAATAATCGAATTGTGAAGATACTGCGAATAGTGGAAGGCACATCGGTTGACGGTCCGGGACTCCGGACCGCCATCTATTTTGCAGGGTGTAGCCATCATTGTCCGGGCTGTCATAATCCGCAGTCATGGGATGCAGAGGCCGGTCAGGAGATGACGTTGGATCAGATCATGGCTGTTGTTGATGAAAACGGTTTCGGAGTCACGCTGACCGGTGGAGATCCGCTATATGATGTTGCCGGAATGTTGCCCGTGGCGGCAGCTGTTAAAGAACGCGGACTGAATTTATGGTGCTATACCGGTTATACTTTCGAGCAAATTCTCGCCGATAAGTCACTCTCCCGGATTCTCGGCTACGCCGATGTGATAGTCGACGGTCGCTTTGAAGAGCCGCTGCGTGACATTAAACTCCGTTTCCGCGGCTCATCAAATCAGCGGATGGTAGATGTAAAGAAGTCACTTGAATCCGGCTATGTAATTCTTTATCAAGATGGTGTCGACTGACAAACTTAACTGTAACCTTCTCGCTGACCTCCTTGCCGGTCACGGGATTTATGATGTGATTGCATCGCCCGGTTCGCGCAATGCGCCCCTTCTGACAGCATTTACGGTCAGAGAGAAATTCCGGTTGAGAATGGTGATTGACGAGCGTTCGGCTGCATTCATCGCCCTCGGAATGGCTGCTGAATCCGGACGTCCGGTAGCATTGGTATGTACGAGCGGAACCGCCCTGCTTAACTACGCTCCCGCTGTAGCTGAGGCCTTTTACCGGAATGTTCCGCTTATAGTGATTTCCGCTGATCGTCCTGCCGAATGGATTGACCAGGATGACTCGCAGACCATCCGTCAGCCCGGATGTCTGGCGTCAATAGTAAAGTTCACCTACGATATTCCGGCCCGACTCCCTGCCGACGATGACCGTTGGATGGCAATAAGGGAAATTAACGATGCGCTCATTCTCGCTGTTTCGCCACGCCGCGGTCCGGTCCATATAAATATCAGAATAGATAACCCGCTCAGCGGATTGGCCGACTATTCTCCGGACAATGTGCGTATCATCCACTCTACGGCTGAATCTCCCTCGCTTGACAGTGATGTGGCCAATCGCCTTGCAGCCGAGATCGCATCGACACCTAAAGTGATGATTGTGGCCGGATTCATGGCTCCTGACCCTGAACTCAATGCTGCTCTCAACCGTTTGGCTGCATGTCCTAACATCATTGTCATGACTGAGACAGTGTCCAATCTGTCAGGGGATCGCTTCATTCCCGCCATAGACCTGACTTTAAGTGGAATGTCGGCTGAAAAAATTGACGACCTTTCACCCGATATTGTCATCACCCTCGGCGGAGCGCTCGTTTCGAGGAAAATAAAGGAATACCTGCGGCGGTGTAATGGAATGAAACACTGGCATATCGGATGCTCGCCACATCTTATTGACTGTTTCAGAAAACTGTCACTTGCCGTGGAAGCTGAAGCGAAACATGTACTTACCCGATTTGCCGAGCTGCTTTCATCTGAAGCCATATCACCTTCCGCATATCAGGACGAATGGCTCGACGCATACAGCCATGCGCTAAAATCACATCACCGTTATCTTAATAATATCGGATGGTCAGACATGACTGCTTTCAAGATAATTCTCGATGGAATCAGTCAGGATTTGCAGCTCCATTATTCAAACGGCACCCCCATTCGGTATTCCCAGCTTTACGGCTATCGTCATTTTGCCCGGGTTGACTGTAACAGAGGTGTCAGTGGTATTGACGGAAGCACCTCCACTGCTTTGGGAGCCTCTATAACGAGCAAGGGAAATGTAATACTTATTACAGGTGACATGAGTTGTCAATATGACCTTGCAGCCATTTCTTCAAAACTTCTGTCGGATAAACTGAAAATTATCGTGATGATGAACTCAGGCGGTGGGATTTTCCGGTTTATCGAGTCAACATCCAAAATGCCCCGGAGGGAATTCTTTTTCAGTGAAAGCATGAATCTTCCGATAAGGAAAATCGCAGAAGCATATAATATTCCCTTCTTTGAAGCATCCGATGTATCATCACTGAAAAAATCGCTTGATGATTTTCTTTCCGTCAAGGGGAGTTCGGCTATTCTTGCCGTCTTTACTCCGGCAGAAGAAAGCGCGGAAATATTAAAGAACTATTTCTCCCGAAGATAATTTTCCGCTTCGCGCAGTTTCTCAATCGATCCGATGTCAAACCACCCGTATGATTCCTGAGGTATGTATCCCCGGATGTCGAGTCGGTGGCAGTTGTCGACATAGAAGGGTGTGATGGAAAATGGTCCTGCATCGGTATATTGTTCAAGCAGTGGGAAAAACCGCGCAGGATTGATTATATGAACTCCTCCAAATCCGAGTCCTTTGAGTCCGGACTGGTCAGCCGAAAACGGCTTTACCTCTCCGGTTTTTTCGTTTTTCCATCCCTGAAGCATCATGTCAGAGTCAAACAGTAGTTTGCGTGACGACTTGCGGTCAGCCACAAGCAGGCTCACATCGTTTCCTTCTCGGATATGACTATCAATCATGGTCCGAAGATCAAAATCGGTCAATATGTCAGCATTATGTACCACAAATGTCTCGCCGTCGTCAAGCCACTTTCGTGCTTTCAGAATCCCTCCGCCGGTTTCAAGCAGACAATCGGACTCGTCGCTGATTTCAACCGAAATTCCGAAGTTATCGTTATCCCGAAGATAATCCCTGATCTGGTTTGCTAAATAGTGGACATTAACAATGATTTTATCAATTCCGGCATCTTTCAGCTTTTCAATCACCCGGCCAAGCATCGGTTTTCCGTCAGCTGCAACGAGTGCTTTAGGCATAGTGTCGGTCAGCGGACGCAACCGTGTGCCGAGTCCGGCTGCAAATATCATGGCTTTCATTTTGGAGCAATAGATTCCTTTATACCCTGTTCTCTGTGACTGAGAATGATTCTGACACCATATTTTTTACTCAAAGCCTTTGCGGTTTGCTCAGCACAATACACACTGCGGTGTTGTCCGCCCGTACATCCGAAGTTAACCATGAGCGATGTAAATCCGCGTTGCAGATAAGTTTCGACGGAAATTGAAACCATTTCCACCGCATTCCTGACAAATCGCTCCACATCCGGTTCCTTTTCAAGAAATTCAATCACATCCCCGTCACGTCCGGTAGATTTTTTATACTGTTCATAGCGGCCCGGATTTGGGAGTCCGCGACAATCAAACACAAATCCTCCACCGTTTCCGCTCATGTCAGACGGGATTCCTTTCATATATGAGAAACTTCCTATTCTCACAGTCAGCCCGTCAGGTGCTTCCTCATGATGAAATCTGTCACAAACCTGACCGAGCAACCGAATCAGACATGGATATTGAGCGAAACCGTCATCTGCTGTAATAAGGGATTTAAGATTTGCTATAGCTTGCGGAATACTCTTGACGAAATGAGCCTTCTGCTCCACAAGCCCACGGAAACCGTAAGCTCCGAGTGTCTGAAGCTGACGGAGAAGCACGTATTTTCGCAGTCGTGACTTGAATTCATCACGGCTTGCAGTGATTCGGTCAGATGCACAGTCGAGATAAAAGTCCACCATTTTCTGACGGAACTCATCTGAAAATCCGGCTCTTGCCTGCCATAAGAAGGACGCAAGATCATAATACACAGGCCCGCGACGACCACCTTGAAAATCTATGAGTGTAACATTTCCGTCATTGTTAACCAACACATTTCTCGACTGGAAATCACGCACCATGAAAGTGTGTTCATCATCTCTCACGGCAAGTTCTTCTGCCATTCGTTCAAAATCACTTTCAAGGCCCGGCTCATCAAAGTCGCCGATTATAGGTTTCAAAAAACAGTATTTGAAATAATTCAAATCCCATAAAATCGACTGCTTGTCAAATGATTTCACCGGAAAACATTTGTTCCAATCAAGACCTTCCTCGCCGGCAAACTGGATTTTAATAAGTTCCTGTATAGCTTTTTCAATCAGATCGTCGCGGTCAAGGCATTCAAACAATGCTATGTTACCGCAATCGGTCTGAAGATATGCCATTCTGTCAGAACTCACTGCCACAACTTCCGGAACACTTACTCCCGCCTTATGGAAAAAGTCAGCCAAATAGATAAATGCCTCATTCTCTTTTCGGTCAGTTCCAACAGTTCCAATCAATCTGCGGGAGCCGTCAATCAGAAAATAGCCTCTTGACGACCCGCTTCCCTTCAAGGCCCTTATTGATTCAGGATTTTCTCCTGTATAAGCTTCATATAAAGCTGCAATGATTTCCGAATCCTTCATTCCGCTGATATTGAATAAATTGAATCAATTTTTTCTTCAATAAGAGAATTAAGCACTTTCAGCCGGGCTTCCTCTGCCGAAAGTTGCGGGGATGATGTCCCTGAAGAATTCACAGCGGCAAGTACACTGTTGACTCCTGATGCGGTCGGTTCGGGTTGTGATGGTTGAATATTTCGTGTGGGAAGTTGGTTAACAGCCTCGTATGTAATTATTGTTTCTTCCAATGAGGGCGATTCAGGTATAGGTTGCGGTTCATCCTTGCGCTTCTGAAGCATGGCATAATAGGAACCGACTCGACCGGCAGCCACAAAGGTATTTACAAAATATTCTTCATTGATCCGGCTCACCATCACACCGCGTGATGCAGATGAGTGGACCATCTTATCCTCACCGATATACATACCCACGTGTGAAACAGTCTTTTTATCCCTTCCCGTTGCAAAGAATATGAGATCACCCGGAATCAGCTCGCTTTTTGAAATGGCTTCGGTGAAATCAAACTGCTGACGTGACGAACGAGGCAATTTGATTGCCAGTGCATCACGAAATACATTTAGCATCAGGGCTGAACAGTCAATCCCGTCATTACTCTCGCCTCCGTACTTATACGGTGTGCCAAGCCACTTCTTGGCTTCTGTAAGCAGCGCCTTCTCCGGGGCATGAAGGTCAGGATTGATTTTGACAAATTCAACAGGGTGATATACTGATGATCCTTTTTGACCGCGTGTGGTTACGGTTGACTTACGTGACGTTCCACACGATGTCATGACTGAAATCATGACAACCGACAATGCTATACACTGAAATAATGACTTGACAAACGACATGGATTGGGAGTAATTTTTATCAGATAACAAATTTACGACATAGAACTGAAATTTCATCAAGTGCGTGAAAATTTTTTTAAGAAATTTATATCAAATCTTAAAACGTTAAATTTACACTTAATTTTAATTAAGATTCGCAATTTTTAATAGAACCCGATATAACATAGCATGGTTTTTGCCGTCTTATATTCAAAAATCAATCAAAACTAAAATTTACCGCATTATGAATCTGACTCAAAAGATCGTTTTACTTGCCGCAGGGTCAGCTGTGCTTGGCTCGGGCATCACCACATTTGCCCTTAAGTCGGCAATAAAACAAAGCGAAAATATCACTGACCGCATCGAAGCCGGCAGTCCGGATTCCTATCCGGCTGACTTCTATCGTGTCGCTAATCCTATACCCCGTGAAGGTGCTGACTTTACCAATGCTGCCGAAAGCACTATCAATGGCGTTGTGTCAATCAAAAGTTACGCCACTCCCTCCGGACGCTACTCATCGCAGGGAAGTGACTTCTTTTCCGATCCGTTTTTTGAATACTTTTTCGGAACACCGCGCAGGCAGGAGCAACCCCGCCAGAAGGAACAGCCCCGTCAGCAGCAGCTTGGACTCGGCTCCGGCGTCATTTTAAGTGCCGACGGCTACATCGTCACAAATAATCACGTGATTGATCAGGCCGAACGACTTGAAGTGACCCTGAATGACAACCGAACATTTGATGCAACCGTGATCGGAACAGATGCCACCACCGACCTTGCCCTTATAAAAATTGACGCATCCGACCTCCCGGTTATCACAATAGGTGACAGTGAGGCTCTCAAGGTAGGTGAATGGGTCCTTGCCGTCGGTAACCCGTTTGGATTTACTTCCACAGTAACCACCGGCATTGTTTCGGCTAAGGGACGCAGCATTGCCGGCATCACTCACAGTCGCCCGATGGGAATTGAATCCTACATTCAGACTGATGCAGCCGTTAATCCCGGTAACTCCGGCGGTGCGCTTGTTAATCTCAATGGCGAACTTATAGGAATCAATACGGCCATATATTCCCAGACCGGAAATTATGCAGGCTACTCATTTGCCATCCCTACTTCCATTGTGAAAAAAGTTGTGGCTGACCTTCGTCAGTATGGCGCAGTGCAGCGTGCCGTTCTCGGTGTATCGATTCTTGACCTTACAAATGAAATTGCAAAGGAACATGACATCACTGCCGTAGCTAAGGGTGTTTATATCGGAAGCGTAGCCGACCGTTCATCAGCTATGGAAGCCGGACTCAAGGAAGGTGACGTCATCACTAAAATTGACGGAACTTCCACCGACAATATGGCCCATCTCCAGGAACAGCTCGCAAAACATCGTCCGGGCGATACGGTTGCAATAACTTACGTCCGTGATAATAAAGTCAGCACCGTCAATGTGAAATTGCTCAATAACAAGGGAACCACAAATGTCACCAAACCTGATAATGCCGATTCTCTCGGTGCCGAGCTGGCATCTGTTTCTGATGACGAAAAGCGCTCGCTTCGGATTTCGTCGGGTGTGAAGGTGGTTTCAGTGACTGACGGCAAATTCCGTGAGTCCGGTATTAGCAAGGATTTTATCATCACGTCTGTTAACCGCATCAAGGTTTCGTCACCTGACGACGTCATGAAAATCTACAAATCCGTTCTCAAATCAGACGATGACGAGAAGCTGCTCATCATCCGCGGTCTCTACCCCACCGGAAAAGTCAAAGCATATCTCATTAATCTCGGCGAAGATTAAATTTCAAACAGTTTTCATTTTTTCTCGAGTCATGCACCGCAAACCGGTGTATGACTCTATTTTTTTCGCAGAAGAATCCAAACCACTACCGGCGCACCGACAAGCGGAGTGACGGCATTAAGCGGAATCACACTGTTTTCAGGCCAGACGCATATCAGATTGCAGAGAAGTGCCGTCCCGGCTCCGGTCAGGAGTGTGTTAGGGAGAAGTGTGCGGTGCAGATCTGTACGGAAAATGAGTTTTGTTATATGTGGCACCGACAGTCCGATAAACGACACCGGGCCACAGAAAGCCGTGACGGTTGCGCTCAATAGTCCGACCGTCACAAACATAAGATTTCTGACATACGTCAGATTGATGCCCAGATTCCGGGCATATCCGTCGCCGAGAAGCAGAATGTCAAGAGGCTTGACAAGAAGAATCGACATCAACAGTCCGATGACAGTTAGCGACGCAAACATCGGCAGATGATTCATTGATACGCCTGAAAAGCTACTCATTCCCCACATCACATAACTCTGAACTCCCTGTGCTGTAGAGCTGAAATTCAGAAGCATGATAAGCGATGAAGCCATATATCCTATCATTATGCCTGTGATGAGCAGCATCAGTGTGTTTTTAAGGATTCCTGACAGTAGAATAAGAATACCGAGTATTAGCAGACTGCCTATAAATGCTCCGGCTACCACTGCCGAGTATCCGCTGAGAGAATAGACGTCAGTAGAGATGCTTCCTCCCATCAGAAGAATCACCAACGCCACACCAAGTGATGCTCCGGAATTGATTCCGAGAACCGACGGACCGGCAAGTGGATTTCGGAATGATGTCTGAAGCATGAGTCCGGCAGCGGAAAGTCCTGCACCGCCGAGCAATGCGGTGATTGCCATTGGCAGTCGTGACTTGAGTATGATAAATCGCTCCACTTCTGTCCCGCCGGAACCCGTCAGCACCGAGATGACAGTATCATGTGAAATTTCCACCGATCCTATAAACAGGTTGAGCAGAAATAGAATTATCGTCAGAAATATCAATGCAACTGATCTCACTTCAGTTTGTGGAAATAAAGTGGTTTAACAGAATCAGACCGAAGCTCCGGATGAATGACCCCGACAAGATCTTTCAGGAGAATTTCCGGATGAAAAGGAATTCGGTCATAATAGTCGGTCCGGGATGTATTGCAACCGTAGACGTTATTGTTTGAAAAAGCGGCAAATTTGCCGTAGATCGGATTCTCCTTCTCAAGCTGACTCCGGGTTAATTCATTATCTTGAAAATACCGAATCAACCAAACATCAGCATCCCCGGCTTCAACCAGCACTTTCTCTGCCGAAAGAGAGACCGTTCCATCCGAATCATAAGAGTCAAATGCGTTTCGACCGCCGGCATCCGTAATGAAATGTGACATTCCCGATTTCCGCCCCGGCACAAACCACACTGAACCATACATCATGTCAGTCAGAACACCGGGACGGTCAGTAGTTTGTGATACAAGTTCTTTCACGGCATTATACTCCGATTCCACTGCATTGAAAAGCGAGTCAGCCACATGCACTTTTCCGGTCAGCAGTCCGAAGAATTTCATCCATTCAGCCCTTCCGAGCGGCGTCGATTCCATGTAATCGGCACACTCAATAACCGCGATACCTGTTTGAGCCAATTTGCCGTAGCTACCCGAGTTTTCGTATGGTGAAAGGAATATCGCATCAGGTTGAAGCGAGATTATTTTCTCTATGGATGGTGACGTGCTTTTCCCGCAATCAACCACATAACCGTTTTTGATTCGTGACTTAATGACGGAATCAGTGAGATAGTCTGTGTCACAAACACCTTTTACCGCATCCGATGCTCCAAGTTCATCAAACAAACCGATATGGACAGCAGAGTAAACCACAGCATTTTTTACAGGAACCCTCACAACTGTTCCGGCTGGAAATGAGCTTTTGTCATATTCCACTGAATCCGGAACAAGAATATAGGTGTGAAGAATCCGTGTAGTGTCCCACGGGTTACGGATTATGGCAAGATCATATCCATCATGCCTGCTGATTTTAAGATTTGTAGCGTATGAAAGACCGGTTTCCGTGTCGCTGTCAGTGGCAACGGAAGTGCTGCCGTTCACACACGAA
Organism: uncultured Staphylococcus sp.; assembly: GCA_964554195.1. GTDB lineage: Bacteria > Bacteroidota > Bacteroidia > Bacteroidales > Muribaculaceae > Duncaniella. Next base: position 24,346 of record CAZKNK010000014.1, read on the forward strand.
GCTATAAACGGCAACACTATCATCGGCAGAAAAAATTTCAGAGACTTAATCATCAGTCAAGAAACACCATAGCGGAAGGATTCTGTCCGCCACATTCTATTTTCTCAATATAATTGCCATTGTGGTCAAAGCGATACAGCTCACCCTTTCCGCTGACATAATGGGTTACGTTGATATAAATGTCGCCCGTTTCATCATCACATGCCATAGATGAGATGTTGGATGTTGCCAACTCAAGAGGAGCATTTTTCAGGAAATTCTCATTGTTGAGTTTACCGGTCTTTATATCGTAGGTCGTGAATGAATTGTTTGTCAGATAAGGATATGTCGAAAAATCCGTACGGGAGTCAACCAGATAGAGTGTATGGTCTGATGCTGCCATATCCGTGGCATATCCTATACGGGTGACTCGATCATTCTGCGACGGATCAATCACTGAAAGCACATAGCTTTCCTGCGAATAGTCATGGCTTATGACGAAGATGCGGTCATCAGCTTCCATGACCATGTTAGGATTGGTTGTCACCTTGATGGATGATGACTGAGTGAATCCGCGCAGATCTACCGTAATCACTTCATCAAGATATTTATAGTCAGTCTTGCCGTTCTCGTCGGTGGTGATTTCGTAGGAATTTGCCACATAAAGTTTACCGTTTTCTATAGCAAGTCCCTCAAGATTTTTTCCTGATGTCTGCAATTTTGCCTTGAGTTCAAGAGTGTTGGCATCAAATTTTCCAACAATTCCACCATAGAATGATGCGTAGATATATCCTTTTTCAGCAACGATATTTCTGATGCCACCTTGAAGTTCCGGATATTTTGAGCAAATCTCACGGGCAGTCATTACGCCCGCTGAGTTGAGTTTTGCCAGATAGTTGGAACCGTGGACCGAAACATAAATGTTGTCATCCTCCTCAATCATATCCTGAGCCATGTCACCGAGTCCTACCTGATTCTGAGTATAGAAAATATCAGGAATTATTTCCTTGGTGTCATACGGATTGAAAAATGTGATTCCTGAATTGTTTAGTCCGTAAGAGCCTTCAAACAGTACGAATGCTCGGGTGGCCGGAAGGTCAATCTTAGAACCCTCGTCATTGAAATCGGGCGAATCATTGTCGCTGCACGAAACCATCGTCGCTCCGAAGGCGATGATGGCAGATCCAAATAAAAATTTTTTCAGTTGCATGGTAATTATATTAGTTTTAGAATTTTACAGTTGCTCCGATGCGCCATGAGCGACCGGGCATAGGATAATATTTGATTACTTCATATTGGCGGTTGAAAATGTTGAGTAGCTCACCGCGCAAACCAATCGTCACTGCTCCTGCACGGAACTCATGGCTGAGTGTGACCGATTGGTCCACATAACCCTTGATCCGGTATGCCGGGATGTTTTGTGACATGAAATACCTCTCGCCCACTCCTGTCAGTGAATATCCGAATGTGACCCACGGATTGTCAATCGTCACACCGATATTGCCTGAATTACGCGGAGTATAGGGAAGCTGATGGCGATAATTGTTTTCAGAGCGTGATGTGACATCAATCGCCTTCTGAAACGTGTAAGCACCGGTGACAGTCAGGTCAACGTTGCGCGATAGTCTGACGGAGGTTGCGAGGGTAATGTCGGCTCCGGCAATATGCACTTTCCCATAATTGGCCATGCGCCATGCGTATGTGGTCGGGAAAGCCACTATCTTGTCATTGACGAGATTGAAATAGCCGTCGGCTGTAACGGAGAGATAGTTCATTGCCGGAAAAAGTGATCCGGACCATGTGACGCCCAAATCAAATTCACTCGCCTTCTCTGGCCTGAGAGATCGGTTGCCGAGCCGGTCATAATACAGGTCGTTGAACGAAGGAGTGCGAAAAGTGGACTTATAGAATCCTCTTATATGGAAATTTCTGCTGCCGATCGGTTTTAGCGAAAATGAAAGCGATGGTGATAGGCGTTCCATATCATCGGGAGTCACTCCTGATTCCGTATGCTCGGTAATAAATGTGTTGACCAGAGAGCCGTTGAGAGTCACTATGCCGAGTCGGTATCTGATATTCAGTGCGGTCAGTGACGTGAAGCGCTTGGGATACGGACACTGTGCGAGTGTGCTTGAAAGCGTGTTATAGAATCCGTCCTGAGCCAGTGCGATGTCAAGTCCGGATATGGGTGAATATTGTGCCGCCGCCGTAAGGAAGTATTCATGCTGAGTGTGATTTGCGGCATAAATTCCATCCGTGAACTGAGGACCGGTTTCACGGTCGGCATTAAAACCGTAGTTATATTTGGCCGAAATCCGGAGTTTCCATCGGTCAGAGAATCGGTTATTATATGTTGCTTGAAAAAATCCGTTTTTGTCGATTAATGTTTCGGTCGAAACCGGATTATAGAGTGTCACTGCTCCCGGAAGTCCGCGGTCGGAATATGAATAATATCCTTTGAGATCAAGAGATGAATTTTCGGCCGGTGAATAATAGATATTTGCCTCGGTGTGATATGACTTAACCGCAGAGTTATAACGCTTTTCGGTGGTAATGCTATGGCCGTTCTCAAGTTGGAATGGATAATTTCCGTCGGCTCTCATGAATGAACCGTCAATCGATAAACATAGCTTGTCGGTAAGCCTCTGATTCCATCTGACCGAGGGAGAGACATAGCCGAATGATCCCCCCTTTACCTCAAATCGCCACGAGTAGTTGCGTCCGGATTCAAAAGCGGGTCGCTGTGTGGTGATACTGAGTACGGCGGCAGATGCGTATAGTCTTGCCGGTTGAAGCAAATCCACATCATGTCCCACTGCGAGTGAGATAGATGAAACATTATCAAGCGAAAATCGTCCGATGTCAATCTGCCCGGCCTGACAGTTGCTCACCGGTACTCCGTCATAACTGACGGCAGTGTGTGATGCCCCCATATTCCGGACCGATACGGTTTTAAGTCCGCCCAGTCCGCCATAGTCCCTCACATTCACTCCGGCAAACCGGCTGACAGCGTCGGCCATATCGTTGACGCCGAGTGCGCGCAGGTTATCAGCATAAAGCATCTGGACAGGAAGTGCCGCCGACAGTTTGGCCTGCATTCGGTATGCAGTAACGGTGACCGTTGAAATCTTCTCAGTTTGATCAGCTATTGTGTCAGCCATAACCGATTCACTCGCCCGACCGGAGAATGTGGCGGCGAGGAAAATTGCTGAACTAAGAAGATACTTTTTTCTCATTTTTTCGGTTACCGGTTAAATTCGTGTCGACGGGATTTCAACCGAAGTAACCACAAGCGCGTGAAAGAGTCTGTAGCGTAATAACCTGCTATTGACGGCGCAAGGTGAGGTTGTTTGTCAGTCTTATTTCCCGAAAACATCAAAACATTTCTGATTCCGGGGCAGGTATTCTGACTTGTCGCCTCATACTGACGGAGCCTTCCCGGATAATTTCCAGTGGCATAATTCCGTCAGATAGCCTCCTAATGAAAGGAAACGGACGATTTACAGCAGCGGGTCTGTCCGGGATTCTCACCCGGTTCCCTTTTATCGCCGATGTTGGGCGATACCTCGAAATCGGTGCAAAATTATGGATTAAAATCGAATTGACCAAATTTGCCGGATTGAAAGATTGTGAGTAATTTTGCATTGTCATGAGTATTCAGATTAACAATCTTTCAGTCGAGTTCAGTGCCAAAGTGCTGCTCGACAACATTTCATATATCATTAACCGTAAGGACCGCATAGCTTTGACGGGTAAAAACGGTGCGGGAAAGTCGACCATGCTCAAGATTATCGCCGGGCTTCAGAAACCAACGAGTGGTACGGTTGTAGTTCCTGACGGCACCACTATTGGTTATCTTCCGCAGCAAATGACCACTTCCGATACCGCAACCGTCCTTGAGGAAGTGCGGAAAGCTTTTTCACACGTCGATGAGATGAAACGGTGTCTTGATGCGATGAATAATGAGTTGTCGGAACGCACCGACTATGATTCGCCTGAATATGCCGCACTTATAGAAAATGTGTCGAATCTCACCGACCGTCTCGCCATGGAGCAGAGCGAGAACTTTGAAGCCGAGATGGAGAAAACTCTCATCGGTCTGGGCTTTCTCCGCACGGATTTCAATCGGCCCACCGCTGAATTTTCCGGAGGATGGCGTATGCGAATCGAGCTTGCCAAAATCCTTCTTACACGTCCCGACGTCCTTCTGCTCGATGAACCGACCAATCACCTCGACATCGAGTCAATTCAATGGCTTGAGAGTTTTCTTATAAGTAAGGCTGACGCTGTGGTGCTTGTGAGCCATGACCGTGCATTTATAGATAATGTGACAAACCGCACCATCGAGATCTCACTTGGCCACATATATGACTATTCGGTCAATTACTCCAAATATGTTGTTCTTCGGCAGGAACGCCTTGAGCAGCAGCGCCGTGCCTATCAGAATCAACAAAAGCAGATTCAGGAAACCGAGGACTTCATTGAGCGTTTCAGGTATAAGGCCACCAAGAGTGTGCAGGTTCAGAGCCGAATCAAGCAGCTCGAAAAGATTCAGCGGATTGAAATTGATGAAGTGGACACCTCTCACCTTAACCTGCGCTTCCCCCCTGCCCCGCGCTCGGGCGACTATCCTGTCATTGCTGAAAACGTAGGTAAGGCCTATGGCGACCATCAGGTTTTTGACGGTGCCACATTCACAATCAAACGCGGTGAAAAAGTTGCTTTTGTCGGAAAAAACGGTGAGGGTAAATCCACGCTTGTAAAATGTATTATGGGGGAAATCCCGTTTACAGGCGACCTTAAAATTGGCCATAATGTCAAGATTGGCTATTTTGCTCAGAATCAAGCTCAGCTCCTTGATGGTGAACTGACGGTGTTTGACACCATTGATCGTGTTGCTGTCGGTGACATCCGCACCAAAATCCGTGACATTCTCGGTGCCTTTATGTTTGGTGGCGAGGCGTCTGACAAGAAGGTGAAAGTATTGTCGGGCGGTGAGAAAACCCGTCTGGCCATGATTCGGCTTCTTCTCGAGCCTGTCAATCTTCTGATTCTTGATGAGCCTACCAACCATCTTGACATGAAAACGAAGGACATTCTCAAGCAGGCCATAAAGGACTTTAACGGCACGGTGATAGTTGTCAGTCATGACCGTGAATTTCTTGACGGACTTGTTGAAAAAGTCTATGAGTTTGGTGGTGGCCAAGTTAAGGAATGTCTGGGCGGTATCTATGAGTTTCTCGAAAAGAAGAAGCTTGCGTCGCTCGCCGAGCTTGAGCGCAAAACTCCATCTCAGAAAGATGAGCAAAAACATCCGGCTACACCTGCACCTGCGGCATCGGTTGCCAAATCGGACGAAGCACCGCGCCGACGGTCATACGCCGAGCAGAAAGAGCATGAAAAGATGGTTCGCAAACTGAAAAAAGCTGTTGATGAAGCGGAAGCGGAAGTCGGACGGATTGAAAAGGAAATTGCCGATGCTGAGGCGCTAATGAGCAGTGAGAATCCTCCTGCCGACATTTATGAAACCCACGGACGTCTCACCAAAAAGCTTGAAAACGCCATTTCGCTCTGGGAACTCGCCGGCATCAACCTTGAAGAATTTGAATCCCGCCCCTGATTCAATGGCAGCCGAAGCTTAAAACGGCTTGAATGAAAGGATGTGATGAAATATCCGGTCAAAACATTTGTGGAGAATAATATAAATGCGTAATTTTGTAGAGTTTTTTAAAGCTACAAAAGCTGTAACACTGAAATGAACACTATCAGAACGGTAGAAGAACTTGGCCGACAGATTTCGGCCGCCCGGGCTTTGGGTCGGACCATCGGTCTGGTCCCCACGATGGGTGCCTTACATGAAGGACATCTCTCACTCATAGAACGTGCGCGCCGCGACAATGACATCGTGGTGGTAAGCGTATTTGTAAATCCTACTCAGTTTAATAACCCCGACGATCTCCGGACCTATCCCCGCACTGAAGAAGCCGATCTTGAAAAGTTGCGTGCAGCCGGAGTTGACATTGCCTTTGTGCCAACTGTGGAGGAAATTTATCCTGAACCTGACACCCGTGTTTTTGACCTCGGTCCGGTTGCCGAAGTGATGGAGGGAGCCATGCGCCCCGGTCATTTCAACGGAGTGGCGCAGGTTGTCAGCAAACTCTTTGCCATGACACGTCCTACACGAGCATATTTCGGCGAGAAGGATTTCCAGCAGATTGCTGTCATCCGCAAGATGGTTCAGCTCGAAGGATTTGACCTTGACATTGTGTCATGCCCTATCAAACGAGAAGCTGACGGGCTTGCAATGTCAAGCCGAAATGTCCGTCTCACTCCCGAGCAGCGTCAGCTCGCTCCGGTGATTCACCGCACTCTTGAGGGTTCGGTATCGTGGGCATTTGATCACTCGGTTAAGGCTACAAAGAAATATGTGATTGACACCATCAACTCATTTGACGGACTTGAAGTGGAATACTATGAGATTGTTGATGCCGACACCATGCAGCCCATTCAGGACTGGGCCGACTGCTCGCAAGCTGTAGGCTGTGTGACTGTTTATTGCGGCGATGTCCGACTGATTGACAATATCAAATATCGCAAGAGGTCATGATGATTCAAATGATGAAAAGCAAGATCCACCGGGTTTCCGTAACCGAAGCCCGGCTCGATTATATAGGCAGCATCACTATTGACAGTCTGCTTCTTGAAGCAGCGGGAATCCTTCCCGGTGAGCGCGTTTACATTGTCGATAACAACAACGGTGAGCGCCTTGACACCTATGCTATTGCCGGCGAACCTGGAAGTGGTGTGGTTTGCCTTAACGGCGCTGCCGCCCGCAAGGTTCAGGTAGGCGACGTTGTCATAATAATGGCCTATGCAATGATGACTCCCGAGGAAGCCGCATCATTTAAGCCTAAAGTGATTTTCCCTGACACAGCCACCAATCATCTCCTACAATAATATTAATATCCTAATCCCGCATCATAATGTTTGAGAATCTAAGCGAAAGACTCGAAAGAAGTTTTAAAATACTTAAAGGCGAAGGCCGAATCACTGAAATTAACGTTGCCGAGACGCTCAAGGATGTGCGCCGCGCCCTGCTTGAGGCCGACGTCAACTTCAAGGTTGCCAAGCAGTTTACTGATGAAGTTAAAGCCAAAGCCCTCGGACAAAACGTGATTAACGCCATCAAGCCCGGAGAGCTGATGGTGAAGATTGTTCATGACGAGCTTGCAAGACTGATGGGCGGCGAAACTGCGTCGGTCAATCTTTCGGGCAATCCGACTGTGATTCTGATGTCGGGACTTCAAGGTTCAGGTAAGACAACCTTTTCAGGCAAGCTCGCCCGTAAGCTGAAAGCCGAACAGCATCGCCGTCCGCTCCTTGTGGCGTGTGACGTTTACCGTCCAGCGGCCATCGAGCAGCTCAAGGTCCTTGCCGGTCAGATTGACGTTCCCGTCTACACCGAAGAGGGTAATAAAAATCCGGTTGAAATTGCTCAGAACGCTATCAAATACGCCAAAACAAATAATTATGACCTCGTGATTATTGACACAGCCGGTCGTCTGGCTGTCGACGAGGAAATGATGAAGGAGATTGAGGCGATCAAAAAGGCAGTTAAACCGCAGGAAACGCTATTTGTGGTCGACTCAATGACCGGTCAGGATGCTGTCAACACAGCTAAGGAGTTTAATGACCGACTTGACTTCGATGGTGTTGTCCTTACGAAACTCGATGGTGACACTCGTGGTGGTGCGGCTCTTTCGATTCGTACCGTTGTCACCAAACCCATCAAGTTTGTCGGTACAGGTGAAAAGCTCGATGCGCTCGATCTGTTTCACCCCGCACGTATGGCTGACCGTATTCTCGGTATGGGTGACATTGTTTCTCTCGTGGAACGAGCCCAGAATGCTTATGATGAAAAGCAGGCACGTGAACTCCAGCGCAAGATTGCCAAAAATCAGTTCAACTTTAACGACTTCCTCGCTCAGATTCAGCAGATCAAGAGCATGGGTAACATTAAGGAACTCGCCTCGATGATTCCGGGTGTCGGCAAGGCCATAAAGGACATGGATATTGACGATAACGCTTTCAAGGGAATCGAGGCCATCATCCAGTCGATGACAAAGGAGGAGCGTGAGAATCCTGAAATTATAAACGGAAGTCGCCGCCGCCGCATTGCCGCCGGTTCAGGCTCTGATATTCAGCAGGTCAATCGCCTGCTCAAGCAGTTTGAACAGACACGTAAAATGATGAAGCAAGTCACTTCAATGAAAAATCCTCTTGCCATGATGCGCGGTCTGCGCGGAATGAAGCGATAAATCCACAAAATTATATTTCCATGACGATTATCGACGGAAAAAAAGTTGCCGAGGATATTAAGGCCGAAATTGCCGCTGAAGTCAGCCGGATGGTTGCTGAAGGAAAACGCGCTCCTCATCTTGCCGCTATTCTTGTCGGCCACGATGGCGGAAGCGAAACCTACGTGGCAAATAAAGTGAAAGCATGTGAACGTTGCGGTTTCACATCTACCCTGATTCGTTTTGAGGATGATGTGACAAGTGAGGAACTCATGGCAGCAATTGACCGACTCAACCGTGACGATGCTGTCGACGGATTCATCGTTCAGCTTCCACTCCCCCGCCACATTGATGAGCAGGCTGTCATTGAAGCCATTGACCCGCGCAAGGATGTCGACGGATTTCATCCGATAAATGTCGGACGAATGTCAATCGGACTTCCATGCTTCAAGTCTGCTACCCCTGCCGGAATCATGGAACTTCTGAAACGATATGACGTGGTGACACGTGGCAAACGGTGTGCTGTTCTTGGCCGAAGCAATATTGTCGGCAAACCGGTTGCCGTTCTCATGATGCAGAAAACCAATCCAGGAAATGCCACGGTGACGGTTCTCCATAGTGCATCAGAAAACCTTAAGGAGATTTGTCGGGAGAGCGACATTATCATCGCAGCTCTCGGTCAGCCCGGATTTGTCACGGCCGATATGGTTAAGGATGGTGCTACGGTGATTGACGTCGGCACCACACGGGTTCCCGACCCTACACGCAAGAGCGGATTCCGTCTGTCAGGTGATGTGGATTTTGAGAACGTTGCACCAAAATGCTCTTATATCACACCTGTTCCCGGAGGTGTTGGTCCTATGACCATCTGTATGTTGATGTGTAACACGCTACTTGCTGCAAAACACGAAATCTACAGCTAAATGTTTTTTTCATCACTGCTTCTCTCTCTTGTCAGTCTGCTTCTTCAGGAGCAGACTGCTGATATAGTGTTTGCCGGTGATGCCATGCAGCACAAGCAGCAACTTGAGGCTGCCCGACGTGACGCTGACACATACGATTACTCTGAATATTTCACCGCTGTCAAGCCTTACATTTCATCTGCTGACTATGCGGTGGTTAACCTTGAAACGCCCTTAGGAGGAAAGCCATATTCCGGCTATCCGATGTTTTGTGCGCCTGACAGTTACCTCGACGCATTGGCCGATGCCGGTTTTGACCTCATTTTAGGAGCCAACAATCATACGCTTGACCGCCGTGACAAGGGAATAATCCGCACAATCGACTGCTTTGAAAGCCGTGGTCTGCCCTATGTTGGAATTTATCGCAACGCTTCTGCCCGTGACTCCATCATGCCTCGAATCGTGGACATTAAAGGATTTAAGGTAGCATTCCTGAATTATACTTACGGCACAAACGGAATGAAGCGCACAACCGATGTTGGTCTTGACTATATCGACCGCAAACTGATTGCAGCCGACGTCAGTGAGGCCCGTCAGGCCGGAGCCGAAATCATAGCAGCTTGCATACATTGGGGCGACGAATATCATCTGCTTCCAAATGCGTGGCAGAAGGATTTGGCCGGGTATCTGAAATCGCTTGGAATAGATTTGATCATCGGGGGGCATCCTCATGTGATTCAGCCGATGGAGATTTTTCAGGCAGATTCAACCGGCAGGAAGGGGCTGCTCGTTTACTCGCTCGGAAATTTCATTTCAGGAATGAAAACGCCCGATACTCGTGGGGGTGCTATGGTCAGAGTCACTCTAATGCGTGATTCACTTGGCCGGGCCGGCGTCAAGGAGGCCGATTACTCACTCGTATTTGTAAACTCTCCGGTGAAGTCAGGTGATAATTACAGACTTTTTCCCGCCGAAAGTGATTCCATAGCTCCACAGTGGCGACAGGCCAGAAATGCTTTTTTGAAAAATGTCGTTGGGGTCTTTGATAATCATAACATCAATGTTCCGCGACGAATGATAAACAACTGATATTGTCTGCTTGTTATACCTATATATGGTATATGAACCGTAGCAGATAATCATGGCAACAAACAAAAATTCAAAAGAGCATATCGTTGTAATCGGCGGAGGTTTTGCCGGTCTGAACTTCATCAAGCATATCGATGACAGCAAGTTTACCGTCACACTTGTCGACCGAAACAATTTCCATAGTTTTCCCCCGCTGTTTTATCAGGTTGCGTCGTCAGGACTTGACCCAACGAGCATTGCCTTTCCGTTTCGGCGTGAACTTCGCTCGGGGAAAAAACATAAGGCAGATTTCCATCTCGGTTCAGTCAGAAAAATCGATGTCGCGTCCAAGACAGTCACAACCGACTTTGAAACTATCCCATACGATAAACTTGTGATTGCTGCCGGAAGTACGAATAACTTTTTCGGCAATGATGACCTATTGAAAAAGGTTTATACCCTGAAATCCACCGACGAGGCCATCAGAATCCGAAATGAGATTCTTGACCGGTTTGAACGCGCTTCTATCACACAAGATCCTGCCCTGCGCCGAAGGCTGCTGAGCTTTATAGTGATAGGGGGAGGTCCGGCCGGCGTTGAGATTGCCGGATCACTCGGTGAGATGAAACGCTATGTCGTGAAACGTGACTATCCCACCCTTTCACCCGACGATGTTTCCATCTCACTGATGGAGGGATCAGACAGGCTGCTGCGCACTATGAGCGAAAAATCATCGGCCGATGCGCTAAAGGGACTTGAATCCCTTATGGTTGACATTCATCTGAATACAATCATGAAATCGTATGGCGATGACAATATTGTCACCACCGGCGACGGTTCTACATATTACTCCGAAATGGTGATCTGGACAGCCGGAGTGCAAGGTGTGCAGTTTGAATGGACCGGTGTTGATAAGCCTGTGGGTGGCGGAGGACGTATAGTGACCGATGGTTTTTGCCGTGTCGAGGGCATGGATAATGTTTATGCGATTGGTGACGTTGGAATTCATACGTCCGACGAAATGCCTCGCGGACTGCCGCAACTCGCACAGGTGGCCATCCAGCAAGGAAAATTTCTTGCAAAGATACTCAACACGGGTAGCACTGACCACCCGTTCCGCTACAAGGACAAGGGTTCCATGGCTACCATCGGACGTAACAGAGCCGTGGCTGATCTACCCCACTCTCATTTCAGTGGATGGATAGCTTGGATAGCCTGGATGTTTGTTCACCTCCTGTCACTGCTCGGAATGAGGAGTAAAATCAATGTACTGCTCAACTGGATGTGGGCCTACTTCACATATAACACGTCCCTCAGGCTACTTCTTCGTGGCAGCCGCTATCCGGAACGCGGTGAGATGTGGGATCGCCCCAAGTGATGAAAAAAATTTTTACTGTAAAGAAAAAAGTGCTAACTTTGCATTGACGGTAGCCCGATGGTTATGTCGCTCACCGACATATGAGCGGTGAGAGGAAAGTCCGGGCAACACAGAGCGCCATATTTTCTAACGGAAAGCTGTCGGTGACGGCAGAGTAGCGTGACAGAAAACAACCGCCGGCTCCGGTCGGTAAGGGTGAAAAGGTGAGGTAAGAGCTTACCGGATTCCGCAGCAATGCGGAATGCCGCACGCCTTATGGGTTGCAAGGCCAAGTATACCGGCATTTAAGGATTGCTC
>CAZKNK010000015.1:0-34239 GCA_964554195.1 uncultured Staphylococcus sp.
GTTCGGTGGAACGTCCGCCGAAAAACACGCCGATATTGGTTTTCATTACGATTGCTGAAATTTTCAACAAAGTTACAACAAAAATTCAATAATATGCTGCGATAATGTGTAAATTATAGATTTGGTATGATGAAAATAAAACCGTAAATTTGCAACTTGAAACCGAAAACAGTCACTATGCACTCAACCGACAACCGCTATGACTTGCGTGGGGTATCAGCCTCGAAGGAGGACGTACACGCAGCTATAAAGAACGTAGACAAGGGCATCTTTCCCCGTGCCTTCTGCAAGATAATCCCCGACATACTCGGGGGAGACCCTGAATGGTGTAACATCATGCACGCCGACGGCGCCGGCACCAAATCATCGCTGGCTTACGCCTATTGGCGCGAAACAGGTGATTTAAGCGTCTGGAAGGGTATAGCTCAGGATGCGCTGGTGATGAACATAGATGACCTGCTCTGCGTGGGAGCTGTGGACAATATCCTTGTCAGCTCCACCATCGGGCGCAACAAGATGCTGATTCCCGGCGAGGTGATCTCAACCATCATCAACGGCACGGAGGAGCTTCTGGCCCGTCTGCGCGAACTTGGCATCGGAATCTGGTCGACAGGCGGCGAGACAGCCGACGTAGGCGATCTGGTGCGCACCATTATAGTGGATTCTACCGTAACATGCCGCATGAAGCGTGGCGATGTGATCAACAATGCCAATATCCGTGGAGGCGACGTGATAGTAGGCCTCTCGTCGTCAGGCTGTGCCACCTATGAGGAGGAATATAACGGTGGCATGGGCAGCAACGGTCTGACTTCAGCCCGTCACGATGTGTTCGGAAAGACTGTGGCAGAGAAATATCCCGAAACCTATGACCATGCCGTCCCCGCCGAACTCGTCTACTCCGGCAGCTGCGGACTGCTTGACAAGGTGGAGGGAACCGGACTGACTGCCGGCAAACTCGTGTTGTCACCCACACGCACCTATGCCCCGGTGATCAAGCGACTGCTTGAGGAGATGCGTGGTGAGATTCACGGCATGATACACTGTACGGGCGGCGCACAGACCAAAGTGATGCACTTTGTCGATAACAAGCACGTCATCAAGGATAATATGTTCCCGATTCCACCATTGTTTGATCTGATAGCCCGTGAGAGCGGAACAGATTTCAAGGAAATGTATAAAGTGTTCAATATGGGTCACCGAATGGAGATTTATGTGGCACCTGAAAACGCTGAAAAGGTGATGGCACTCGCACGGGAATTCAATATTGACTCCCGGATAGTAGGGCGCGTGGAGGATGCGCCGGCCAACAGGCTCACTATCGTGTCGGAAAAAGGCGTGTTTGAATACTGATCATGTAGCTTCGGGCGGTCATGAAAGGGCGGAACGGAATCCCGGTGCTTGCCTTAGGAGCGGCAATGCTTGCCGTTGCTGCTGCGGGTTGCAGCCGGAGCCGGACAGCAATGGCCGAGGAGAGTCATGACTTCCCGGACACTCTCCGTGTGGCCACCCTCTACAGCCCCGGGTCATACTTCATATACCGCGAAGCCAAGATGGGTTATGACTATGATCTGGTGACCGAACTGACCCGCGACAAGGGTGTAGCGCTCAAACTTGAAGTGGCACCGAGTCTGGCCACGGCTGTGGAGATGCTTGACTCCGGACTGGTTGACCTGATAGCATACGAGGTGCCTGTCACGGCTGAATTTCAGGAACATACCATAGCATGCGGGCCTGAAAACATCACAACACAGGTGCTTGTTCAGCCCAAACCGAAAGGTGGGGGGGAGCTGATCACCGATGTGACACAGCTTCCGGGACGTGACATATACGTTGAACGAGGCTCGAAATATGAGGCCCGACTGCGAAATCTCAATGACGAACTCGGTGGCGGCATCAATATCCATACCCTTGACCGTGATACGATTATAGCCGAGGACATCATTGACATGGTCAATAAAGGGACCGTGCCGCTGACGATAGTTGACTCCGACATCGCCAACATCAACAAAACCTATTACAGCGGACTTGACATCTCGCTCGAGGTCAGCTTCCCGCAGCGGTCACAGTGGGCGGTGGCACCTCACCGTCAGTGGCTTGCCGACAGCATAAACGCCTGGCTTAAAGAGGAAAAGTCGCGCATGGACCTTGCCCGAATCCACAAACGGTATTTCGAACTGAGCAAGACCGAACACTCAATCCGCCCCGAGATAGACCTGTCACGCGGCTATATCTCGCCGATGGACGCATTGTTTAAGAGATATGCAAAGGAAATCGGATGGGACTGGCGGCTTCTTGCCTCACAAGGCTATGCCGAAAGCCGGTTTGACTCGACCCTCGTCTCATGGGCCGGAGCCAAAGGAGTGATGCAGATAATGCCCTCGACGGCAAGAGCTTATCACCGCAATGCAGGGGAACTCGTCAGAAATGAGGTGTCCATTGCCACTGCCACGGAGATAATCAAGGCCCTTGACAGATCTCTGCGCGCCAAAGTTCCTGACCCAAATGAGCGGCTCAAGTTTATAGTAGGAGCATATAATTCGGGGATAGCCCATGTGTATGACGCCATTGCCCTCGCAGCCAAATATGGACTTGATCCGCAGCGATGGGATGGCAACGTGGCTCAGGCCATACTGATGAAATCAAAGCCTGAATACTATAACGACCCGGTATGCAAATATGGCTATTTCCGTGGTCGACAGACATTTGAGTATGTTAATCAGGTGTTTGACTTCTATGAGGAAGCCCGGATGAGAGTTAAGATATGACATAAAGTAATCAAATCAACCAAAACTAACCCCATACAGAACATGAAAAAAAGATTTCTGACCCCTGCGCTGATCATCGCGCTCAGCGGATGTATGCTGTCAACCTCGTGTGTAGGCAGTTTCTCACTTACCAACAAGCTTCTCTCGTGGAACAAGCAGGTGGGCAACAAGTTTGTGAATGAACTTGTGTTTTTTGCTTTCTGGATTATTCCCGTCTATGAGGTTTCGGCGCTTGCTGATGTATTGGTACTCAATTCAATAGAATTCTGGAGCGGAAGTAATCCCGTGGCCTGCGGCACAAAGGTGATTGACGGCAAGGATGGCCGCTATCTGGTGGAATGTGACGGTAAGGGTTACACCATCACCTCGGAAAATGACAAGAGTGTGGTCAGACTCGAGTTTGAGGAAACTGACAGAAGTTGGAGTGTGGTTCTGGATGACGGTGCATCATACGAACTGCTTACGTTTGTTGACGACACGCATGTTTCAGTACCCGGTCCTGACGGCACCAATCGCCTTGTTGAACTCACAAGTGCGGGAGTGCTTGCATACAGGGACCTTGTGGAAGCTTCAACCGAACTTCAGGCATCACGTTGATTGAAAGACTGATAAAATTGATTTACAGGATGGTACCCGTATGGCAGCCGACGGCCGTCATAACGGTTGCTATCCTGTTTTTAACCCTTGCCCCTCAGCCGCTTGGCGATGAACCGCCGCCACTATTCGAGGGGGCTGACAAGGTAGTTCATGCCCTGATGTTCGGGGCGCTTGCGGGTGTGATAGCCCTTGACCGCTTAATGGCAGGACGGCGTGACGGGGCGGTGGCTCTGACACTGATATTTGTCGGCACGGCACTTGCCGGCGGACTCGTGGAACTCATGCAGGACCGGATGGGAATGGGACGTAGCGGGGATGCGGTTGATTTAGCAGCTGACACGCTCGGCGCTGCTATGGGAATCGGAATCTTCCTACTGATACGGCGAAGCCTGACGCCTTCGGGGCGATAGAGCGGTCAATACGGATCAATGTCGTAGTACAGAGTGGTGGAGGCCGGAAGTTGGCGCGAGTTTGTGAGGGAGATATAGATTTCGCGCAGAATCTGTTTTACCTTGACAATGGAGGCGGTAGGCTCGATTTTGAGCATTACACGCCTGATGTAAAGCGACTGAACACGAGCTACGGGAGGTTCTTCCGGACCGTTGACCCTGTTTCCGAAGTAACTGCGCAGAGTGTCGGTGTAGGTCCGTGCAATCCGGTTAAGCTCTGATGAATCGCGGTGTTTGAGGTAAATGTAGATAATCCTAACAAATGGAGGATAACGGAACTCCTCTCTCTGAGCAATCTCGCTGTCATAGAATCCCCTGTAGTCATGAGCTTTCAGGAATCCGAAGATGGGATGATTCGGAGAATATGTCTGAATCACGACCCGACCCGGAGAATCGCCTCGACCGGCACGACCGGATACCTGCTCGAGCATGTTGAACGCGCGTTCGGAACTGCGGAAGTCGGGGAAATTGATGATGGTGTCGGCATTCATCACTCCGACGAGAGTGACGTTAGAGAAATCAAGGCCTTTTGTGACCATTTGGGTGCCTACAAGGATGTCACTTTTTCCGGAAGAGAAACTGTCGATAATCTCCTCGTAGCCATTCTTGTTGCGCGTAGTGTCATAGTCAAGACGAGCAATTTTCTGTTCCGGGAATGCACTTTCAATTTCTTCCTCAACGCGCTCTGTACCGTAGCCAAGCACCTCAATGGCCGGTTCGCCGCATGCCGGACAGACGGATGGAACTTCATAGGGGGTGCCACAGTAGTGGCAGATAAGTTTGTCGATACGGCGGTGATAGGTCAGCGACACATCGCAAGAAAGACAACGCGGCACGTAGCCGCACATCTTACACCGCGCTATCGGAGCAAAGCCGCGGCGGTTAAGGAAAAGGATGGCCTGCTTGCCGGAATCCATCGTCTCAGTGACGAGCCGACGCATCCGGGTTGAAATTATGCCGTCAACCTCACCCTTTTTCCGTGCGAGCGACATATCGACCAGTTCCACGTCGGGGAGTGGGGCCGAGTCAAAACGCTCGGTGAGCGAGACAAGACCATAGCGTCCGGTGAGTGCCTTGTAATAGGTTTCGACAGAAGGAGTGGCGCTACCGAGGAGTGTCACAGCCCCGAACATCGAGGCAAGCACAATGGCGGCGTCACGGCCATTATAGCGAGGAGCCGGGTCCTGCTGCTTGTAGCTTGACTCATGTTCCTCGTCAACAATCACCAGACCGAGCGAGGCGAACGGCAGAAATACAGCCGAGCGAGCGCCGATGACCACAACCGGCTCCGATGACGATAGCAGTCGCTTCCATATATCAACGCGCTCATTGTCAGTGAATTTGGAATGATAAATAATCACCTTGCCGCCAAACACACGCTGAAGGCGCGAGGTGAGTTGAGTGGTTAGAGCGATTTCCGGAACAAGATACAGCACCTGCCGCCGCTGCTCGAGCATACGGTGAATTAGATGGATATAGATTTCGGTTTTACCGCTTGACGTGACACCGTGGAGCAATGTCACTTTGCAGGAGCCAAACGACTCCACAATCCGGTCAAGAGCCTGATTCTGTGCTGCTGACAGAGCCGGGAGGGCCGCTGACATAAGGGAAGTGAACCTGAACCGGTTAATCTCCTTGACATATTGCCTGATAATCCCCTTTTTTGCCATAGCCTGAATGACAGGGAGAGTTACACCTGAACGTTCAAGAAGCTCGTTGCGTGACACCTCCCTCACTTCCGGGCGGTCAATGCGCATGAATTCCGACAGATCAATCAGCGCGAGCAGAGCCTTCTCCTGCTTCGGAGCGCCCCGCACAGCATCAAACGCATCATGAAGCGACTTTGAATCCCCCTTTACAGCCGTCAGCGCCACATAATTCTCCCTTCGCGGGCGATACTTGTCAATGATATGCTCCGATACACTCACGGCCCCCTTCTCAATCAAGCTTCCCACCACCGCCGTCACCGAAGCGAAACCGGTGCGTGAGCGGAGAGCGTCGACTGTAATTTTCTTTTTCCCTGCGGATATAACCGCATCAAGCACCACACATTCCCTCTCAGACAATTTCGGAGCCAGTTCAGGGTCAAAATCAGGATTAAGTTCAATAAATGTCTCACTCTCGATTTTCAGACCCGCCGGGACGGCAGCCTTATACACCTCACCCGGAGAGCATAGATAATAATCGGCCAACCAGTTCCAGAACTTCAGCTGCGGATGGCGTACAATAGGTTTGCTGTCAAGCGTAAAAGCAATTTCGCGCACCTCATATCCCTCGGGCGGGACGGGCGAGAGTCCGGTCACAATGCCCGTATAGAACTTTTTGCGCCCGAAAGGCACCACAACGCGGCATCCGACAGCCGCCTCGGCAGCCATGGCGGGAGGAACGGCGTAGGTGAATGTTCCGACGATGGGAACCGGCAGAAGGACATCGGCAAAAAGCATAGGCAGAAAACGGAGCGATTAATGATAGAGCGAAAAAGCGGCAGGACGCCGGAGCGCCCTGCACGAATGAGTCAAGTCAGAATCAGGCGTTCTTGTAAATGTCGCAGAACGAACGCCATGAGCATCCCATAGCAAATTTGAGGCAGTTTTCGGTGATATATTCAGTAGAAACTTCCTCATCGAGAAGGAATGCGAGCTTGAAGAATACGGTGTCATCCTCGGCGATGCAGGTGACAGCACGGTGGGTGCGGTTATACTCATTGGCGATACCCATAGGATTTGACGTCTTATAGTCAAACGAGCGGGCAATGATGGTCAGCCAGTTGTCCTCGACCATAAACCAGACAAACACGTCGTTAGGAAAGTCATCGTCGGCAGTGAGAATGGTCATCAGATCGCCGTCATCATCTTTTTTGGTAGAGATACGTGCGTCGTCAAGAAGATCGCGGATAAGGCCCTGGTCAATACGGTTGATAATCATAATAAAATAAGTATTAAATGGTTAGTAAAACAGTGAATCAAAATAATGGTCAGAAACCCACTTTCGGGGCCTGGCGGCGGTTGCGTTCGTAGGAGTCACGGAGCTTTTCGTAATTGTGGCGCTCGCCTGAGGTGACTGAGGGATTAGACTCGCGGATGGTTGACTCGAGAATCTCCTGCGAGATTGGAACCACACTCTTGTCGGGCGATGACAGGCTCTGCTCAAATGACTTGCGGGCCGACTCCTTGACGAGAAAAGAAATGTCGCCCGAGGTGAATCCATCGGTGAGAGTGACGAGTTTAGCGAGGTCAATGTCACCGTGGGGCCGGTCACGCAGCTCCAGTTCAAAGAGCTTGTGGCGCACTTTTTCGTCGGGCAGTCCGATGTAAATGATTTCATCCATACGCCCTTTACGCATGACCGCCGGGTCGATTGCGTCGATACGGTTGGTGGTAGCCACAACGTAGACACCCTTTGAAGCGCAGTTGTTGAGTCGGGTAAGAAACTCCGCCACCTCATCAGAGCGGTTGGTGGATGTGGAGTGAGAGTTGCGCACCGGAACGAGAGCGTCAAATTCCTCCAGAACCATCAGGACACCCGTTTTTTCCTTTCGCGCCATATCCTCACACCGTTTGAACAGGTCGGCGATCATCTCCTGAGTGCCGTGGACATAAATGCTTCCGATGTCGCCCGGATTGACAAGCGTGTAGAGCAGACCGCTCTCCTCGGCCAATTTGCGCGAGATAAATGACTTGCCGTTACCCGGAGGACCCCAGAGCAAAACCCCGTTAGGCGGCTCGATGCGGAAAGTCTTGGCCAATTCGGGATTACGGACAATCGAGATGAAGTTTCGGCTCATTTTGGTCTTTACATCGTCAAGACCGGCTACATCGCTGAAGCCGCCACCCTCCACGCGCGAAATCACGAAATTAGCCTTAGGCTCATCGCGGCGCGGCCCGTCGAAGTCGTCAAACCGACGATCAGGCTTCGGTGAGCGACCCGGCTTAGGTGATGGAGCGGGACCGGGATTCTCATCCGGCGCTGGATTTTGGTCCGGTTCTTTGCCGGCGGGAGCTTCAGCAGGTTGGCTGAAACGGTCGGCTGAGTGATATATCGAAGCCCCATCCATAAACTCATACAGCAGTTCGGCAAATGCAGCTACAGACTCCGGACGGTCAGCCGGATCAACGGCCAGACACGGGAGCAGAAGTCGGCGCAACGAAAGCGGGATTTTCAGCTCAGGTTTTGACTGTTGAATCTTGCGTGCAATTTCAGCCGGGTCAGTCTCCCCGTCGATTTTCCAGGGGAAACCGCCTTGCAGCATTACGATGAGAAGCAGAGCAGCCGAATAGACGACGGAGCGTTCGCTCCACTGACCTGACTCCACTTCGGGAGCAATGAAAGCGATGTCACAGGGTGCCATGAAACCTTCACGAGGAAGCATCGGGATGATGACGTCAATCACATCAGGATCATCCTCAACCGGGCGGACGGCAACCGAAGCAGGCGTGAGAGACGCAGGCTTGTTTCCGGCTGCAATTTGATTGAAGGTTTGACGCAGAATTTCATAGGTAAGAGGCAGGGCTATGTCCCATCGCAACTGCCGGTGCTTGCGAAGCATATCGGGCAGCATGATATAGCCCTTAGGGAGCGTGATGGCCAGACAGGCGGCATCGTCGGCCCGGAATATGTCAGAAATAACCACTCCGTCATAAGTGGAGCATACTGACACCAATGCAGCTCGCTCCGCCTCAAGGAGTTCCATGCTGTCAGAAACGATCATCACCACCTGCGAGTCAGGAGTATCATCAGCAGCTCCGAAATAGATTTCACGGGTGAAACCATCTGCCCCGACCGATGAAACCATCATTCGGTCGGGCCGGAAAGAGTTGTAATTTTTGCCTAATACGAGTAACATAACACAAAGATAATAAATTTTGCAAGGTTTTGCAAGCAAATATGTGAAAAAACTGCGGATTCAAAGCGAAGCAATAAGCAAGAAGCTCGGACAGCAGAATAAAAAGACATCTTTCGGCATCAATAACTATCACCAAAGGGACGAAGAAATGAAAAAAATGTTGAGCGTCAACGCGCATGAGGAAATAATCGGGGGGAGGACGCCGTTATAATTAAAGAATAATTAACACAGATGAGTATCAGAATTCCAATACCGGAACGAATCAAGGCCTTTTTCTCAAAAGGTGACAGTCTGACCCTGCTTGTGAAAAAAAATATCTTCGGATCATTTTTTCTCCGCGGTCTCAGCATCCTTGTCACTCTGATGCTCGTCCCGCTGACGATTGACTATGTCAATAGTGTCCAGTATGGTATCTGGCTATCGCTCAGCTCCATAATGCAATGGTTTGCTTTTTTTGACATAGGAGTAGCAATGGGGCTACGCAACCGCTTTGCCGAGGCAAAAGCCCTCGGTGACACCGAGAAAGCCCGGCAATATATCTCCACCGCCTACGCCGCAATTCTTGTCATGGCACTGCTCCTTGTCGGAGTCACTATTCCGCTCTGCGATGTGATAAACTGGTCAGATGTGCTTAACGTGTCGGAGGACTACCGCAGCGAACTGTCGGTGGTGATGACCATCACCATGTCATTTTTCGCCCTCAACCTTGTGGTGGCCATCATGTCAAACATCCTGATAGGCGATCAGCTCATAGCCATATCCTCGCTTATAGGGGTTGTCGGACAGCTCGTTACGCTTGTAGTGGTGTGGCTTCTTGTGCGGTTTCAGGGTCATGGCAACCTCATCCAACTCGCGTGGATACTCGCCGGAATTCCGCCAACGGTGTGGACCCTCTCAACAATAATGCTGTTTCTGACCCGCTATCGCAGATACAGCCCCTCGCCAGGTAAAATCCGTCCCTCGCTCATAGGTGACCTGCTTGGAATCGGTGGAAAATTCTTTATAATCACCGTGTCGATGCTGATGATTTTTCAGCTCATGAACGTAATCATAGCCCGCGAACTCGGGCCGTCGACCGTCACGGAATATAATGTGGCATGGCGATATTTCAACACCGCCTTCATGCTAACCGCCATCGTACTCTCACCCTTCTGGACCGCCACTACTGCGGCCTATACGCGCGGCGACATGGGTTGGATAGCGACAAAGGTGAAACGGCTCGAGAAAATGCTCCTTTTTTGTCTGCTTCCCGGGCTTACGGTCATGCTTATCATCTCGCAGCAGGTATATCATCTGTGGGTGGGTGACAAGGTGGATGTGAGCTGGACCACAAGCATTTCACTGGCCATCTATATAGCGATACTCTGCGTGTCAAACGTGTATACGTGCATAATCAACGGGACGGGTAAGGTGCAGCTTCAGTTATGGATTTACTTCGGATTCGCGCTGATAGCTTTTCCGGTCATGTCGATTCTCTGCCGCACATTCGGTATCCCCGGACTGCTCATGCTCCCTACACTTATATATGTAATTCAGGCACTTGCCATGAGAGTGCAACTGATGAAAATCCTAAACCGAAAAGCCACCGGAATATGGAACAAGTAAACACTCCCGACTTGACGGTTATCACCGTGTGTTATAACGCCGCCCCCGCGCTCGATATGACTCTCCGCTCCGTCACCGCTCAAAGCGCTCGGAAGCGGATGGAGATAATAGTGATTGACGGCGGCTCTACGGACAATACTCCTGAGGTGCTTGACCGCTACAGAGACCGGATTGACCGGATTGTGTCGGAGCCTGACGGGGGAATCTATAATGCAATGAACAAGGGTCTTGCACTCTCGACGGGGAAATATGTGAACTTCATGAATGCAGGTGACAGATTTTTTGATGAAAATACGGTGGCCGACTTCCTGACGGAAACTGACAAAATGGAGCCTCGGCCCGATGTGGTCTACGGTTGGACAGTGATGTCGTCACCTGCCGGTTGCCTGCCACGGCGTCCCGCACTAAACGCCATGCCTAATGAGATAGGCTGCTGCCATCAGTCAATCATGGTAGACGGAGATCTGATGAGACGCGAGCGATTTGACGAATCATACAGAATAGTGGCCGACTTCGAACTGTTTTACCGAATATATAAAAAAGGGGTGCGGTTTGTGGAAATAAACAAATATATAGCGGTTTATGACATGACAGGCATCTCGTCAAATCCTGCTACCGAGCGGCTCCGATATACGGAGCGCTGCCGCGTGACGGGCAAGCGTGACACAACGGTCGGCTTCCATATCAAGCGGATGCGTATAAAGTTTGGACAGAAGCGTCGCGCCTTCATGGCAGCCCTCCGTCAGCTCGCCGGAAAAGGACGGTCGGACTACAAACTCCGCACTATAGAGGAGTTCAAGCAGCTGTGAACCTATACGGCGGATGTGAGCATGACGCATTAAATCGGGGGATAATAAACCAAAAGAGCGAAAAATGTGTTATCTTTGTAAGTCCGAATTTCGGAAACCCACGTTTTGACTATCAACTATGTTTTTAGACAGATTATTTCTAACGCTGACACTCACGGCGGCAGTGATTTCGGGCATAAATGTCCGGGCCGGTGAGACCGTGACCCTTGAGCAGTGTCGACAACTGGCACTCAAAAACAACAAATCGGTCAGGATGCAAACCGAGAAAATAAATGTGGCCAAGTATCAGAACGATGAGGCCTTTGCCGCTTATCTGCCCGGCATAGACTTTGCCGGAGGATATATGTATAACTCCCGCAATATTTCCATATTTGACTCCGACCAACTTCTGCCGGTGAAGAACTTCGATATGTCGACCCAGAGCTATCAATTCTCTGTGGTCAAGAATCCGATGACCGGCGAGCCGATGAAAGATGCCTCGGGGCAGTATATATTCGATCAGGTAGCCCTTATACCGAAGGATGCCATGACGTTTGACATCCACAACGTGTTTTTCGGAGCGCTAACCCTCACTCAGCCCGTCTATATGGGCGGCAAGATTGTGGCGATGAACAAGATCACCCGCTATGCCCGGGATCTTGCCGTGGCGATGCGCGACAATGAGGCTCAGAATGTGATATATTCCGTGGATGCGTCATATTGGCTTGTGGTTTCGCTCAAAGCCAAATATCGACTTGCGGTCAGCTATGTCAATCTTCTCGACACCCTTCAGCAGAATGTCGATGCGATGCTCCGCGAGGGAGTGGCCACGAGGTCAGACAAACTGATGGTGGATGTGAAACTGAATTCGGCCCGTGTTGATCTGGCCAAAGTGGAAAACGGTCTGGTGCTTTCGCGCATGGCCCTTGCGCAAGTGTGCGGCCTCCCCGTTGACTCAGATCTACATACAGCCGACGAGGATGCCGCCTCGATAGAGGTTAGTCCTACGGAGGTTACCTATGACATGGCCGATGTCTACACCCGGCGCGATGATCTCCGCGCACTTGAATATGGTGTCAAGATTTACGGGCAGCAGGAAAAGGTGGAACGTGCATCGATGCTCCCCTCGCTTGCTGTTGTCGGCGCATATTCGTTCAGCAATCCCAATATGTATGACGGATTCAAGAAGCGCTTCGACGGTTCGTTCAGCGTCGGGGCCATGCTGACTATTCCTTTGGTTCACTGGGGTGGCAATCTGGCCAAATACCGCGCAGCCAAAGCCAAGACCGCCATTGCCCGGCTCGAACTTGAAAATGCCCGCGAGCTGATAGACCTTCAGGTCAGTCAGGCTTCGTTTAAGGCCCGCGAAGCGGTGAAAACTTACACCGCGACAACATCAAACCTCGCCAGCGCGGCAGAAAACCTCCGCTCGGCCACTCTCGGATTCCGCGAAGGAGTGATGACAGTGGATAACGTGATGGAGGCGCAGACCGCATGGCTCAAGGCTAATTCCGAGAATATCGACGCCCGCATAGACGTCTATCTCTGTGATGTCTATCTCTCAAAAGTATTGGGACGACTCGACACAACCGTTAATCCAGAATAAAAAAACTTACCGATATGGCTGAAAATAAATCTACCGCAACTCCCGAGCAGCGTGAAAACCGGTTGCTGCTCACCTCATTAGGCGTGGTGGTGGTGCTATGCATCGTCCTCGCCGTCATAGGATTCTGCTTCCTGTCAAAACCTGCCGAACTCATTGAGGGTCAGGCTGAGGCTACTTCAGTGAAAATATCCGGCAAACTTCCCGGACGAGTTAAGGACTTCTATGTCAGTGAGGGTGACATGGTGCGTCAGGGTGATACTCTTGTCCACATCCACTCCTCGCTCGCCGAGGCCAAGCTTATGCAGGCCGAGGGAATGGAAACCGCTGCCAATGCCATCAACCGTAAGGTAGACGCCGGCACCAGAGTGCAGATAATTCAGGCCGCTCAGGACATGGTGGCTCAGGCACAGGCCGCTGTCACCATCACCAAAAAGACATACGATCGCATCGAGAACCTCTATCGTGAGGGGGTGGTGTCGGAGCAGAAGCGCGATGAGGCCAAAGCTGCATACGATGCTGCGGTCGCTGCCGAATCTGCGGCAAAGAGTCAGCTCTCGCTTGCGCGCGAAGGCGCCCAGAGTGAGGACAAGGCCAATGCCGAGGCCCTCGTCACGGTGGCCCGCGGCGGAGTGGCCGAAGTGGAAAGTCTGCTTGAGGACCAGTATCTGACGGCACCGTGTGACGGACAGATAGACCAGATTTATCCTGAGGAAGGTGAGCTTGTGGCACTCGGCGCCCCGATCATGAGTCTGCTCAAGACCGATGACAAGTGGGTGACCTTCAACGTGAGAGAGGACCTGCTCAACGACATCAAGCTCGGCGATGAAATAGACGTGATGATACCGGCCCTTGACAAGCGCCACATCAATGTGAAGGTCTACTATATCCGTGACCTCGGTTCATACGCCACATGGCGCGCCACAAAGGCCACAGGACAGTGGGACAGCAAGACATTTGAGATCAAGGCCCGTCCTACAGAAAAAATCGAGGATCTCCGTCCGGGCATGACGGCCGTTTATTTCCGCAAATAACGCAGGGGGGCAACCGATATGCTGTGGGCGTCGATTAAACGAGGAATCAGGCAATTAGGCCAAAGGAAAATCTACATCTTCATGATGGTGATTGTCCCGGCCTTCTGCATATTTTTCTTCCTCAATCTGATGAACGAAGGACTTCCGCTGAAGGTGCCTGTGGCGGTGGTGGACAATGACCGCTCATCAATGTCGCGTCGAACCATCAGCAACCTCAACGCTATGGAACTTCTTGACATCACGGAGGACCTTGAGTCGTTTGACCAAGCTATGACCAAAGTGAAAAATGGCGAGATATTCGGATTTTTTCACATTCCCGCCGATTTTGAAGAAAATGCCATAGCAGGGCGCCGACCAACACTGTCGCTCTACTGCAACATGACGGTCTTTGTTCCAGGAACACTCTCGTTCAAGGGCTTCAAGACCATTGCCGTCGGGACCGCCGGAAACATTGTCACAGCGCAACTGACCGCCGCCGGTGTGGATGAGGCCGCCGTGATGTCGCTTTCAAACCCGCTCGTGGTGCAGACTCAGGCTCTCAACAACCCGTGGACCAACTATAACATCTATCTATCCAACTCATTTCTCCCCGGACTGATTGCGCTGCTTGTGATGACCGTCACTGCTTTCAGTATCTGTCAGGAAACCAAGCGTGGCACCTCGCCGGAATGGTTAAAGACCGCCGGAGGGAGCATGGCTGTCGCACTGGCCGGGAAGCTGCTGCCGCAGACGGTGATATTCTCGGCTGTTGGAGTGGCAATGCAGGCAGTGCTTTACGGATGGCTTGCCTTCCCGCTCAACAATCATGCGCTACATATCATATTCGCCATGATTCTGCTTGTGACAGCATGTCAGGCCATAGCGGTGGCCATAGTGGAGATTGTGCCTAACCTGCGTCTGTCGCTGTCACTCTGCTCGCTGTTCGGAATCCTTTGTTTCTCGATAGCGGGATTCTCCTATCCGGTGGAGCAGATGTATGGCGCGGTGGGAATATTCGCGTGGGTGTTTCCGATACGCTATTATTTCCTCATCTACATCGACCAGGCACTCAACGGAATACCGATTTACTACTCGCGGTTCTACTATGCAGCCCTCGTGGCTTTCATGCTGTTGCCGGTGATCGGACTCCGCCGCTTGCGCCGGAGGATGGAAAATCCTGTTTATGTACCTTAATCAGAGAAGAAAGTCATGAATCCGTTTCGTCATATAGCAGAATGGTTTGTCACGCTTTTCAAGGTGTGGCGCAGGGAATTTCGACTGGTTTTAACTGATGTGGGCGTACTGATATTCTTCTTCGGACTTACGTCGGCCTACCCGATAGTCTACTCCCTGATTTACAATCCCGAGATAGTGGTCAACGAACCTATTGTGGTGGTTGACAACTGCCGGAGCGCCTCGTCGCGCGAGCTTGTGAGGGCGGTTGATGCCACGCAGGCAATGGCTGTGGCCGGCTATGCGGCCAACATGTCAGAGGCCCGTGAGGCATGGCACGAAAAGAAATGTTACGGGATACTGCTCATTCCTTCGGACTATGACAAACGCCTCAAGAACGGGGAGCAGGGGGTGGTGACATTTTACTCCGACATGTCACTACTGCTGCGTTACCGCGCCTTTTTGCTTGCCATGACCGACGTGCAGATTGATCAGACCCTCAAGATCACACAGGGGAAACTTGATGACCTCGGTCTGATTGCCGAAAGCGTCACCACCGGACAGCTTCCGGTCAACACCGATTCAGTGATAATAGGTGACGTTTCGCAAGGATTCGCGTCATTTATCATGCCTGGCATGGTGGTGCTGATACTCCAGCAGAGCATGATATTAGGCATAGCCATGCTTGCGGGCGGACGTGCGGAACGCCGACGCCGCAACCGGGGCTATGACCCGATGAGCGTTAAGGCTTCGGCGCTGACCACCGTTCTGGGCCGCACACTCTGCTATGTGGTGATTTATCTGCCGATAGCCTACTATATCCTTCAGTTTGTGCCTGAAATGTTTGCGTTTCCTCATGTCAGCTCACCTAAGGAGTTCATGACGTTTATCTTCCCGATGCTGATAGCCGCTTCGCTTTTAGGGCAGACGGTAGGAGCGTTTGTGACCGAAAGGGAGTCATCGCTGCTCGTAGTGGTGTTTACATCACTCGTATTCCTGTTCCTGTCAGGACTGACGTGGCCGCGCTATGCTTTCAGCGGCTTCTGGAAACTGGTGTCGGATTTCATCCCGTCGACGTGGGGTGTGGAAGGATTTATCCGCATGACATCTGACGGCGCGACGATTTATGACGTCAGCTATTACTACGGAATGATGTGGGCGCTCTGCGGACTCTATCTGGTTACGTCGGTGTTGCTTGTCCATGCGTATAACCGCATTGCCCGAAAGAGCGCGTTGGCCGAGGCAACGGATCAGAAATGATAACCGAGAGCGGCGAAAACGTTGAGGTTGTGGCATGAGGGGTGGACAAGCCCCTGGGTGTTTGCAATGTTTTTGAATCCGTAGTGAAATGTGACCGCAACTGAGATTCGGCTGAAGAAAGTCAGACCGGTTGCGAGGTGTAATCCGATGTCGCTGCGGCGGAAGGAGTTGATGAAAGCGCGGTTATCGTTGAAATAGTCAGATTTAATCCGGTCGATACGTGTGATGAGCTGTCCGAGGTCATTGGTGCGGGCATCATATAGAGTTGCTTTGGATGAGCCGGAGAGACCGTAATCGTAATACAGACCGGCATCCACATTCCATGTGATGACCGAGGTGGGGAAGAATGTGAACGAAGCGGTGAACGGAATGTCGATGTAGCGGTAGGAGTTGCGTATAAAGACATTGGAAATGTCGGAATATGAGGCCGATTCGGTGACAGCCATGTCCATTCGTGAGGAGTTGAAAGTCAGGTTAAGTCCGGTCTGAATTCCGAAAAATTTTGAGAAGTTGAGCTTGACCAGTCCGCCGAAACCCCACGCGGGGCGCATGGAGGTGTTTATTTCGGAAATCTGCGAGAAGCAGTCCGTGTAATTGTTGGTTGTGGAGCTGCCGCCGATTAATAGCTGAACCGATGGGTCGATAAACCGTGAAGGCTTGCCGTGGTTAATCATACTTTGAGCTTTGGCCGGGCTTATGGTCATGAGAAGCGCGGCGATGGCGATGAGGGGTCGGATAAAATATTTCATAGCTATGAGTGTGATGAGATTCTTGTGATGAGATTCTTAATTGAGAAAAAGTACCGGATTAAAGTTTGCCGGTGTCATGATAAGAGAGGAACCCTTTTCGGGATATTATGACGTGGTCAATCACTTTCATGCCGAGATATTCGGCACCGCGAGTGATGCGTTCCGTAAGCCGGTCGTCCTCGACGGATGATGTGAGTGTGCCTGAAGGGTGATTGTGAATCAGGACGAGTGATTCAGCGAGATTGTCGATGGCTCGCTTGAGGACAAGTTTAATGTCGACCACCGTTGCAGCGGTGCCTCCTTGTGAGATGCACACCTTGCCCTTGACCCTGTTGCTGCGGGAGAGCATAAGCACCCAGAACTCCTCACGCTCACAGAGTTCAAGGCGTGAGCGCATGAGATTGTAAATGTCGGTGCTTGAACGAATCACGGTGATTTCATTGTCGGCCCGAGCCATTTCATCACGACATCGGATTCCCAACTCAAATGCAGCCGCGAGAGCTACGGCTTTGGCCGGACCGATGCCCTTATATTTGGCCGACATTTCGCTGACACTCATTCCGGCAATCGAGGCCAGTGAGTTGTCATTGTTATGAAGGATGGTACGGGCAAGGTCAATGACCGACATTCCTTGAATGCCTCCGCCAAGAATAATGGCCATGAGTTCGGCATTGGTCAGGGATTTGATGCCTGATTCAAGGGCTTTTTCACGCGGACGGTCGTCAGAGGCGAGGTCGGCGATACGCAGTGGACGGTAGGTGTCGGGTGATTCAATCATTTTCCACGTCGGATTTCAATTTCTTCATTGATGTCGCGTCCGCGTCCGAGAAGGATTTTGGTGACATAGGCGCGAATGAATCCGGTGCCGTAGCCGGTGATCTGGATTATGCTTGCAGGAATGGCTTTGAGTGCGATGGCGGCTGAACGGGTCGACCACCAGGCGGCTGCAAAGATGGCTCCGGCATAGATGACAAACGGAAGCGCCCACCACGGCGAACTGAATATGGCGAGCATCAGCAGGATTATGCCGGCGATCACGGCAAGAGCCGGGAGTGTATGGACCGCTTTGAGCGAGCCGGGATATAGGAGTTTGAGGGTGATGCGTGACATTCCGAACACGTGGACCTGACGGAAAAACTTCTTCATGTCGATGCGGCGCTTGTGGTAGACAAACGCTTCGGGAATGAGTCCGATGGTGAATCCGGCGTTACGGATGCGGGTTGACATGTCGATGTCCTCGGAAAACATTTCGCGGAAACCGCCGACGGATTCGTAGACACGGCGTGAGAAGCCGGTGTTGAATGTTCGTGGCGTGAATTTTTCAAGTGACACCTTTCCGCCGCGGATACCGCCCGTGGTGAGGAATGACGTCATGGCAAAGTTGATGGCTTTCTGAGTGTCGGAAAACGACTCGTGGGCGGCGTCAGGTCCTCCGAAGCAGTCGAGCGGAGCGGCGTCGAGATTTGAGGTGAGCGTGGCGAAATAGTCTGGTGGAATTACGCAGTCGCTGTCAAAGAAGATGAAATAGTCGGCCCGGGCGCGGTCAATTCCGTAGTTTCTCGCAATGGAGCGCCCCTCGTTCGGCTTGAAGAAGTAGCGGGCGTCGAGAGCCGGTGTATAACTTCTGACCACATCGCCGCAGGGGAGGGTAGAGCCGTCCTCAACGATAATGACCTCAAAGTTTTTGAGAGTCTGTGCCGAAAGGCTGTCGAGCAGGTCACGCACCTCGTCGATGCGGTTATAGACGGGTACAATTACTGAAAATCTTGGAGTAGACATTACGACATCCGGTTTTTGTAGTCATCAAAATTGAATTGGCGTAAAACGGTGCAGTCACCGGTCGAGTCACAGAACACCAGAGAGGGGTGTTGGATTCCGTTGAACATGGTGGTTTTCACCGTCGTGTAATGGTTCATATCCATAAGTGTCAGGCGCTCACCCGGCTGAAGCGGGTGGTCAAAGTGCCAGTCGCCGCAGAAGTCGCCGCTCAGACATGAGTTGCCTCCCAATCGGTAAGGAATGGTGTCGGGACCGGGTTCTACCGCCTCGCTGACGGCGGGTTTGTAGGGCATCTCAAGACAGTCGGGCATGTGGCAGGCGAATGATGCGTCGATGATAGCTGTGCGGATACCCTGATTTTCAACCACATCAAGCACGGATGTGACCAGATTGCCCGTCTGCCAGGTGAAGGCGCTTCCCGGCTCCATTATGACCTTGAGCCACGGATAGCGGGCGCGGAAGTCGGTGAGAAGTTTGACAAGGAGTTCGACATTGTAGCCTCGGCGGGTCATGAGATGTCCGCCGCCGAAATTTACCCATTTCAGCATGGGTAGCCATTTGCCGAACTGACGTTCAAAGGCTTCGAGGACTTTCATGAGATCCTCGGCCGAAGATTCGCAGAGTGAATGGAAGTGAAATCCTTCAAGCCCTTCGGGAAAATTTCCCTCGAGTTGTGCGGCTGTCACACCGAACCTGCTGCCGGGGAGTGCGGGGTTATAGATGTCGGTTTCAATGACCGAACATTCCGGATTCACACGCAGTCCGGGCGATACTCCGCGGTCAATCGCTTTGCGGCCATACAGCTCCCACTGGTGGAGAGAGTTAAATGTGATGTGGGTGGCATGGTCGAGAAAGCGGTCAATGGTGGCCGGAGTGTAGACCGGACAGTAGACGTGGGCCTCGCCGCCGAGTTCCTCCACCCCGAGCTGAAGTTCGTTGAGGGAGCTTGCAGTGAAGTCGCGGTTATATTCCCTGATAACGGGAAACGTGCGCCACATGGCATTGGCTTTGAATGCCATAATGATGTTGACTCCAGCGCGGCGCTCCACGTCGGCTATCAGGCTTAGATTACGGCGAAGGAGGTCCTCGTAGACAATATAAAACGGAGTTTCAAGCTGTTGCGGTGTCATAAGATTTCAAATTTTGCAAATTTCAGCAGGAGGAGTTTCGGAGTTGGGTCAGTGTCGAAAGTGACCCGGATGCGGTCATCGGTCGATGTGGTTTCAAGGGCGTCAATCACGCCTGTGCCGAATGAAGCGTGACGGATTCTCATGCCGACGCTCAGTTCGGAGATGGTGTGACGTGAGCAACTGCCGTCGTTACTTGAGCGTGACGGAACTGAGTGAGCCGGGGATGATGAACGGAGAGAGTTGAGATTAAGCGGGTTGGCGTTTGCCGGAGTGACCACTTTTCGCTGAATCGGGGTGGGGCGGGGGGAGGATGCCGCACGTCCGAGAGTGGTTCCGGGCGCTGAAAGATATATCGGATCGATGTCGGCCAAAAAGCGCGACGGGCGAGTGGTATTTGTCATGCCCATGCGGAACCGGCTTTTGGCATAGGAAATGGTGCAGTGATTACGCGCACGGGTTATGGCTACATAAAGCAGACGCCGTTCCTCCTCAATCTGGCTCATGGTTTCCTGACTGAGCGCTGAAGGAAAGAGGTCCTCCTCCACGCCGACAATGTAGACATTGTTGAATTCCAGACCTTTTGCGCCGTGGACGGTCATCATCGTGACCCGATCGGACACGGGATCGTCACTGCCCGTCTCGGAATCCTGATCAGTGGCGAGTGACACTTCGGCAAGCATATCGGTCAGGAAGATTTCGGGGTTACCCTGCTCCTGCCGCTCCTCCACAAAATTTTTGGCAGCGGCCATGAGTTCCTCGATGTTTTCACGACGCGAAATGTTTTCGGGTGTGTCGCTTCCGAGCAGACCTGTCATCATGCCTGTTTCCTTTATAATCTTACGCACCATCTCATAGGCGTTGAGACGCTTCACGCTGTCGGCCTCGCGGAACGATTCGATCAGCCGGGCAAATCCGGTGAGCTTGGCGAGTGTGCCTCGGTTGATGTCGATGTCAAAATCAGCAGGGTCAGAGATAATCCGCCATATTGACACACCGGAGTGCATGGCGGCAGAAGTCAGTTTGCCGAGCGTGGTGTCACCGATTCCACGAGCCGGAAAATTGATTATTCGCCGCAGGGCTTCGTCATCGTCAGGATTTATGACCATGCGGAAGTAGGCCACGGCATCTTTGACCTCCTTGCGCTGATAGAATGACAGACCGCCGTAGATTCGGTAAGGAATGTTGCGAGTGCGGAGAGCCTCCTCGAGAACACGGCTCTGAGCGTTGGTGCGGTAGAGGATTGCGAAGTCGTTGTAGGAGTCGCCGGTGCGCATCTTGCGGGCTGAAATGGCGGCTGCGATGAGTCGGGCTTCCTCCATGTCGGTATAGGCTTCGATCACACGGATTCGTTCGCCGCTGTCGTTGCGTGAGAACACGTTTTTCGGAATCTGGTCGAGATTCTTTTTTATCAGCGAACCGGCTGCATTGATAATGTTCTGGGTAGAACGGTAGTTCTGCTCGAGTTTAAACTGCCGCAGATCAGGATAGTCCTGATCGAGATGGAGGATATTGGCAATGTTTGCACCGCGGAATGAGTAGATGCTTTGAGCGTCGTCGCCCACCACCATCAGGCATTGCCGCCCCTGACAGAGCTGGTTTATGATACGGTATTGTGCGAAGTTGGTGTCCTGATACTCGTCAACAAGCACGTAACGGAACATGTCGCGGTAGCGGTTGCACACATCGGGATTGTCGTTAAACAACTTGAAGGTGTAGAAAAGCAAATCGTCAAAATCCATAGCCACCGATGCCACGCAACGGTCGCGGTAAATGCGGTAGACGGTGGCAAGTTCGGGCCGACGGGCGCGGGAGTCGGCTGCCATGAGTTCGCGGTCGGCTGCATATTGCTCCGGCGAGATGAGTGAGTTTTTGGCCCATGAAATGGCGCCCTGAACTTTGGCGGGTGTATAGATTTTGTCGTTGAGCTTGAGATCGCGTATAATTGTCTTTATGAGTGAACGGGAGTCGGCTGAGTCATATATGGTGAAGTTAGATGAATATCCGATCAGAGGAGCATTTACCCTCAGGATTTTGGCAAAAACGGAGTGAAATGTACCCATGCGTAGGCCGGCAGCTGTTTCAGGGCCGACAAGGAGTTCGATTCGGTCGCGCATTTCGTCGGCAGCCTTGTTGGTAAATGTCAGTGCCAGAATGTTGTAGGGTTTGTATCCGAGCCGGAGCAGGTGGACTATCTTGTAGGTCAGCACTCTGGTTTTGCCTGACCCCGCTCCGGCAATGACGAGTTCCGGAGCGGAGCAGAATTCCACTGCTTCGCGTTGCTGCTGATTGAGTTGACTCAGGTAATCTTCCATATAAACAAAACTGAAATGCAAATTTACGAAATAATACCGTAATAAAATATGTGTTTTTGTGTGACGGGATGATTTTATTTATGATTTACGGTGGATTTTGCCGACGTTTTGATTTTAACGGGAGATTTGTTAACTTTGCGCGGTAAAAAACAAATATTTCGAGATGAAGAAGCTTTTTGTCATTATATTGCTCGCCGTCGCTGCATTGGGCGGCAGTGTCAAGTCATCGGCCCAGTTCCGCTGGGGGGCTACGGTGGGTACAACATTTACCGACCTTAAGTTTAAGCAGGACCTGATTACGGTCAACTCCCTGACCGGTGCGTCGGCCGGAGTGAAAGGGGAACTTATGTTTCCCGGCATCGGGTTCGGCATTGAGTTCGGCGCCCTGTATGAAATGCGTGGGGCCAAGCTTCATTTGGGTGACAAGCTGATATGGTCGTCGCAGGGATTCGGCACCACCACTGACCGCCTGCATTATCTCGACATCCCGTTTCACCTGAAATTCAAGTGGACACGCATGAATGGCTTTGAGGACTATTTGGCACCGTTTGTTCAGGGCGGTCCAACCATCAGTATTCTGCTCGCTCACACCTCAAACAAGGCTCTGAAATATCCCACAGGAGCCTTCGGACTGACAGCCGGCGGAGGTGTGGAACTGTTTAAGCGCTGGCAGATAGGCGCATTTTACACATGGGGCATGACATACGCGGTCAAGACCGTACAGCTGACCGATTTCAGTGCCAGAAACAGCACGTGGGATATAAGGGTGACCTATTTCTTCTGAACAAGGTCGGCGTATGACGGGATGTCGGGCAGAAACCGGCATTTGTTTCCCTCGAGCTGACAGGCATAGTGGCTGATTCCGTTGCTGACGATGAGCAGCGGGACGTCAAGAACAATGTTGTAACGCGCTATCTGGTCAAAAACTTTCTGAGTCAGCCTTATTTCAGGCGCTTTGTATTCCACGATGGCCACCGGTGAGAGATTGTCGGCGAAAATGACCGTGTCGCATCGCTTGCGGGTGGAGTTGAGTGTGATGGTAAACTCATTTGCAATCCTTGACTCCGGATAGCCCCGGCTCTCGATCAGAAATCGGACAAAATGCTGCCTCACCCACTCTTCGGGGGTGACAGCAAGCCATCGGCGGCGGAGCGGGTCATAGACCTTAATGGAGCCGTCGGGGTCTTTTTTGAGCTGAAGATTTGCCTTAGGGAGATTGAGTTCTTGCATGAGACGGAAATATTGTGTAAATTTACAAAATATTTTTCAAACAACCCAGTCTACCCACTATGGCAACAGCCGGCAATGACGTTTTTTCTGATCTGAAGCGTCGCATCGAGAGCGGCGATGTGAAACCTGTCTATCTTCTCCACGGCGAGGAGGGCTATTATATTGACAGGCTTGTGGAGGCTTTCGAGCAGATGCTACCGGAAGATGACCGGGCGTTTAATCTCTATCAGCTATACGCTCCCGAGACTTCGCCCGAAGCGGTGATGGAAGTGGCCCGCCGCTATCCGATGATGACCGACAGGCAGGTGGTGATTGTCAAGGAGGCCCAGTCGGTGCGCGCCGATCAGCTTAACAAACTCCATGCCTATGCGCTGCATCCCAATCCCATGACTGTGTTGGTGATAGCATGCCGCGGAGCTTTGGCCAAAGGGAAGGAGCTGATTGACGCCATAAAGAAAAACGGCGAGATTTTCGAGTCAAAGAAGCTCAACGAGCGCAGTGTAGGTCCTGTTATCCAGAATCTTATCGGAGCAAACGGCCTGACGGTCGACCCGAAGGCCCTCGTGATGCTCCGTGACTATATTGGCACCGATGTTTCGCGCCTTTATAATGAAATCAATAAGCTTGCCCTGATACTCGGACGAGGTGCGCAGATCACACCTGAAGTGATAGAGCGAAACATCGGAATATCAAAGGACTACAATAACTTTGAACTTATTGATGCCATCACGGTCAGAGATGCCGGCAAGGCGTTCAGGATACTTGATTATTTCAAGTCGAATCCAAAAAACAATCCTACGGTGCTTACTTCGGCCCAGTTGTTCACCACCTTTTCAAATCTGCTCATCTATCAATATACCCGCGACAAATCACCGTCGGGTTATATGGATGCACTCGGATTCCGCAATCAGTGGCAGCTTCGCCCGATAGAAACTGCGGCGAGAAACTATTCGGTGCGTCAGACCATTCAGATAATTAGTGCCATACGCGATTTTGACCGCAAGACAAAAGGGGTTGGCTCGAAAATGAACGAATATGACCTGCTGCGCGACCTTGTGTTTACAGTTCTCACCGCCCGAGGCATAACTGACTGAACCTCACAAATTTTTCAACATCATGAAGCAAAACAAAATCAAAATCGGAAATTATAACCGCCTTAAGGTGACACGTCTCGTTGACTTCGGAGCTTATCTCGACGCCGGTAACGGGGCCGAGGTGCTTATGCCGTCGAAATATATCGATCATCCGCTCAAACCGGGTGAGGAGGTGGATGTATTTGTCTACACTGATTCGGAGGACCGGCCCGTTGCCACAACCGAGCATCCATTTGCCACTGTGGGAGAATTTGTGTTTCTTCAGGTCAACGACGTGAACCGCTTCGGGGCATTTCTTGACTGGGGCCTGATTGCAAAGGAGTTGCTCGTGCCGTTTTCAGAGCAGCGCGCCAAACTTGCCCGCGGCATGGTGACACTCGTATATGTCTATCTTGATCACACCACGGGGCGGGTGGTCGGCTCATGCAAGATCGACAAGTTTCTCGGCAATACCATTCCGGAATACTCCCGAGGCGATAAGGTGAAGGCCCTTATCTATGACCGGAACGATGTGGGTTATAAGGTGATAGTGGATAATCTGCATCACGGACTCATCTACAGCAATGAAACATATACCACCCCCGTGATAGGCACCACGATTGATGCCTATGTGAAAAATGTGAGAGCTGACGGCAAAATTGACCTGCTTATGAGCGGTGGCGATGACAAGCGCGTTGACCGTCTGGCCGATGAAATCATGGACAGGCTGCGGCGTCAGCCCGACGGATTTTTTCCGCTGACCGACAGCTCGTCGCCCGAGGCGATACGCGAGTCGTTCAGTTGCTCGAAAAAGGATTACAAGAAGGCTATCGGTCACCTCTACCGCGAGCGCCTTATCACGATTGAAAATGACGGCATAAAACTTGTCAGATGACCCTTCCGCTCCTCATAGCCGCTTTTTTTTCAGTGAGTTGGGTGTGGTGGGTGATAATCGCCGCCTACATTTCAGCCATCATATCCGTGGCCGTGATCATAGCCGCTGACAACGGTAACCCCACCAAGTCACTCGCATGGATGGCTGTGGTGGTGCTTCTGCCGGTGGCCGGGGTGTTGCTCTACATTTTTCTCGGACGCGGACTCAAGGGAACCCGTGTGGTTTCGCGCCGCAAACGCCGGCGACTGATGAACACCGAATCGGGAGTGCCGGCTCCACGGCCCGACAAATCTATTGACCCTGACTTGCGCCAGCTCATCAAACTCGGATGGACCACAGCCGACGCGCGCTATTTCGGCGGCACGGAGGTGGCCGTGTTTGATGACGGTGAGAGCTTCTTTGAAGCCCTGATTGCCGATATGCTTCGCGCCACCACATATATAAATATACAGTATTATATTTTTGCCGACGATAAAATCGGGAACCGGATTGCCGATATAATGATTGACAAAGCCCGGTCAGGCGTGAAAGTCAGGCTGCTTTATGACTATATAGGTTGTATTGACGTTCCATCGCGTTTTTTCAGGCGGATGGCTGATGGCGGGGTAGAGGTGGAGCCGTTTTTCAAGGTCTCTTTCCCAAAATCTACCCTCACTCTTAACTGGCGAAACCACCGCAAAGGGGTAATTATCGACGGCAAGATAGGCTATATCGGCGGAATGAATGTGGCTGACCGCTACATCACCGGAGGGGATGACTTCGGGTCGTGGCGCGACACGTCGGTGAGATTTTCAGGACCGGCAGTGGCCGGATTGCAATATAACTTCGCTATTGATTGGAACTTCATGGGACGCGGACTGCTCGATGACCCAGTCACCGACGAAATTGATCACCGCCCCGGCTCCACACCCGATGTAGGAGTTCAGATAGTGACCGGTGGCCCGACGTCGCGCTACTCCGGTATATCCCTGATGATATTCAAGGCCATAGCCCTTGCCCGCAAGCGCATATTCATCCAGACCCCCTATTTTCTCCCCAACTCACCGATGCTGACGGCGCTTCAGGCCGCCGCCCTTGCCGGAG
This sequence comes from uncultured Staphylococcus sp., assembly GCA_964554195.1. Taxonomy (GTDB): domain Bacteria; phylum Bacteroidota; class Bacteroidia; order Bacteroidales; family Muribaculaceae; genus Duncaniella. The sequence continues at coordinate 26,348 of CAZKNK010000015.1, forward strand.
TGGACGTCAGAATCATGATGCCCCGAATGACCGATTCACGGATTCTGGCTTACGCCTCACGCAGTTATATAGCCGAATGTGGTGGTGCGGGCATCAAGTTTTATTTCTATGAACCCGGAATGCTTCACTGTAAGGTTGTGATAACTGACGATGAGTTTGTCACCGTAGGGTCGGCCAATTTTGACTACCGGTCATTCGAGCATAACTTTGAGGAAAACATAATGATGTATTCACGGGCTATGAATGAAGTGATGGCAGCCCAGTTTGAGCGCGACATGGCGGCGTCGACCAGAGTTCAGCTCCGCGAGTGGCACCGTCGAGGCCGGGCCGAGCGAATCCGCGAGTCGGCTTGCCGCCTGTTCAGTCCGCTGCTGTGAAAACCAAACGGCAGCCGGAAGTGTTAATAATTCAAGCAAGACCCGAAAGCCGGGCCGCTTGACCGTTAACACGATTTTCAACTATGACCCAATCAAGCTCCAGTCCTCGTCCCAAAGAAGGAGAACGCAGGATTCACCATGTGTTTTATGCTGCCCGTCAGGCCCTGCGCCGTCATGCGAGCGGAGGCAATATCCTCATCCTCGCCACAGTGTTGGCTCTGATAGTGGCCAATATTCCCGGCCTCAACACCCTCTACAATGATTTCTGGAATCAGGAAATGCGTCTGCAAGTGGGAGGATTCAATATTTTCTCCCATGCCGGGCATCCGATGACGGTGATTCAGTTTATCAATGACGCACTCATGGCCGTGTTCTTCTTCACGATCGGACTTGAGATAAAGCGTGAGGTTCTTGTGGGCGAACTGGCCTCGTTCCGGCAGGCACTTCTCCCGATTATGGCAGCCGTAGGAGGCATGGCCCTTCCGGTAGGAATATTTCTTGCCATGAGCCATGGGACAGACTATCAGGCCGGTGCAGCGATACCGATGGCCACCGATATAGCTTTCACGCTCGGTGTGCTTGCGCTGCTCGGGTCGCGTGTGCCGCTATCGCTCAAGATATTTCTCACCACACTCGCTGTGGTCGACGACATAGGCGGCATCATCGTCATTGCCCTGTTTTATTCCGGTCATATCGAACTGACATTCCTGATTTATGCCGCCGTGCTGCTCGGAGTGCTGATGCTCGGATCGGTGATGCGTATCCAGAGCAAGATGTTTTACTTCATACTTGGCGGTGGAGTCTGGTTTCTGTTTCTTAACTCCGGCATCCACCCAACCATTGCCGGTGTGCTTGTGGCATTCACGATTCCCGCCACGCCCGTCTATGCGCCGAGCAAGTATATTAAGATAATACGTCAGAACGTGGAACGCTTCAGGGCGGAGGCTGACGAGACACTTAATTCGCGCACAATTCTTGACCATGACCAGCTCGACTGGCTCAAGCAGATAGAGAGCGCGTCGGATAAGGTGATTTCACCGCTTCAGGACATGGAGGACTCGCTTCATCCCCTGACCAACTATCTGATTCTCCCGCTCTTTGCGTTTGCCAATGCCGGTATTTATCTTCTTGACATCGAGCCGGCTACGGTTATAGGCGGTCTGAGCTTAGCCATAATTGTGGCACTTGTGGCCGGCAAGTTTCTCGGCATACTTCTGTTTTCGTGGGCCACGGTCAGATTCGGATGGGCGCCTATGCCGGAGCGGTGTGACTGGAAGATGATGGCCGGGGCGGCAATGCTGGGCGGTATCGGCTTCACGGTGTCGCTGTTCATAGCCAATCTCTCGTTCGGCGACGGACCGGCTGAGATGATTGCCCTGCTCAACAACGCCAAAATCGGCATTGTTGTCGGGTCGCTCCTTGCCGGCATCGGTGGGTTCTGGCTCCTCCACCGCTATCTCCCCGCTGACTGCGGCGAGGAGTGAGCGGGCGGCGTAAAGAGCCGAAAAATCGGGTATATATTTAAAAAAATTCAGTTAAAGCATAAAAAATTAGGATAATTTGTGGTTATAAGGTTAATTTTTTGTAATTTTGCCGGAAATATCATAGAAAATATAACCAATGTTAACCTTATCCCTCTCGCCACACATACATACGTCGCTCACAGTAAGGCGTTGTATGGGGCATGTAATCATCGCCCTGCTTCCGGCAGTGGCATTCAGTCTTTATTATTTCGGGTTAGGCGCTCTGATAGTGATCTGTAGCGCGATTGTAGGCTGTGTGCTTACCGAATGGTTCATTGACCGCTATATGCTTGGCCGCACTCCGCAGATCGGTAACCTTTCGGCTTTGCTGACAGGTCTGCTTCTGGCCCTTAACCTACCCTCAAACCTTCCAATCTGGACGGTGCTGATCGGCAGTGTCATCGCCATCGGTATCGGCAAGATGGCATTCGGCGGTCTGGGCTGCAACACGTTTAACCCCGCACTTGTGGGCCGTGTGTTCCTGCTGCTGTCGTTCCCGGTTCTTATGACCTCATGGCCTGAGCCTTTGCAGCGCGTCCACTATCTCGACGCTGTCACCGGTCCGACCATTCTCGGTCAGCTCAAGATGGGTCTTATCACCCCCGATCAGGTAGACCTCTTTCAGAAGTCCCTCGGAAATGCCGGCGGTTCGATCGGTGAAGTCGGAGCGATCGCTATCCTCATCGGTTTTATCTATCTGCTCTGCGTCCGCATCATTTCATGGCACATTCCCGTGTCGATCATTGCCACTGTGGCAGTGTTTGCCGCATGTGTTGACGTGAATCTTGTAGGAGTTGAGCTTCTCTCGGGCGGTCTGCTGTTCGGCGCTGTATTCATGGCCACCGACTATGTCACCTCGCCAATGAGCCACAAGGGAATGATTGTCTACGGTATCCTCATCGGAGCCATCACATTTATAATCCGTCAGTGGGGCGCATATCCTGAAGGTATGTCGTTTGCCATCCTTATCATGAACGGTTTCACCCCGCTGATCAACCGTTGGATCAAACCCCGCAAGTTCGGAGAAAGGAGTGTTAAAGCATGAGTGGAGCAAAATCAACGCTCGGCACAATGATTCTGTCGCTGGGTGTAATCACAATAATAGCAGGCGGACTACTTGCAGGAGTCTATGACCTCACCAAGCCTGCCATTGAGGAAGCCAACAAGCAGAAACAGGTTGAGGCAATCAAGGGAGTGGCAACCGCTGAGTTTGACAACGAACCTGCCGCCGATGCGCAAGCAATAATTCCTGAAGGCGAAAGCCGCGAAATCACCGTGTTCCCGCTCATTAAGGCCGGTCAGGTCAACGGTGCCGCTGTTGAGTCATATACCTCAAACGGATTCTCGGGCGACATCATCGTAATGGTAGGATTTGACGTCGACGGCAACATCACCGGCTATGAGGTGGTGAAGCATGAGGAGACCGCCGGACTCGGTGCGAAGATGCAGGATTGGTTCCGCGACGGCAACCGCAACGTGATCGGCAAGAATCCCGGTGTGAACAACATGACCGTCAGCAAGGATGGCGGTGAGATTGATGCCATCACGGCGGCCACCATCTCGTCGCGCGCGTTCCTTGACGCAATTAATCGTGCCTACAAGGGTTATAACCAATATAAAGCCAACAACTGACCATGAACTCCAAACTTCAAATTCTATATGACGGCATCGTCAAGGATAACCCTACGTTTGTCCTACTTCTCGGAATGTGTCCTACGTTAGGAACCACTTCGAGCGCACTGACCGGTATGAGTATGGGTCTTGCCACGATGGGTGTGCTGATCTGCTCCAACGTAGTAATTTCGATGATTAAGAATCTTGTACCGTCTAAGGTGCGCATCCCCGCTTTCATCGTAGTTATCGCGTCGTTCGTGACGCTGCTTCAGATGGTGATGGAAGCCTATGTCCCCGCTCTCTATGCCACACTGGGTATCTTCATTCCTCTTATCGTTGTAAACTGTATTCTTCTCGGTCGCGCCGAGGCATTTGCTTCGCGCCGGTCAGTGATTGATTCACTCTTTGACGGTATCGGAATCGGTCTTGGTTTCACCCTCGCCCTTACACTTCTCGGCGCTGTGCGTGAGTTTCTCGGCACGGGCTGTGTGTTCGGATTCTCGATTTATCCGGAGCAGTATGGCGCGCTGATGTTTATCCTCGCCCCCGGAGCATTCATTGCCCTCGGACTTCTCGTTGCTGCATTCAATGCCATTCGTTCACGTTCAGTAAAAAAAGCCTAATCCTCTGAGTCATGATAGAATATATTTCGATAATCATCACGGCGATATTTGTAAATAACATTGTATTCGCCCAGTTCCTCGGAATCTGCCCCTTTATCGGTGTGTCGCGCAAACTGTCGTCGGCTGTCGGAATGGGAGCTGCCGTCACCTTCGTCATGGCTATCGCCACGCTCGTCACATGGGCTTTGCAGAACTACTGCCTTAACCCGCTCGGACTCGGTTTCATGCAGACCATCGTGTTCATCCTTGTGATTGCCGCTCTGGTGCAGATGCTTGAAATCGTACTCAAGAAAGTGGCTCCGGCACTTTATGCCGCATTAGGTGTGTTTCTGCCTCTCATCACTACAAACTGCGCCGTTCTCGGTGTGGCTATCCTCTGTGTGCGCAACGACATGAACCTCGGCCAGTCAATCGTCTATGCCGTGTCAACAGCCATCGGCTTCACTATGGCACTTTGCATCTTTGCCGGAATCCGCGAGCAGCTTGCACTCGTTGACACTCCTAAGGCTATGAAGGGTGTGCCTATTGCTCTTGTGACAGCCGGCATCCTCGCTATGGCTTTCATGGGCTTCTCGGGCATCAAGATAGGCTGATAAAAGCTCAATAATATCCTATGAAGTCGCGTCAATTAATATTGGTGCGACTTCATGCGTTTTTTGCGAATAGGGGAATAAAAACACTTAATTGTTAAATAAAGTTAATGGGGGTATGTAATTATTGTGACGGTTTTGCGTCATATAAGTATATAACAAGAAAAAACAGACCGCTCACAAATTTAAGGCTCACGAATTTTTAACTATTTATGAAACGATTTGTCACACTGCTTATTTTTATTGCTACTTTAGTCGGTCCTTTGACAGCAAAGGATGAGGACAAAATTCATCTGTCAGGCCGCGTCAAGGCAGCCATAACCAATATTGATTTGACCGATGCCGTGGTGTTATGGCCGGATTCAACCGGAACCGGGGTGGATTCCATCCGATGCAATATGGGAAGCAGATGGCGCAACGGAGAGATAGAAGAGATGTCATATTTCGGTGTCAAGGTGCCTCGGCGCGATTCCACTTACGTGTTTGATGTGATATGTGAAGGATATACGCCACAAACGCTGACTTTCAGGTTGGATAAAATAGGCAAGCGCGAAACGTGGCGCGACATTCCTCTCATCACACTCGAGCGCGCTCCCCACAAGCTCAGTGAGGTGACGGTAACGGCGTCGAAAATCAAGTTTTACAACAAAGGTGACACTGTGGTGTTCAATGCCGATGCCTTTCAGCTTGCTGAAGGTTCGATGCTCGACGGCTTGATTTCACAGCTGCCCGGTGTTGAACTCAGCAATGACGGACAGATCAAGGTCAACGGTGAATTTGTGGAATCGCTGCTTCTTAACGGCAAGGAATTTCTTGACGGAAACAACAATCTCATGCTTGAAAACATTGCCGCCTATACGGTGAAAAATGTCGAGGTGTATCGCAGTGAGGACCGCAAGGCCCAATGGATCGGTGACACTGACGCCACCAAGCAGCTCACCATGAACGTGAAGCTCAAAAAAGAATATAACATGGGCTGGCTCATAAACGCCCAGGGCGGCGCAGGTACGGCTGACCGCTATTCAGGCCGATTATTTGCCCAGTGGTTTACCCAGACCCACCGCCTGTCACTCATGGGCAATATCAACAACCTCAACGATAACCGACGTCCCGGCAAAGCCGACACATGGACCCCCGAAAGTATGCCCACCGGAACCCGACGCTACCGTATGGCTGCCGCTGACTATAACTATGAAAATCCGTCTGAGACTGTGAACGTGGATGCGTCCGTGTCCTTTGAGCAGACCATGACAAATGATTTCACCACATCATCCGTCACTAACTTCCTGAGCGGCGGAAACACATACGATAACTCATTTAACGGCGCACGGACAAAAGATTCGCGCCTTAAATCAAAGGCCTCCCTCTGGCTGAGAAACAGCAGGTCAGCAGGCTATCTCACGCTCACCGCCGACTATCGCCGTAAAACCAACGACGGCTCCAATCTCTCGGCCACATTTGACTCCGAGCAGAAGGATATTGACATGGAGGTGATTGAGACACTCTACACCGAGGCATCACCTTCAAGACTCGAAGCTGTGATAAACCGCGCGGCAACACGCACCGAAGGCTCCATGCGTCAACTTGACCTGCGTGTCACACCCGGCGGGTCATACAAGATTCCCGGCACAGGTGACCGCCTTCAGTTCGAGACATATTTCCGCTACAACAATCAGAAGGAGGAACGCTGGAACGACTACACGGTCAACTATGGTGCCGACCCGAACCCGGCAGTGCGCCGTCGCCAGTATTTCGACGATTCGCCCAACCGCACCATAACATCGGTCAACAATCTCACCTACAATGCCCACTTCAATGATATGAGCCTCTCTATAAATTACGAGTACCGATTCAGCGAGCAGGACAAGGACTCCTACATGTATGCCCTTGAACGACTTGAAGATATGGGAATGTTTGGTGTGTTGCCGGCAGGCTATCTCGACACGTTTGACCCCTCAAACAGTTACACTTCCCGCCTGATTGAAAACAAACATACAATAGAACCGTTTTTCCAATATAGCCATGTGACGGATAAAAGTTGGTTTATGGTCCGCGTTAATCCGGCATTTTCCCTCAAGCATCAGCGCCTCAACTATTGGCGCGACGGTCGCTCGCAGCTCGTCCGTCAGACCTCATATATCACAACCGTAAGCAGATACGGCTGTTGGCTCGACTATGAATTCGGCGCGGTCAAGAGAGAAACCGGCAAGGGTATGGATTACCGCCATGAGCTTGAATACAGATTCCTCGTCACTCCCACCACTCCCGATCCGTTTCACCGGCTTGACGTGATAAATGACTCCGACCCTCTCAACATCACGCTTGGAAATGATAATCTGAAAACCGCCTATCAGTTCGTTCACCGTTTTGACTACTGGTTTACGCCGCCGCAGATGCTCCATCCGATCCGAAACAACTTCACCATCTATTTTGACCACACCACCAATGCCCTGACCCGCGGATATGTATATGATACCTCGACCGGTGTTCGCACAACCCGCTCCTACAATGTCAATGGCAACTATTCAGTGGTGGTGACCAACAATTTCTCACTTCAGTTCGGTAAGAAAAACCAATTCACTCTCACATCGGAATCATATGTCAGCCCCGAGCGATTGGGCGACATGATAGGCGTGGATATGTCGGAGCCGGTGGTGTCACGTGTGAAGAACCTCATACTTAGCGAGAAACTTAAATTTGCATGGCAGATAGGCAACCAGTCGCTTACGGCTGTAGCCGGGATCGGCAGCCGCCGGTCAACGTCAGACCGCAGCGATTTCGCTCCCATCAACGCCATCAATCAGAACTACGGACTGATCGGTAACTTCAAGCTCCCCGGCGGATTCGGAATCGCCACTGATTTCAATGTCTATGTCAGGTCAGGCTACGGAATGAGTGCCATAGACAAGACAACTTCCATCTGGAATGCCCGGTTATCGTATAATCCGCCCCGCGCCCGCCGATGGGTGTTCATGCTCGACGGATTTGACCTTCTGCATCAGTTGTCAAACATCAGCTATGGCGTCACCGCTACCGGACGCACTGTCAGCTACACAAACGCCCTTCCGCGCTACGTGATGCTCAGTGTTCAGTATCGCCTCAACCTCCAACCTAAGAAAAAGTAATTTGGCAGAGTGAATAATAATTTGTAATTTTGTGATCTAA
>CAZKNK010000016.1:0-4292 GCA_964554195.1 uncultured Staphylococcus sp.
CGGTGTAGTCATGGCCGCGCTTGGCACTCATGCCCCACCATGTGGAGTTGTCGGCAGCACCGTCGACAGTACCTTTACCTGTAAGGGCGACATTCTTGGCACCTATGGCGTAGATCATGGGCTGATAATTGTAGCAGTCCATACCCTCCCAGCGGGTGCGCACCACGGGATACTGGGTAGTGTCGGCGGTAAAGAGCAGAGTGGCCCCCTCCTCGAGGTGGAGGTTCACATTGTCCTTGATGGTGATGGGACCTGTGAGCCATGTGCCCTTCGGAATGATGACGCGGCCGCCACCTTCACGCGAGCACACGTCGATGACCTTGTTGATAAGCTCGGTGTAGAGGAAGCCTTTGGTACGCGACTTCTTGCCGTAGTCGAAGATTTTGTAATCCTTGGCACGGAAGGTGGGCTGGGAAATCTGCTTCTCGATGGCGGGATAGACTTCATTCCAGGCCTTCTCGGGGGTGATAGCCCATGCACCGGCTGCTAAGAGTACCGACAGGGCTGTCAGAAAGAGTTTTTTCATGTGTGTGATGAACTGGTATAAGATTGATTAAGTGACGCAAAAGTAGTAAAAATCCGTCAAAACCGCAACGGCAATCGCAATTTCGGGTAATTTGCGGCTTCCGGGCGTTGACAGCAACTGAAGCTCTCAACAGGAGGGAGTTGCAATTCACAAATAATAGTCTTACCTTTGCGGAAAAATTCCACCCGTTTAAATCTATGCGTCGCTTCATACTGACAGTCTTGCTGGTAGCTATGGTGTCGGGGCTTCGAGCCTCGGAGACACAGCCGGCACCCTGCGATTCGTGCGCCGGGGCCCCAAGCACGCTATGGATAAAACAGCTTTTCAGCAACGGTTTCCGCATCAACGATCCGGGAGTGTGCTATCCCGCTTTCCCTCGCTTCGCGCTGAAAGTCTACAACTGGGGCGACCGCACCTTCAACTCCTACGACACCACCTATGTGGTGGGCACGGGCAAGAACTGGAAGCTCCAGGGCAAGACATTCAACTGGATGGAGACCTCGATGATCACCTTCCCCAAACGCATGGGCATCAACATGCACTCCGAGCTCTACAGCGATGCCGGTTTTTCGCTGTCGTTCATGGCGGTGTCGATAGGCTACATGTGGAATATCAACAAATGGTTCTCGTCGACCCCCACGAGTCGCCGCACTTTCAATTTCGACTTCACCTGCTCGCGATTCTCGCTCAACTATCAGTCGGTATCATCGACAGGTGGCATGATACTCACCAAGTTCGGTGACTTCAATAACGGCCATCATTTCCACTATCATTTCGGAAGCACCTACAATGTGTCGAAGACCTTCGATGCCTATTGGTTCTTCAACCACTATAAATACTCCCAGGGAGCTGCCTACAGCTATTCCAAATACCAGTTGCGGAGCGCCGGCACAGCATTGGTGGGCTTCAATTACACGGGCCAGAACATTTCGATGGATTTCGCGACTCTACCTGAGGATATGCTTCAGCATCTGCCTCTGGAGACGCCCCTGTTTCAGTCGCACTACCGCAGCTATAATGCCCTGGGCGGATATGCTTACAACTGGGTGCTCCACCCGCGCCGATGGGTTCTGAACACCGTGGCGATGGCTGCCATAGGATATAGAAAGTTGGCTACCCAGGCCGACAATAGAGATGTCAGCAGCCAGATAGCCAATAATTTTCGAGTAAATGTAGCAGCGGTGTACAATCATCGCGCACTCTTCGCGTCGTTGACGCTGAGAATGAACGGCTTTGTCAACTACAACGCCCATGATTTCACCCACTTCAACGCCATCATGTCGCTGACGGGAACAGTGGGTATGCGATTCTGACGCGGCTTAGTCGATGCCAAGCAGTTCGTCGAGGTCGCAGGCCATGTAGTGCTGGTAGGGATGATCGCAACCGGGACAGGTCTGTGGGGGCTCGGTACCCTTGAAAATGTAACCGCACACGAGGCACTTCCACTCTATTTCGTGGTCGCGCTTCCACACAGTGCCGTCCTTGACCTGCTTAAGCAGAAGCATGAAACGCTCACGGTGGTGCATCTCGACTGTAGCAATAGCCTCAAAGTGCTCGGCGATTTCGGGGAAACCCTCCTCGCGGGCTACGGCAGCAGCATTCTTGTACTGCTCCACACCCTCGGCGAGCTCTTCGGCAGCGGCAGTGGCAAGGTTGGAAGCAGTGTCACCGATCACGCCTGCATCGATGGGCGAACCGGTGGGAGCCACCTTACCGCCCTGAAGCATCTTGAAGTACACCTTGGCATGATGGAGCTCATTGCCGGCGGTCTCCTTGAAAATTTCAGAGATGGGATAATAACCCTCTTTCTCAGCCTGCTGTGCGTAGAAAGTGTAACGTGTGTAAGCGAGTGACTCGCCTATGTATGCATCCACGAGATTCTTCTCAGTGCGGGTGCCGACGATTGATTTAGTGCTCATATCGTATTTGACCTGTTTAATAAGTTGATAAATAATTCGTTGTAACGGAAGCGGTCCGGACCTTATGGCTATCCGGACACTTTCAGTGTTATAACATCCGCAACAGCCGAAAAGTTCTCAATCTTCGCACGCACGCGATTTATTTTGCAAAAAAGGCTTATAGAATTGCGGATTATGTGTAAATTTGCATCAACTTCCATCAGGAACACCTCAGAAGATTATGGACCACTCTAATCTACGTGGCATGGGCGTAGCCTTGACCACACCTTTCAACGAGGACCTCAGCATCGACTATGACACGCTCGATTTCCACATCGACTATCTCATAGAGCAGGGGGCCGACTATATCGTAGCCCTCGGCACCACCGCCGAGACCCCTACCCTCACGCGCGAAGAGAAACTCGAACTCGAGTCGAGGATACTCGATCGCGTGGCAGGGCGCGTGCCGGTAGTAGTGGGTGTGGGTGGAAACAACACTGCCGCCCTGGTCGACGAACTGACTACCACTCCGCGCATCAACGAGTTTGCCGCCATACTCTCGGTGGTTCCCTACTACAACAAACCCACTCAGGAGGGCATGTACCGCCACTTCTCTGCCATCGCCAAGGCTTCGCCCATACCGGTGATACTCTATAATATTCCCGGACGCTCGGGCGTGAACATGGAGGTCGATACCATCGTACGGCTCGCACGCGAATGGCCCGGCAAGATAATAGGTGTCAAGGAAGCCTCGGGCAATATGGACCAGATTCGTCTGGTGATCACCCGCCGTCCCAAGGGATTCCTGGTAATGTCGGGCGACGACTCACTGGCTCACACCGTGATAGGCCACGGTGGCGACGGCGTAATCTCGGTGGTTGGCAACGCCTATCCCCGCGAATTCACCCGCATGATCCGCCTCAGCCTCAACCCCGAGACCCACACCTCAGCCACCCCTCTTCACCAGCGCTTCTCGGCTTTCTACTCCCTGCTGTTCAAGGACGGAAACCCGGCCGGCATCAAATGTCTGCTCCACAGCCTCTTCCCGCGCTACAAGGAAGTACTCCGTCTGCCCCTTGTGCCAGCCTCAGAGAGTACCCGCGAGGCCATAAGCCGCGAATTGCTCTAAGGGGACCATCCCCCTCAATCACTCTCCCCTCCCCACTCTATACTATCCATCATCTATGTCAGAACAAGCTATACAGCCCGCCGATAAGGCTGACACTCTGGTAATCATTCCCACCTACAACGAGAAGGAGAACATCAAGGCCATCATCACAGCCGTGTTCGCACTGCCCGAGAGGTTCGATATACTCGTCATCGACGATGCGTCGCCCGACGGCACAGCCGCAATAGTCAAGGAGCTTCGCACCAAGCACCCCGGCAGGCTACATCTGCTCGAACGCAAGGGCAAACTCGGGCTGGGCACAGCCTATATAGCCGGCTTCCGCTGGGCTCTCGACCATGGCTACGAAATGATATGCGAGATGGATGCCGACTTCTCCCACGCTCCGGCCGACCTTCTGAGACTACGCCAGGCCTGCCTCGACGGTGCCGATGTGGCTATCGGTTCGCGCTATCTCACCGGCGTCAATGTGGTCAACTGGCCCATGGGACGTGTGCTCATGAGCTTCTACGCATCGCGCTACGTGAGGGTAGTCACCGGCATGCCGGTCCACGATGCCACAGCCGGATTCGTGTGCTACCGTGCCCGTGTGCTCCGCGCGCTGCCGCTCGAGAAAATCCGCTTCAAGGGCTACGCATTCCAGATAGAGATGAAGTTCCTGGCCTACAAGTACGGATTCAAGATAGTGGAGGTTCCCATAGTGTTCGTCAACCGCGTGCTGGGCACCAGCAAGATGAGTTCG
>CAZKNK010000016.1:4302-33024 GCA_964554195.1 uncultured Staphylococcus sp.
GCCTTACCCGCCTTAACGCCGACCAGGAAATACCTAATAGCGGCGATTACGACGCCAGCAAGATGAGTTCGGGCATATTCAGCGAAGGATTCTTCGGAGTGATGCGACTCAAACTCGACAGTCTCTTCCGCAAGTATCCCCGGCCCACCGACGTGTGACCCCATCCGCCCCATCTGACACTGAGTTCTGACCTTTCTGACCTATCTACCATCAATGAAAACCCTCTATAGCAACGCTACGATAGTCAACGACGGACGCTGCTTCCGCGGCTGGCTTCTCACCGACTCCGACCGTATCGCCTCCATGGGCGAAGGCGTGGCTCCGGCCGAAATCACCGCCGACGTTGTCCGCGACTGCACGGGGCTCCATCTGCTCCCCGGCGTGATCGATGTACATGTGCATTTCCGCGACCCCGGTCTCACCGAGAAGGGCGACATCGCTACCGAGAGCCATGCTGCTGTGGCCGGAGGCGTCACCTCCTATTTCGACATGCCCAACACACGCCCTGCCACGGTCACCATTGCCGACGTTAAGGCCAAGATGGAACGTGCGCGTGACGTGAGCGAAGCCAACTATGCTTTCTTCATCGGAGCTACCGATACCAATCTCGACCAGCTGCTCGAGGCCGACTATTCCCGCATCCCCGGAATAAAACTCTTCATGGGTTCCTCCACTGGCAATATGCTCGTGGATAGCGAAAGTGCACTTGACAGGCTCTTCGCCGAAGCTCCGGCTATCATAGCGGTTCATGCCGAGGACGAAGCCATCAACCGCGCTGCCCGCGAGCGTCTCGTGGCCGCTCACCCCGAGGGTGTACCCGTGGAGCTCCACCCCGAGATGCGTCCGCGCGAAGCATGCATCGAGGCTACCCGCCACGCCATAGCTCTTGCCGAGCGTCACGGAGCGCGCCTACACGTATGCCACGTATCTACTGCCGAGGAGCTCACTCTCATCACCGAGGCCAAGCTTCGCGGGGTGAAAGTGACAGCCGAAACCGCCCCGCAATATCTGCTGTGGGATCAGGCCGACTTCCTGCGCTTAGGTCCGCGCATCAAGTGCAACCCCTCCATCAAGAGCGCTTCCGACCGCATAGCTCTGCTGCGCGCACTCCGCCCCGGAGGGCCCATCGACCTCATAGCCACCGACCATGCCCCCCATCTGCCTGAGCAGAAGAAGGGGGATGCTCTCACAGCCACTTCGGGCATGCCCATGGTACAGTTTTCCCTGCCCGTGATGCTCGATATGGTAGACAACGAGCCCCAGTGCGAAGGCCTTACCGTGGCCGATGTGGTGCGCCTCATGTGTCATGCGCCCGCCAACCTCTTCGGCATTCACGATCGCGGCTTTCTGCGACCCGGAGCGTATGCCGACCTCTCCCTGGTGGAGCGGCTACCACTGCAGAAGGCCCGCACCGTCACCGACGCCGATGTGCTGTCGCGTTGCGGGTGGACCCCTCTACATGGCCACACCCTCACCTGGCGAGTGGTCGACACCGTAGTGAATGGCGGCGTAGGGGCTCAACCTCTTACTTTCGATAACAATAAAAACACCATATAATAATAACCATGATAGACAACGCAAACGTTAAGACCCTCGACAAGGTTGTGGTGCGTTTCTCGGGTGACTCGGGCGACGGTATGCAGCTTGCGGGTAACATTTTCACTAATGTGTCAGCCGGTATCGGCAACAAAGTGTCAACCTTTCCCGATTATCCGGCCGAGGTGCGCGCTCCGCAGGGTTCGCTCAGCGGTGTGAGCGGTTTTCAGGTGAGCGTCGGAGTGGATGTCTACACTCCCGGTGACTCATGTGATGTTCTCATTGCCATGAATCCCGCCGCTCTAAAACAAAACATCAGGTTTCTTAAGCCTGGCGGGGTGGTGATTGTTGACATTGATTCCTTCAAGAAGTCAGACCTTGAAAAAGCTCAGTTTGCCACTGACGATCCATTTACCGAGCTTGACATCAAGGCGCAGATTGTCGAAGTGCCTGTCACTTCGATGACCAAAGCCGCTTTGGCTGAATCGGGCCTTGATCTGAAGGCCGTGATGAAGTGTCGCAACATTTTTGCGCTCGGACTGGTGTGCTGGCTCTTTGACCGCCCGCTCGATGCTGCAAAGCGCATCCTGAAAAACAAGTTTGCGAAGAAGCCTGCCGTCTATGAGGCAAATGCCAAAGTGCTTGAGGCGGGTTACAATTACGGTGCTAACATTCATGCTTCAGTTACCACCTACCGTATCGAGACCGAAGAACTCCGTCCGGGTGTATATACTGACATCAACGGCAACACCGCTACCGCTTGGGGTCTGATTGCCGCTTCGGAAAAGTCGGGCCGTCCGCTGTTTTTGGGCAGCTATCCCATCACCCCTGCCACCGATATTCTTCATGAACTTGCCAAGCGTAAGGATTTGGGCGTGAAGGCTCTGCAAATGGAGGATGAGATTGCGGGAGTTTGTTCGGCGATCGGTGCTTCATTTGCCGGCGATCTTGCCGTCACCTCCACTTCAGGTCCCGGTCTGGCTCTCAAGAGTGAGGCCATCGGGCTTGCCGTGATTGCCGAACTTCCCCTTGTGGTGATTGATGTGCAGCGCGGAGGACCCTCCACCGGACTTCCTACCAAAACTGAGCAGACTGACCTGATGCAGGCTCTATATGGCCGCAACGGTGAGTCGCCCGTAGCTGTGGTCGCAGCTGCATCGCCGACTGATTGCTTCACTATGGCTTTCGAAGCATCACGCTTCGCTATGGAGTATATGACACCCGTCATCATGCTAAGCGACGCATTCATAGGCAACGGAGCTTCGGCATGGCGAATCCCCGAAAGTGACGAACTTCCCGAAATTCATCCCCCGCTGCTCACACCGGAACTGCTTGAGGGATGGCATCCATATAAACGCGCCATCGAGACCATGGCCCGCTACTGGGCTATCCCCGGCATGGAGGGCGCGGCTCACCGCATAGGAGGTCTTGAAAAGAATTATGATACGGGTGCCATATCCATTGACCCCGTCAATCATGAGCGCATGGTGATGGCACGCCGTGAGAAGATTGCTCGTATCGCTGACTCTATTCCGGCTCTTGACGTGATTGACCCGTCCGGCGCTGACACGCTTCTTGTGGGTTGGGGCGGTACTTACGGACACCTCCGCACGGCTGCTAAGGAACTCAACTGCTCCGGCACTCCTATTGCTTTCGCCCACTTCACCTACATCAATCCGCTTCCTGCCAATACAGGCGAAGTGCTTCGCCGCTACAAACGGGTCATCGTGGCCGAACTGAACACAGGTCAGTTTGCCGACTATCTCCAGTCACGCTTCCCCGATGTGAAAATTGATCGCATCAACAAGATTCAAGGCCAGCCTTTCATGGTCGGTGAAATTGTGGATGCCGTGAAGGGGCTGGTTGAATCATGAGTTTAATGTTTAACCGCAATACTCTGTAAATCAGATTTTATCGCATGCGTATTTATGTTTGCAAATCTGAAGTAACACTTTAAGAGCTTAACACTAATTGACTTTAGATCCGTTATGGAAAACAATTCATATAAACCATCCGACTTCAAGAGCAGCCAGAGTGTACGTTGGTGTCCGGGATGCGGCGACCATGCCATTCTCAACACGCTTCATAAGGCTATGGCCACGCTCGGCATACCGCCTTATATGACTGCCGTAATCTCCGGAATCGGCTGTTCGTCACGCCTTCCTTATTACATGGCTTCCTACGGTTTTCACACCATTCATGGCCGGGCTGCCGCTATCGCTACCGGATTCAAGGTGGCCCGGCCCGATATGACCGTATGGCAGATTTCAGGCGATGGCGATGGTCTGGCCATCGGCGGAAACCATTTCATTCATGCTGTCCGCCGAAATGTCGACATCAACATGATTCTGTTCAACAACAAGATTTATGGTCTTACCAAAGGGCAGTATTCTCCTACGTCTGACCGTGGTTTTGTGTCGAAATCCTCACCTTACGGCACCACTGAAGATCCGTTTATCCCTGCTGAACTCGTGTTTGGCGCCCGTGGTAATTTCTTTGCCCGTAGCATCGATGTGGAGCTTAATATTTCACAGGAAGTGCTTGTTGCCGCAGCCCGTCATAAGGGTACGTCGGTGGTTGAGATTCTTCAGAACTGCGTGATTTTCAACAACGGCATACATAATTTCATCACTGACCGCGAGCATCGCGCCGAGCGCACCATTCATCTGGTTCACGGCGAGAAGATGCTTTTCGGCATGGATAAGGAGTACGGACTCGTGCGCGACGGTTTTCTACTTAAAGCCGTTAAGGTGGGCGAGGACGGTTACACGATGGACGATGTTCTTGTTCACGACGCCCGGACGCAGAGCAATTTCCTTCATCAGCAGCTTGCAATGATGGACGGCACTTCGCTGCCGTTGGCTTTGGGTGTGATCCGCGACGTTGATTCGCCCGTATATAATGAGGAAATCGACGCCCAGATAGCCGAAGTCCGCTCGCGTAAGAATTTCGGCTCGCTCCGCGACATGATTCTTTCCGGCGAAACCTGGACGGTGGAATAATCCCCGGGCCGATAATTTTAGCACACCTACATTTTCGGGCTGTCGGGAAGCAATTTCTTTCCTGACAGTCCGATTTATAATAAATCCATTGAATATATACGCTATGAACAGTAACACAGCAGATTATACTTGTCCCTATTGCCGGTGGTCCAAGAGTCGTTCGTGGTCTGCCATCCGTGAGGAGGAGGAACTTGTCAACAGGGAATATGTTGGTCAGAATTTTAATAAAACTTATTATCTTGATACCAAGCGAAAATTCAATGTCAAGATCTGCCCTAAATGCCATAAGGCTCTAAAGGTGCGCAGTTATATTATTTGGACACTGTTTGCCTTGATGATTATTGCAACTGCGGTCACAATAGTTGTCTCATTAATCAGAGACCTATTTCCCTCAGACACTCTTGAACATATCGGACACGGTTCGGTTTATGTTTTGATTATAACCGTACCTGCGTTAGTCCTGTTTTGGCTCTTGTGGAAGATTTTGGGGCCGGCCCGGGCGCATGTGAAATTTGACAGAGCGAAAAATTGTAATGCTCTTGCGCCGGTTGATTCAAATTAACCGTACACACATCCTTGCTTTCAGATACGAACGGTGCATGGCAGAAACAAAATGACGTTAATTTTTTTGGATTGGTTAGGAAAAATGAGTAATTTTGCAACGAATTTACATCATCGGCCATTATTTTGTAGCTAATTGTAACAATTCAACAGATAACCAAATTCTAACCATACACACTTTTCAGTGATTTAATTTTTATATGTCACGTCAAAATTTCGACAGCCTCGACCTTAAAATACTCGAAATGCTGTCAAACAACGCAAGAAAACCGTTTCTTGAAATAGCCCGCGAAACCAACGTTTCGGGTGCGGCAATCCATCAGCGCATCCAGAAGCTCACCTCGTCGGGAGTGATTAAAGGGTTTGAATCCAAAATCGAACCTTCCACCGTCGGTTACGACACTTGTGCCTACATCGGTTTCATCCTCAATGATCCCGCAAAATATAATGATGTTGTGGAGAGTCTGATGAAAATTCCGGAGGTGGTGGAGTGTCATTGCACCACCGGGCAGTATGACATCCTTGCCAAGATTTTTGCAAGAAACAACGGCCATCTTCTTGAACTTATCCGCGGACAGATTCAGGAACTTGGAGGTGGACGTACGGAGACACTCATTTCGTTCAAGCAGATTCTTGACCGTCCAATCCCAATCAAAGCTGAAAATGTCGAGTGACATAAATAATATTTTGTTCGATGCCATAGATATGGCTCGTGGCGCCGGAGAGATTATCCAGCGCCATTTTCGCAGTGACTCGCTGGATGTGAAGGCTAAGTATAACGAGGCCGACGTTGTCACTGTGGCTGACCGTGAGTGTGAGGCTCTGATTCTTGACCGCATCCATTCGCTCTATCCCTCTCATTCCATTCTTTCGGAGGAAAGCGGAGCGGATTTCCATTCGGAGAGCGACTACCGTTGGGTGATTGACCCGCTCGACGGTACGACCAATTTCTCGGCCGGTCTGCCAATCTGTGCGGTGTCTATCGGAGTTGAGTATAAGGGGGAAACCGTGGTTGGAGTGGTCTACGCTCCTGTGCTTGACGAGCTTTTCACCGCTGTCCGAGGCGAGGGGGCGTTTCTCAACGGACGTCCTGTAAAGGTGAAGCACAATGACCGGCTTGATCGTGCAGTGGTTTCGACCGGTTTTCCGGTGGATAAGGATACTAATCCTGACAATAATCTCGACAATGTGGCGCGGGTGCTTCCGCGTGTGCGCGGTCTGCGTCGACTCGGCTCGGCGGCAGTCGACATCTGTTATGTGGCTGCCGGTGTGCTTGACGCATATTGGGAGATGAACCTGCATGAATGGGATGTGGCTGCCGGACTGCTCATTCTCGAAGAGGCCGGAGGGGTGGTGAAGCATTACCGGCATGACCGCAACATCAGCGTCCTCACATCCTCTCCTGAAATTTTTCCAACGATTGAACCTCTGATAAAATGATTGACCGCGGATCAGCCCGACGGCTTACGGCCATATACCATACTTTCGGATGCAAGCTTAATTTTGCCGAGACATCGACAATAGCGCGCTTGCTCTCCGAGAGAGGGGTTTCGCGTGCCGCGTCCGATGAGATGCCTGATCTTATTGTGATCAATTCATGCAGCGTGACGGAGCTTGCCGAGAAGAAGTGCCGTCAGACCATTCGTTCTTTTGCCCGTCGGTTTCCGCAGGCGGTCATTGCCGTGACAGGATGTTATGCCCAGTTGTCAGCTGACGCTGTCGGTAGTTTGCCGGGGGTGAAGATTGTGGCTGGAAATGACCGCAAGACTGAGTTGGTCGATTATATCATGACATTTCTTGAGGGGGAGGATCGGTGTGAATCTGTCAGCCGAATCACTCCCGTGCGCGATATTCGTGCATTCACACCCTCATGCTCGCGCGGCGACCGTACGCGCTATTTCCTTAAGGTGCAGGACGGCTGTGACTATTATTGCACCTACTGCACCATCCCTATGGCCCGGGGACGGAGCCGGTCGCCTATGATCAGCGAATTGGTTGATCAGGCGCGAAGTGTAGCGGCCGAAGGGGGAAAGGAGATTGTCCTGACCGGTGTTAATATAGGCGATTTCGGTAAGGGACGTGATGACAGATTTATTGATCTGTGTCGTGCGCTTGACGAAGTGGATGGTATAGAGCGTTACCGGATTTCATCCATTGAACCGAATCTGCTCACGGATGAACTGATTGATTTTGTGGCCGGCTCGCGGAGGTTTATGCCACACTTTCATATTCCGCTCCAGAGTGGTAGCGATGAGGTGCTTCGGCTGATGCACCGCCGCTACGATACGACCCTGTTCCGTCATAAAATTGAAAAGATCCGGTGTGTGATTCCGGATGCGTTTATAGGTGTTGACCTGATAGTTGGTGCGCGCGGTGAGACTCGGGAACTGTTTGATGAGTCGAAGCGTTTCGTGGAGTCTATTGACATTTCGCGTCTGCATGTGTTCACCTACAGCGAGCGGCCCGGGACTAAAGCACTTCAGATTGACCATCAGGTAAGTCAGGAGGAGAAGCATAGCCGCACGGCTGAGATGATTGCCGTGTCTGACAGTAAGTTGCTCGGTTTTGCATCCCGGTTTGTCGGGGCTGTCCGTCCGGTACTTCTGGAGCATATTGCCGCCGACGGTACCATGAGCGGGTTTACTGACAATTATCTGAGGGTTGAAGTGACTCCTGACCCTGCATTGGCCAACACTATTGTTGACTGCCGGCTCAGTGCAGGAGATGATATGCCCGAAGTGATGAAGGGGGAGGTGATTGTATGAACGATTGGAGGTCTTTTCCGCTGAAGTGGCTTTTCGGGATGCTGTCAAGGCTTCCGTTCGGGGCGCTTTATGTGGTGGCCGACGTGATTTATTTCATTTTATATTATGTGGTCCGATATAGGGTAAAGGTGGTAAAGAAAAATCTGCGGGAGTCATTTCCGGAGATGTCTGCCACGGAGATTAACCGCATCACCCGGGAGTTTTTCAGAAATTTCGCCGATTATTTTGTTGAAACCATAAAGCTTAACCATATTTCGGATGAGCAGATGGCCGCAAGAATGGAGTTTGTCGGGACCGAAATCATTGACCGGCTGATGGATGAGGGACGGTCGATAGTGGTTTACTTCTCTCATTGCGGTAACTGGGAGTGGGCGCCGTCAATCACGCTTCACACCTGTCGCAAACCTGACATCGGGGCTGTGTTTGCTCAGGTCTACCGTCCGTTGCGCAATCGGTTTTTCGATGAATATTTTCTTCATCTGCGGAGCCGGTTCGGTTCTCGTTCTTTCCCGAAGTCAACCGTGCTTCGTGACCTTCTGACCGTAAGAAAGTCAGGATTGCCCTCCATTACGGGATTTATGAGTGACCAGAAGCCGAGCCACGGCGACGTCACTCACGTGGTGGAGTTTCTGAATCACCCCACAGCTATCATCACCGGCACCGAGCAACTTGCCCGCCGGCTAAAGATGGCGGTGATTTACTGGGACATGGAGAAGCTTTCACGCGGACACTACCGGATCACAACCCGCCTTATGGCCGAGGATGCCTCTATGACAGGCGAATATGAATTGACCGATGCATACGCCTCTCTGCTTGAAACCACCATCCGCCGCAATCCTTCGATATGGCTCTGGAGCCACAAGCGGTGGAAGATTCCCGTAACTTTTGCCGATGATAACTCGCATGAAAAATTTCAAAAAAGAAATAGCGGTCATAATTCTTAACTGGAACGGGAAGCATCTGCTTGAGAAGTTCCTTCCATCCGTTGCTGCCAATATTCCGGAGGGAATTGCTGATCTGATTGTGGCCGATAATGGGTCTGATGACGATTCGCTTGAGTGGCTGTCGGAGAATTTTCCGCAAGTCAAGGTGATTCGGTTTGACCGTAACTACGGTTACGCAAAGGGTTATAATCTCGCGGTGGCCCGGGTTGCCGGAGAATATCCTTACACAATTCTGCTTAATTCCGATGTGGAGGCTGACAGTGACTGGATCACGCCGCTGCATGAGTTTATGAAGTCACATCCTGATGCTGTGGCGGTGCAGCCCAAGATTCTGAGCCACCGTGAGCATGACAGGTTTGAATATGCCGGAGCAGCCGGAGGCTTTATTGACTGCAACGGTTATCCCTATTGCCGCGGACGCATATTTGATTCGGTGGAGGCAGATAAGGGGCAGTATGACACGCCGATGGAAATTTTCTGGGCTTCGGGAGCGGCCATGATGGTGAGAAACGGGGCTTATCTGGCTGCCGGTGGTCTTGATGAGGACTTTTTTGCCCACATGGAGGAGATTGATTTGTGCTGGCGTATGAAACTTGATGGCGGAACGGTTTGGTGTGAGCCTCGGGCGAGTGTTTATCATCTTGGCGGAGGAAGTCTGCCGGCCGAAAATCCTCGCAAGACTTACCTGAATTTCCGCAACAATCTGCTCATGCTCCACAAGAATCTGCCTGACTCGGTCAGAAAGGGGAAATTGTTCGTGCGACGTCTGCTTGACACTCTTGCGTTTGTGAAATTTGCGCTCGGATTGGATTTTGCAAATGCCAAGGCCATCTGGAAGGCTCACCGTGATTTTGCCTCAATGAGGAAGCATTACACCTCTCACCCTGACAAGAATCTCTTGCCGGAGCGGCCAAATATCCTGTTGGAATATTATCTTAAGGGGCGGCGTCGGTTCAGCTCACTCAGCAAGTGAGCCGAGTACCGAAATCATGTCTTTGGCAGTCTGATCGGGACGGATCGGCACAATGGTGCCATATCCCTTATGTAGCCAATATTCGTCGGTGTCGCTATTGTCAGGTTCTGTGTTGATGAAGTTGCCCGTAAGCCAGTAGAACGGCGAACCGTGAGGTGTGGAGTAGTCGGCATATTCCTCGCTCCAGTAGCCTGATGCGGCGCGTGTCACTTTAAGACCGGCCACTATCTCTACTGCGGGGAAGTTTACGTTCAGACATATTCCTTCGGGCAGACCGTCAGAGAGAACTTTTCCGATGATTTTTCTGATAAACGGTTCCAGCGGATTCATGTCGGCATCCATCGAATGGTTGAGAAGTGAGAATCCGATGGCCGGAATGCCAACTACACATGCCTCCATTGCCGCGCCCATAGTGCCTGAGTAAATGTTGTTGATAGCGGCGTTTGAGCCGTGGTTCACTCCGGAGAGCATCAGGTCGGGCCGACGGTCAAGCACGGCGTGCATTCCGAGTTTGACGCAGTCAACCGGAGTGCCGCTTATGCTGTAGACTTTAGCACCGTGAATCGGGTGCTGTTCCCTGACAAACAGCGGTGCGTTGAATGTCAGGGCCGATGACTTGCCTGACTGCATGGTTTCGGGCGCCACCACCACCACATCGCCGAAATCCGACGCTATGCGGGCGAGAAATCCGATGCCGGGGGCGTCAAAGCCGTCATCGTTGCTTATCATTATCAGAGGACGTGAGTTCATGATCATCTTTTTGCTGAAATTTTTTACAAATTTACTCATTTTCGGTTGAAAATTGTTGGTGTGATTCATGAAATATCGGTAACTTTGTGGAAATAGAAACAACCTTTAAAGTTATTACGGTATGCAAATCCAACGTATTCAGTCACTTTACATTTTTATTGCCGCAGTTTTGATGTGTGTTTTCGCCTTTGTCCCCATGCTGACTATGGAGGTCGCTATTGAAGAAGGTGCGGAGGTAGGAACGGTAGCTCTGCGTCCGTTTGATGAACTTGGAATTTTTATTCCTGTAGGATTGTCGGCTCTTTTCATTTTTGTAGATCTGTTCCTTTACAATAACCTGACTCTTCAGCGCAAGTTTCTCTGCTTCTGCATGACATTGACGCTGATAAGCTGCGCGCTTGTGGCCTATATCACTTTCATCAGCCTTGCGCCCGAGAAGGCGGTGCTGTCATGGTGGTGTGTGCTTCCGGTGGTTTCACTGATTTTTCAGTGGCTTGGTGTGCGCGGAATCAGACACGACTACAATCTGCTCCGTTCGGCTGACCGAATCCGCTGATGTGATGTCATTAGCCGATCTCCGGTCCGAGCTTTCAGTCCGAATCGGGCGTGACAAGGTGACTCGTCTGAGTGCCTTGTGTTCGGGTGTGTCTGGGAATCACCTGAAGGAGCAACTGTTGTCGCTTATCTCTCATCCGGATGACCGTATAGGTTTCAATGCCCTTTGGGTGATGACTCACTTTCGGGCCACAGACAGGATCTGGCTGTATCATCGGCGCGAAGAGTTGATCAGATTTGCATTGACAACCCCTCATGTCGGGAAACGTCGCCTCGCGCTCACTCTGATTGAGTCGATGCCTCTCTGCAAGGAGGATGTGCGGTCCGACCTGCTTGACTTCTGCCTGAGCCGAATCAATTCCACCGAACCATACGGCATCAGGGCGCTATGTCTGAAATTGGCTTTTGCACACTGCCGGTTTTATCCCGAACTGACCGGTGAGCTGAAAGTTCAGCTCGACATCATGGAGGCAACCGAAATGTCGGCCGGAGTTTCTGCCGCTCAGCGTCAGGTAAAACGTGGTCTGGCTGCTCTTGAGTCTGAAAGGAAATGAAACTTGGATTATAACTGGTTTTTTGTAATTTTGTCAGTGGACTATGAGCAACCATATAACAACATACAAATATAACTAACCTCTGCAATGAAAAAATTCAAACCTGAGGCCTGGGTGCTTCCCCAGCCCGTATTAATCATCGGAACATACAACGCTGACGGTACTCCAAATGCCATGAACGCCGCGTGGGGAGGACAGTGGAATGAAACCGAACTCATGATTTCACTCGGAAGTCATCAGACCACTGACAATCTTGCCCGTTGCGGAGAATTTACTGTGGCTTTCGCTACGGTCGAAACCCTAACTGCCGCCGACTATGTAGGTATTGCGAGCGGTCGCAAACATGCCGACAAGATGGCCCGGACAGGGTGGACTGCTGAAAAAGGTGAAACCGTCAATGCCCCTGTGTTTTCATGTTTTCCTATGACAATGGAATGTCGCGTAAAGGAAAAAATTCACGAATCCGAAACCGGTTATTATCTTATTGCCGAAATAGTCAGCATCCTCTGCCGTGATGAATATCTTGCACCTGACGGCAAGCCGGATGTCGAGAAGATGAATCTTATCACCTTTGACCCCGTTCATCTCTCATATATTGCACTCGGCTCTCGTGCCGGTGATGCATTCAGCGCCGGTAAGGAGCTGAAATGATGTCAGACCTTTCATAATAATCATTTACATAACCCTGATTCTAATCTGTCGGAATACTGACCCTGTCAAACCGCCAATTATCCGTTTCACCCCGCCCCACCCGCGGGGTGAAACTTCCTTAATCCCTTATCCAAAAACCGGCTTTACCCAATTTGCTTAAGTAAATAATTATAAGTAACTTTGCCATGTAATCAGTCAAACCGACAGCATGATTAATCAGATTAATATTAGAAATTTCAAATCGATTGTTGATCTTACAATCCCTTTAGGCAAATTTAACGTTATTATCGGGCCGAACGGATGTGGTAAATCAAATATTCTTGAAGCAATAGCATTTGCCGGAGCTGCTTCCGAGAATAAACTCGACTACGAGTATTTGAGAAATCGCGACATTCGAGTATCTGATCCGGAATTTATGACCAATAGATTTCCTGATGAAGATGATGAAGAAGCGGATTCTGGCAATGAAGATGAATCGAAAGATTTAATCCGAATTGAGGTCGAAAACGACAAACATCCCATTTTATGTCAGATACGTTATAATGACTCCTTGAAAAGTTGGGTAAATGTTTCGCGGTTTGTAATTGAGCGACTAAGTACTGTTCTCTCCCATCCGGAGGAATTAAGTCAAAGTGCGCAAGAAAATTTTCAAGAACTGAATAAGCTTTTGGCTGAGGATGGTCAGACTATCGAGAGTCTGGTTAAGCTGTTGGAGAAAATAAATACTCCAGTCAATGGGTTGAGTAATTTCTTGACATATAGACCGACTGAACATTATCTTCGTAAAGCTTTTGATACAACTATTTTTCCACTCGGCGTTCATGGCGAGGGGTTGCTCAAATATCTAAAGGAGGTAGCCGAAGAGAAGAATGTGGACTTTTTCAGTGAACTGAATAGTGGGCTAAGAGTTCTTGACTGGTTTGACGGATTTAAAATTCCGGATGACTTAATGCAAAATGAGTATAAACTCTCAATCGGAGACAAGTATCTGAGTGACTCCCTCCACTATTTTGATCAGAGAAGCACAAATGAGGGTTTCTTGTTCATCCTTTTTTATCTTACCCTGTTTAATAGTGACGACACACCGGCTTTCTTTGCAATAGATAACATCGAAACCGCGCTTAATCCCAAACTTGTTACGAAGCTGACGGAATATCTTGTTGATACAAGTTTTAAGAATGATAAGCAGGTGATTGTCACTACTCACAGCCCATTTGTACTTGACGGACTGAATCTTGAAAATCCTGATGTCAGGTTATTTGTGGCAAGACGTGACATTGACGGTCATACACGAATCGAGAGAATTCCTTATAGGGAGGATCGCACCATGAAACTGTCACAGCTATGGATGAGCGGTCTTATAGGTGGTCTGCCAGATAACTTTTAATCAGCGCGGAATGAGTAAGAAAATCGGAATCGTATGCGAAGGAATTTCTGACTACCGCATTCTGAAATATATTACCGAACGCTATCTGAAAGATAAGGATGTTTATGTCATCCCTTTGAAGCCCAAAGAGACTTCTGCCGGCAAACAGGATGGATTCGGCTCATGGCAAGGTGTCCTTGAATACATTAAGGGAAATGACCGGATGATTGATGAGGCTGTCAAGGAAGGATGCAGTTTCATCATAGTCCATATTGACACGGATGTGAGAAGCCAGTATGGAATTTCATCGGAATTTGATGATAAGGAGTCACTTCACGAAGCGGTAATGAATTTACTTTTAAATACTGTGCATTCTAACTTCGACAAAGATAAATTATTGTTTGCCATCGCAATCCATGAAACAGAATGTTGGCTAATTCCATTTCTAACGGATGATAACAGGCATTGTTGTAAAATTGATTCGTGTGTGGCCACGATCAATCGTTTGCTCAAAGGTGAGGGGTATATTGACAAAGATAATAAAAACGCTGAGCAGGTGCAACCGGTCTATGAGAGAATTCTTCGGTCTCTGCGAAAACCAAAGCAGTTGCGCGAAGCATCTCAACATAATTTCGGTTTCAGATATTTTATAGAATCACTTGACCGAATTCGGGAGATTCTTGATTAGACTTAAAGTCTGTGAGTAGCCTGAAAAAATCGGAAATGATGGATGGCTGAATGAAAAAGTTTGCGTAACTTTGCTGCGCAATTCAAAAAGAGTTGCACTTATATGATTGATATAGATTCGATTACTTTATTCCAAGCACCGTTTGTCAGAAACTGGGGCTTTCTTGAAAACTGGAAAAGTACAGCTTCCGGTCTCACTACGGCCTGAGCCGTTTTTTTATTTATGTCATCTGTCGGATTAAGACCGATGGCATTAGTTCGGTATGTCATGGTTGATTGACCGGATTAGTATAATCACATTTTTCACAATCCATAAACCATTCATTATGAACAATCTTCGATTGCTCACGGTGCTGTTTGTTGCAGCGCTGTCGGGCAGCGGGGTAGTTGCTGCGCAAAAAACGGTGGTCACTCTTGAGGAAATTTTCGCCTCTGCCGAATCCGGCAGCCGTGAGTTACGTCCATCGCTCACCGCCTTTGATGAGGCCGAGCGGGAGATAAGTGTGGCTCGCGCAGGCAAACTCCCTGACATAAATGCTTCACTATCATTAAGCTATATAGCTGATGGATTCACCACCAAACGTGATTTTTCCGACTTCCAACGGGCATCCATTCCACATCTTGGCACCGGGTTGTCGGTCAGCGTCAACCAACCTGTCTACACCGGGGGAGTCGTGACTAACTCCATAGCCATAGCCGGACTCAAAACCACAGCTGCGCGCTATGCTGCCGACTTAAAGCGAGACAACATCCGCTTTCAACTTGCAGGAATGTATCTCGACCTCTATAAATATGCCAATATCCGTCGGGTTGTCGACGCAAATCTTGATGCTGCCCGAAAGGTACTTGCTGAGATGAATGCCCGCTATGAGGAAGGTAAAGCCATCAGAAACGACATTACCCGTTACGAACTTCTTGTTGCAAATCTTGAGCTTGAACTGATAAGGATAGATAATACCCTTGAAATCATCAACTCAAATCTTGTTGCCACGTCAGGGTTGCCTGACGGAATGGTGGTGGTCCCTGACTCGACCATCCTTGACCGCAGCTTGCCTGTCAACACCGAAAACTGGTGGCAAAATGAAGCAAAATTAAATTCTCCCGTTTTGTCAATGGCCCGCACCGGTGTAGACATAAGCCGGCGCACCGAGGCTCTTGCACGGGCCGACCGTCTCCCTAAAATCGGGCTTCATGCTGGGTGGAACATCGACGGACCTATTCTGGTGGAGATTCCGCCGATAAACCGTAACCTGAGCTATTGGTTCGTGGGAATAGGGGTTAACTATAACATTTCGTCGCTCTATAAGTCAAACCGCACTTTTGCCCGTAGCAAGGTTGCCACACGGCGGTCATGCGAACAACTGGAGGCTGTTGATGAGGAGCTGGAACTGGCTGTACGTGCCGATAATATCCGTTATCTCGAAGCTTATGAGGAACTTAAAAGCCGGCAGAAAAGTCTGGAACTTGCCGAGCGGAACTATGACACTACAGTCACGCGCTATTCTGCCGACATGGCTCTGATCACCGACCTGCTCGATGCGGCAAATTCACGTCTCGATGCCGGACAGCAGCTTGTCAATGCCCGAATCAATATCATTTACTGTTACTATAAACTTCTTTTTACTTCCGGAAAAATATGAAACATCATACTAAAAAAATCATCTCCTACATCCTATCAGCCATCGTTGCCGCCATTGCCGTAATTTGGGTTTGCAGCAGGTTTTATCATCCCGGCGATGTGGAGTTTACCGATAATGCCCGCGTGGTTCGTCAGATCGTGCCGGTCAATGCCCGTGTTCAAGGTTATATAAAGGAGATCAGGTTCAAGGAATTTCAGAAAGTCAGCAGGGGTGACACACTTGTGGTGATTGACGATTCGGATCTCCGTCTCGCTCTGGCTCGCGCGAATGCCGACTATCAGAATGCTCTGGCCGGCAGGGGGGTGGCCGATCATAGCGTTGTTTCGGCAGCGGCTGATGTGGAGGTGAGTGATGCTTCGCTTGCCGAGGCCAAAGTGCTGATGGACCTTGCCGAGACCGAACTTTCGCGCTATCAGCGTCTGCTCGACAAGGATGCCGTCACCCGCAGCCAATATGACGCTGCCAAGACTGATTATGAGGCTAAAAAAGCTCGTTATGAGATGCTTGACCGGCGCAAGTCAGCTTCCGGGAAAGTAGTGGAACTCAATCGAAGCCGCATCTCGCAGTCAGAAGCCGGAATCGAATTTGCCGCCGCTCTGCTGGCCACGGCTGAATTAAATCTGAGCTACTGTGTCATTGTGGCTCCATGCGACGGATACACTTCACGCAAGGAGATCAGGGAAGGTCAGCTCGTACAACCCAGACAGACGCTGCTCGACATTGTTGACTCAGCCGACGTTTGGGTGACAGCCAATTATAAGGAAACTCAGCTACGGCATATTGACGTCGGGAGCGAGGTCGAGATTGATGTCGATGCCATCCCCGGAGTGGTGTTTCACGGGCGTGTAGGCTCAATTTCCACGGCCACAGGCAGCAGTCTTTCACTCATGCCGCAGGATAACTCTGCCGGTAATTTCGTCAAGGTGCGCCAGCGCGTTCCGGTCAGGATAGAGTTTACAGCTGACAACACCCCTGAACAGATGGTTCTTCTCCGTGCCGGAATGAATGTGGAATGTAAAGTGCGTTACTGATTATGGCTGGCTGGAACAGTCCGCAAGGACCTTTTGATATTCCCGAAGTCACTGACCGGGTGCCGCGCAGACTCAAGCCGTGGCTGTTTATCATTTTCGTGCTTGTGGTGCAGTTTTCGGGCGGAATATATCTTGCTGCGGCCACCGACATGGTTGGCACCACAGCCTTGATGCAGGAGGATATACTGATGGCCGGTTACGCATCACTCGTCGGCATGGCTATCAACTTTGCGGTGATGTTCCGCATCAAATTCCGCTTCTCCACCCGTAGTCAGCTCCTTGTTTGCGGTGCGGTGATGATTGTGGCAAACATAATCGGTGCTGTTACGGACAATGTACCGCTTCTCGTTGCCACCTGCTTCGTGGCGGGATGGTTCAGGATGCAGGCAACTCTTGCCTGCAACTCCACTATTCAACTGTGGCTCACTCCGGTGCGTGACATGGCGGTGTTCTTCTGTTATGTCTACATTGTGGTTGATTCTGTGATTCAGCTCAGCGGCATAGCTTCAATTTATGCTGCATTTCATTTCGAGTGGGAGTATATGCACGGTGTTATGGTGATTTTGCTTGCCGTGATGATGCTTGCTGTCAGTTTTCTTCTTAGGCCGTTACGTGCGCCGCTCTTTATTCCGCTGCTCGGCATTGACTGGCTCGGTGCGGCTTTGTGGGCCGGCTTCATGTTGTCGTTCACGTTTATCTGCGTCTATGGTAATTTTTATGACTGGTGGGAGGCTGCCGAGATTCAGGGGGCTACCATTATCGGACTTGCGTGTGTGGCCGTGAACTTGTGGAGAGCTTCATTCCTCCGACATCCGTATATCTCATTCAGGGCTATGAAAAACCGTAACGTCATCCGTGCCACCTGCATCTATATGGTGTTTTTCACTCTCCTTTCCACCGAGCATGTGTTTGAACACAGTTACGCTGCGGTCGTTTTGGGTTTTGATAAGACAAATCTGATTGATCTTAATTTTTATGTCCTTGCTGGAATAATTGTAGGCTGTGCGGTGACATATTTCACATTTGCCCTCCGAAAGTGGCGCTATAAGACCATGACTCTTATCGGGTTTGGGTTTGCTGCGTTTTATCTGGCATGGTTTTATTTCACGATTGACTATGGTGTGGAGAAGGAGGCGCTTTTCGTGCCGCTCTTCTGCCGGGGTGTAGGTTCAGTCATTATCTCGATAGTGTTTCTGACCTCGATAGTCCAGAGCGGGCTTCCGTTTCAGGTGTTTCCTCAGGCACTTACAATCAATGGCTTCACCGGCGCAGTGATGGGTGCCGCTCTCGGACCGGCGCTGGTGGGGGAGTGGTTCAGCCATGTGATGGCCCGGAATATGACCAATATAGGGTCTGTTTTCGCCGACACCTCCTCGTCAATTCATCTCATGTCACTCGGTCAGATTTTCGGAATGGTGCAGCCGCAGGCTCTTGTCGTGTCGATGAAAGAGATTTACGGTTGGCTGCTGATTGCTGCCATAGTTTCAATTCTGTGTATTGCGCTGAGTTATGGTCCGGTCCGTCCGTTTGCCATATTCCCCAAGTGGAGCAGTGTCAGGCGAACATTACGCCGCCTTGTTCGCAGTGGAGCGTGAACCGCAGATCAGATGCGCGGGGCGATGACGCGGTCGCCGATGAGTTTGGCAAGTTCACGGCGCATATCTTCGAGTTCTTTCTGACGGCCGAGAAGTTCCATTGTTGCAGCGAAGTCTGAGCCTGACTGTTTCAGTGAGGCTCTGACATCCTGAATCCTGAGCCAGAGTATGGCATCCTTGAGTTCAAAGATTTTGCGCGGAACGAGGTCAAGAAGTTGTTCCTGCTCGGTTTCTATTTTTGCAAACTTGGTGTGGACCTTGCTCAACTGATATTTGTCGACTATCAACTCGGTGGCAAGAGTGCGGATAGCGCTGTCGGGCGAAGATATGAGAGCCTGAGAGATATAATTTGAGGCATAATCGTCGAGCCTCCTGTTGAAATCAGCATCAACCTGCTCCTGAAGTTGCTGTTCCATGGAGTTAATGCTGCCTATATCGGTGGCGCGGGCGCGGATGTCATCAATCCCCAGCCTGAATTCTTCGGCGCGTTTTTCTTCAAATTCCTGATATTTTGCCTGATAGTCAGTTTCCCATGTGAGTGAGGCCATGCGCAGGGCCTCGTCAAACACCGCCTTGCAGTCGGGATTTGAAAACGTGATGGAGTCGGCTGCAAGTTCATCGGCCACATAGTGAATCACGCTAATCGGCGCGGTTGGTCCGTTTTCGTCCACAGCATCGCAAAACGGATATAATCCATATTTGATGGCGAGCCTAAGCACTCCAATCTCGTATGGACGCAGAAATCCGGCCATATCGGTGGGAGCGGCGGGGGTGTGGGGCGATGCGACGCGGCGCACGTTCGTCTCATAGCTTTCATTCCTCTCCATCCGGTTTATGTCGGCATTCCCTTCACGGCGGAGAGTCTGATCGGAAGCCTTGACAAGATTCTGCTCATAATATGTGGCAACCTGCCGCTGGAGCATCTTCTCATCCATGCCGAATGAACGCGCACACTCCTGAACGTATACGTTTCGGGTGATTTCAGATGGAATTTTAGCTATGGAGCGTACTATTTCCGTTATGGCGGCCGAACGCTTTATCGGGTCATTTTCCACACCCTCCATCAGTATGGCGGTCTTGAAGTGGATGAAGTCGGTGGCATTGTCGGCCATATATTGCTCCACTTCGGTGGAGGAATGATTTTGAGCGAATGAGTCGGGATCCTCCCCTTCGGGAAACAGCACCACCTTCACGTTGAGGCCCTCCGCAAGCAGCATGTCTATGCCTCGTATCGATGCCTTGATTCCGGCGGCGTCACTGTCATAGATCACGGTGACATTTTCAGTGAAGCGGTGGATTAGCTGAATCTGCTCGGTGGTGAGCGATGTCCCCGACGAGGCTACCACATTAGTGATTCCGGCCTGATGCATCGAGATGACATCCATGTAGCCTTCAACAAGAATACACCGGTCATGTTTCACGATGGCCTGCTTGGCCTGATAGAGTCCGTAAAGCACCTTGCGTTTGAGATATATCTCGCTTTCGGGTGAGTTTACGTATTTGGCCATTGATTTGTCGGTTTTCAGTGTGCGGCCGCCGAAGGCCACTACTTTTCCCGACAGGGTCTGCACCGGGTAGATTACCCTGCCTCTGAAGCGGTCATAGACAGTCCCTCGGTCATTTTCGAGACAGAGTCCGGTGGCCAGAAGATATTTTTTGCTGAAACCGCGCTGTGTGGCTGTCCGGTAAAGTTCGTCGTTATCCTCAAGTGCGTAGCCGAGGTGAAAGCGTTTCATCATAGCCTCATTGATGCCGCGATGACGGAAATAGGCCAGACCGATGTCTCGCCCGTCGGCTGTTTCGGTAAGGAGTTTTTCGTAGTGGTTCATGGCCCACTCGTTGAGGGCAAACATGTTTTCGCGGTCGCTCTCACGCTCCTTTTCCTCGGCAGTCATCTCCTGTTCCACTATCTCGATGTTATATTTCTTTGCGAGATAGCGGAGCGCTTCCTGAAACGACATCTGCTCATGCTCCATTATGAAGTTGACGGGGCTTCCGCCCTTGCCGCAGCTGAAGCATTTGCAGATACCTTTTGATTTTGAGACGGAGAATGACGGCGTACGTTCGTTGTGAAACGGACACAGTCCGATGTAGTTGGCTCCGCGCCGCTTCAGGCTCACGAAGTCTGACACAACCTCCACAATGTCGGCCGTGTCAAGAATACGCTGTACGGTGGCTTGATCTATTCGTTTCACACAACAAAGTTACGGATTTTTTAGCTAACTTTGCGCTCTGAAACTGTTAATAAAAATGTTTTGACTATGAACGGATGGATAACCATATTGATGCTTGTCATCGCCAATGTTTTCATGACTTTCGCCTGGTATGGACACCTGAAATTGCAGCAACTGAAGGTGTTCACATCGGCCACGCCGCTGATTGTGGTGATTCTCGTCTCGTGGGGCATAGCGTTGCTTGAATATTGCTTTCAGGTCCCTGCCAACCGCATGGGGTTCAGGGAAAATGGCGGCACATTCTCTCTGATGCAGCTAAAGGTGATTCAGGAAGCTATCACGCTTATAGTGTTCACGGTGTTCACGGTAGTGTTTTTCCGTGGAGAGCCGCTTCACTGGAATCATTTTGCAGCATTTGTCTGCCTGATTCTTGCGGTTTATTTCGTGTTTATGGAGTGACAGCGGCTGCAATCAGTAATGTGAGGCTTTGTAATAAAGCACCACGGCTATGACGGCATAAAGGATGTTTGGAATCCACATGGCCACCATCGGCGAGGTAAGGCCCGAAATGGCAAACGTAGAGGTGACGGTCATGAACAGGATATAGCTGAAACTTAACACGAGGCCTATGCCGATATTGACACCCATTCCACCCTTTACCTTGCGTGACGAAAGCGACATTCCGATCACGGTCAGGATGAAGGCGGCTGCCGTCATGGCATAGCGGCGATGGTTTTCGATCTCAAATGACTTGATGTTGGCCACGCCGCGCTCTCTCTGACGTGAAATGTAGTCGCGCAGTTCAGGTGAGGTCATGGTTTCGTGATCATTTTTGGATATGAGGAAGTCACGCGGTTCAAATGGAATCACGGTGTCGAGTCTGATGCCCCGGCGAATCACTTCGCGGTCACCTTTGAAGTCACGTATCATATAGTCGCGCACTGTCCACCGGTGAAGGGTATCCCACTTGATTGACTGTGCTGTCAGACGTGAGGTAAGTTTGTTGTCCTCAAAGCGGTCAAGCGAAAATTTATAGCCGGTTTTCTGAAGATTGTCATATCGGCTCATGTAGGCAATCTCTCCTTTTGCCACCTGGAGCTGGATGTTGGAGCCGTAATCCACACGGCGGTTTTTGACGTATGTGTTCGTGTATTCAATTCGCTTTACGTTGGCCGGAGGGATAACGTAGGCACTCAGCAGATATGTGGCGCAGGCAATCACGGCGGCGCTCACCATGTAGGGCCACATCAGCCGGCGGAAACTCATGCCGGTCGAGAGCATGGCTATAATCTCACTGTTGTCGGCAAGCTTGGAGGTGAAGAATATCACGGCTATGAACGTGAACAGCGGACTGAACTGATTGGCGAAGTAGGGGAGGAAGTTGACAAAATAGTCAAACACCGTGGCCTTGAGCGGCGCTTTCAGAAAGGCGTCGAGTTTCTCGTTGATGTCAAACATGATCGTGATTGCCAGAAT
This sequence comes from uncultured Staphylococcus sp., assembly GCA_964554195.1. Taxonomy (GTDB): domain Bacteria; phylum Bacteroidota; class Bacteroidia; order Bacteroidales; family Muribaculaceae; genus Duncaniella. The sequence goes on from CAZKNK010000016.1 coordinate 26,563, forward strand.
CAGGGCAATGGCGAAGAGGTAGGTGCCGAGAAACTTACGGATTATGTAGCGGTCGAGTATCTTGAACATTACAGGCGGCGGGTGACACGTTCTACCATCTCTGTTTTCCACCTCTTGAAGTCACCCTCTACAATGTGGCGGCGGGCTTCGGATGTGAGCCACAGATAGAAAGCGAGGTTGTGGATGGAGGCAATCTGCATGGCAAGTATTTCATTTGCCATAAACAGATGGCGCACGTAGGCTTTGGTATAGATGCGGTCCACTTCGCTTGCACCGTCCTCCTGAAGGGGTGAGAAGTCATCGGCCCACTTCTTGTTGCGCATATTCATAATGCCGTGGGCGGTAAACAACATTCCGTTGCGGCCATTGCGTGTGGGCATGACGCAGTCCATCATGTCGACGCCGCGGTCTATCGCCTCGAGGATGTTGGCCGGGGTGCCTACACCCATCAGATAGCGCGGACGGTCAGTAGGTAGGATTTCGTTGACCACATCAATCATTTCATACATCACCTCCACCGGTTCGCCTACAGCCAGACCGCCTATGGCATTGCCGTCGGCGCCGAGTTCGGCCACACGCTCCGCTGCTTCGCGCCGCAGGTCGGGATAGGTAACCCCTTGTACTATGGGGAAGAAGGTCTGACTGTAGCCATACTTGCCTTCGGTCTCATTAAACCGCTTCCAGCCACGGTGGAGCCACCGCATGGTAAGATCAAGCGATTTGCGGGCATATTGACGGTCAGCCGTACCGGGCGGACACTCGTCCAGGGCCATCATTATGTCCGATCCGATCGAACGCTGTATGTCTACCACGCGCTCAGGAGTGAAAAGGTGTTTGGAGCCGTCGATATGGGAGCGGAAGTGGGCGCCCTCCTCGGTGAGCTTACGGTTATCGGAGAGCGAGAACACCTGAAAGCCGCCGCTGTCGGTCAGAATGGGGCGGCTCCATCCGTTGAACTTATGCAATCCGCCGGCACGCTCAAGTATTTCTATTCCGGGACGCAGATAGAGATGATAGGTGTTGCCGAGGATTATCTGAGCCTTGACATCATCACGCAACTCATTGACATGGACAGCCTTGACGCTGCCCACAGTACCCACAGGCATAAACACCGGAGTGAGAATCGTCCCGTGGTCAGTGGTGATTATCCCGGCACGTGCTTTGGTGTCGGGGGCAGTTGCTTTGAGTTCAAATTCCATTTGGTTGCAAAATTACACACAATCCCTCACATTTCGACTATTTTAATCGAAAAAAGTGCCATCCATCTATAGTGTCCGTTCCGATATTTATAGTCCTAATTACGACTAATAGTCATATTATAGTTGTATTTTGAATTTAACAATCTTGTCATGTCGTAGCATCCATGATGCGTTCACTTCAAAAAAATGATGTGGCATTGATTAAAGCCGGGAGGTGGGGGTCGGTTTCACAACCAACCCTTTATCCCGGCTTTCCAAACCGAATTATTGTATGTTGAGGAGATAATTACTGTCAGTTAACTTTTTCGAGTAGTTGGCCCGAGCGAAGCGGAATCAGAATCTGACTGTCTACGTTGCCGGTCAGCTTGATGTCGTTATATTCCATTGAATTTCCGATGGAGATTGACGGTTCTTCGGACCTTCCTTTATGGTGGTCAGCATTAAGGGTTAGATTGCCGAGGTGAGCCGATCCATAAAGGTTGAAATCATGATAGGATATGTCAATGGTAGTAGACTGACACTTCACATTCTTCAACTCAACATAGCGGGTGAATCTGGTTTCCGTATTCGGTGTGCCGATGATGAGATGATTGAAACGGGAATCAGTGACTGTAAAACTCTCATAAGAGAAAATTCCGAGTGAATCGGCTTCAATCCGGTTCAGTTTCGGTCTACCTCCGTAGATGTTGGTGGTGATGCTTTGGGCCATTCCTCGGGGTAAGGTGAGTGTGATGTCGGTCGGATCGAGATAAATCCACGCACACTCCTTTTCCCCGACCGAGGAATAGAATTCCGTCAGCGAATGGAAGTCGGCAGTGATAAATAGTGTATTGTCTTTCAGTTCGGTTGTGATTAATCCGGCCCATGTCTCTGACATGGTGAGCTGCGGAGCGCTGACAGAGTCAGACTCTTCAATGAAGATGGTGAAATCAGAGCAGTTATTCACATAAATGTTTTCTGACGGGTAGCGATTCTCATTCATGACAATGACGGGAGCCGTTGGACAGGTCAGAGTGATTTGGTCTGTGGTGAACGTGAGCCGTGGCATTTCCTTAGTTATTCTGGCACCCAGTGCGCCCACCACTCCTGAGGCCACTGCTCCGCATATTGCGAGACCGGCTATGATATATGTTGTAGTTTTCATTGTTGCTGGGTTAAATAGTTTTGATACATTTGTTTCAGTTCTTCGGCCGGGATTCCGAGCAGTCTCAGCTGGCGGAAGAAGTCAAAAATCTCTCCTTCGAGAAACTCTTTGCGGCGGCGGGTCAGGATAATGTCAATGGCATTGTCGGACACGAAAAAGCCTATTCCTCGCCGGTTGAATATTATTTCAGCTTGTGAAAGATGCTCGTAGGATCGCATGACAGTGTTGGCGTTGACTTCAACGGATGCTGCATATTCCCTGACCGATGGAATCCGTTCACCCGGGTTGAGGTTTCCACAGAGAATTTCCTCGCAGATGCGGTCGGCTATCTGAAGAAAGATCGGTTTATTGTTTTCCTTGAAGTTCATTACCATCTGTTGATTATTTCACTTTCGCGGAACCTGAAGAAACTCAGTGTGTAATTGATTATTGCCGCTGTGACGGAAAGTGTGTAAAAGGCGTATATAATAAATTCACCCTCTTTGACTTGGGAGATTATGAATCCCCCCGAAGGACCTATATATGTGAACCATTCTGAAACACTTATCCCGATAAGCAGATATGCGATATAGATCAGGCCGAGAGCAAACAGGGTTTTGAGATAGGCGTTACGTTCCCACAGTGATGAGCCAAGTGTGAAGAATGACCATGTCACTATTACGGCGCAACATATCAGATATATCACTTTAATATCGTCGGGATCGTTACCTACTAAATAGCTGAGATTGAATAGCTCCACTTCATGACCGGGCTGCCCCGTAAGCAGACACTTCATCATGAGAAACCGAAGAAAGTCGGCAAGATAGAATGATGCGATAAAGAGAATTACGAAAACCGGCAGAAACAGAGTCAGTCGTAAAATGAATTTCTCAAATGTCGTAGCCGGAAGCATCAATACCGAAAGTCTGCTCGGTTTGCTTGACATATTGCCCGCAACCATTGAGGCCGCGATCGTGCCGAAAAGAAACAACATTCCTACTCCGAAAGCGATTTCGTTATGTATTTCTCTATCCGGGTTGTAGGAATCAGTATCAATATAGTCAAGATATGAGGAATAGCCACACAGAAGTGCCATGATGATGACGCTACCGAGCAGTACACCGGTCATGAGTAATAACTTGCCTCGGTTTTCGCGCAGCATCTTATTTGTAAGCATTTTGATGCGGGCCATTGAAAAAGTGTCATTCATCGGTCGAAGGTTTTAAAGGGTTAGCAAATAGGTTGTGGAGGCGCTCGTTGTCAGTAAGTGCGAAGTCAAACAGCAACTCAAGGTTTATATCAGAGTCCTCGCCGTAAGGGTTGTCGGTGATTATCTCGAATCCTCCAAGTGACTTGCGACCGAATCGGGCTTCGGCTGCTTCGGCTGCATTATCGGTCACGCCGAAGTAGAGCCGTCTTGTGATTTCGGCCACGCTGCTGTTGAGAAGCACCTGATGGTTGTCAATCAGAATCACGTGGTCAAGCAGATGCTCAATATCCTTGACCTGATGTGTGGAGATGACCACGGTGCGGCTCTCATCCACAGCCGAAGCTATAAACCGGCGGAATGCGCTTTTCGACGGTATGTCAAGTCCGTTGGTCGGCTCATCCATCAGCAGCAGAGGGGTGTTGCAGGCCAGAGCGAAACACATGAATGCTTTCTTTTTCTGTCCCATCGAGAGCTGACCGAGATTGATGTCGGCGCTCATTCCCATGGTTTGCAGATGGCGTTTAAGGTCATCGGCAGAGAAGTTGGGATAAAATGGCGCGTTGATTTCAACATAGCGCGAGAGAGGAAGTGAGGGGAGATCGAATTCTTCAGGAACTATGAAGATTTTTTCGAGTGTCGATGGAAGTCGCTTGCGCGAATTGACGCCGTCAATCATCACTTCGCCCTTGTTGGGTGTGAGGAGGCCGCTGATAAGATAGAGGAGAGTCGACTTGCCTGTACCGTTTTTGCCAAGCAATCCGTAGATGCCTCCTCCGGCTATCTCGAGCGTGAAGTCATCAAGCACGGGCGTTTGCTTGCGCCGATAGCTGAATGTGAGGTGTTCGATTTTTACCATATTAGTGTATTAGAGAATTAGTACACTGCAAAGGTAGTGCATTTTTTTAATTCACCAAAATATTTCGTTAAAAAATTATGATTAATTTTACAATCTCAAAACCGACCGCTTCCGGCCACATATATTATATAAGAAATGGAGAAAAAAGAGATAGAAGTACCCGCTCAATATGCCGGTGATGAAAAATTTGCCGCCGAGTGGACCAAAATGCTTTCGGGTGAGATTTATGATGCCTCATATCCGCCGTTTATCCGCCTGCTTGAACAGACAAGGCTGAAAGTGAAGATGTTTAATGATGCATCACCCGCTGAACCCGAGACGCTTCGCCGGCTGATCAGAAACATCATACCTGACTCCGGATGTGACATCATGGTCAATCAGCCATTCAGATGTGACTACGGCTTCAACATCCGCATCGGTTCGCGTTTCTTTGCCAATTTCAATCTGACTATCCTTGACGAAGCTCTAGTCACGATCGGTGACAATGTGTTTATCGGCCCTAACGTCAGCATTTACACCGCCTGTCACCCCACCGATCCGGTGGAGCGAAACCGCTGCGTGGAGTGGGCCGAACCGGTCACCATCGGCCATAATGTATGGATCGGCGGTTCGGTCACCATTCTCCCCGGCGTCACTATCGGCGACAATGTCACTATCGGTGCCGGCTCGGTCGTCACCCGCTCAATCCCGGTCGACACTATTGCCGCCGGCAACCCTTGCCGTCCCATCCGCCACATATAAATAAACTGTTATCAAAAATGAAGCGCCCCAAAAGTCAAAAGGCTCTTGGGGTGCTTATAAGTTGGAATAATAGCGTTATTTTGTCTTGATTTTCTCCCATGTGTCCTTAAGGGCAATGGTGCGGTTGAAGATCAGATGGTCAGGTGTGGAATCGGGGTCAAGTGTGAAGTAACCGATACGCTGGAACTGAAGCGGCAGTCCGGGTTTGGCTATCTCAGCCAGATACGGTTCAATCTTGATTCCTTCCACCACCTTGAGCGAGTCCGGATTGAGCATCTCGCGGAAGTCGCGGTCAGGCTCGGCTGCCGGATTCTCAACGGAGAAAAGGCGGTCATATAGGCGCGCTGTAGCATCAACGGCTTTTTCGGCAGAAACCCAGTGGAGCGTACCCTTGACTTTACGCATACTACCGGGGAGACCGCTGCGGGTGTCGGGGTCGTAGGTGCAGTAGATTTCCTCAATGTTACCGTCGGCATCCTTCTTCACTCCGGTGCATTTGATTATATATGCACCTTTGAGGCGAACCTCACTGTCGGGAGCGAGACGGAAGAATTTCTTGGGAGGATTCTCCATGAAGTCATCGCGTTCAATATATATTTCGCGGGTGAATGGCATCTTGTGTGTGCCGGCTTCGGGATCTTCCGGATTGTTTTCCATCTCCACGGTTTCAACCTGGCCTTCAGGATAGTTCGTTATGATGACCTTGACGGGATTGATGACGGCCATGCCGCGGGTAGCTACGGCGTTGAGATCGTCGCGCACGGCATGTTCGAGCAGCGAAATGCTGTTGAGGGCCTCATATTTGGTGTAACCGATAGCGTCAATGAAGTTGCGTATGGAGCGTGGAGTGAAGCCACGGCGGCGAAGTCCGGATATGGTCGGCATTCGCGGGTCATCCCATCCTGCCACCAGTCCCTCCTTGACAAGCTGCAAGAGCTTGCGCTTTGACATGACGGTGTAGGTGAGATTAAGGCGGTTGAATTCGATCTGACGGGGACGGTAGGTCTCATCGGCGAGTTCGTCAACAAAATAGTCGTAGAGCGGACGGTGAGGCACAAACTCCAATGTGCATATTGAGTGTGTCACACCCTCGAAGTAGTCGCTCTGGCCGTGGGCGAAGTCATACATCGGGTAGACTTTCCATGTGGTTCCGGTGCGGTGGTGGGGATGCTTGATGATGCGATACATAATCGGGTCGCGGAAGTGCATGTTGGGCGACGCCATGTCGATTTTGGCACGCAGCACTCTGGCTCCTTCCTCAAATTCGCCGGCGTTCATGCGGGTAAACAGGTCAAGGTTTTCCTCCACGGAGCGGTTGCGGTAAGGGCTTTCG
>CAZKNK010000017.1:0-32496 GCA_964554195.1 uncultured Staphylococcus sp.
GACCGGTATGTCAATGCGTGTCCCCACTCTCGACGTATCAGTAGTTGACCTCACCGTTAACCTCGCAAAACCCGCTACCTACGAGGAAATCTGCAAGGCCATGAAGGAAGCTTCAGAAGGCGAACTCAAGGGTATCCTCGGCTACACTGAAGATGCTGTGGTTTCGAGCGACTTCCTCGGCGATCCCCGCACTTCTATCTTCGATGCTAAGGCCGGTATCCAGCTGACTCCGACCTTCGTAAAGGTTGTTTCCTGGTATGACAATGAAATCGGCTACTCTAACAAGGTGCTTGATCTCATCGCAACCATGAAGAAAATCAACGGCTAATCTTCCTCGCGAAGCAGAACCGTCTGAATAATTACTTTACAAGCCGACCCCGGTGAGCATTTTAGCCCGCCGGGGTCGGTCATATTTTTGAGAAGGATTACTCAAAGCCCGATGGCACGGAAGAAGTGCCAGATGGCTATACCGCCTGAAACGGAAACGTTGAGCGAGTGTTTTGTGCCTTTTTGCGGTATTTCAAGGCAAATGTCACACTGGTTGACCACATTCTGGGCCACCCCGTCAACCTCGTGGCCGAGGATTAGTGCGTAGCGGCGTCCGGGCTGCGGATTGAAATCCTGAAGCAATATGCTCCCTTTTACTTGCTCGAGACAGCAGATGGTGTAGCCGTCGCGTTGCAGAGATTCGATACATTGCTCGGTGGTTGGGAAGTAGACCCACTCCACGGAGTCCTCGGCACCGAGAGCCGTCTTGTGGATTTCGGGCGATGGCGGACAGGCACAGATGCCGCACAGGGCGAGACGCTCAACTGCAAAGGCGTCGCAAGTGCGGAAAATGGATCCGATATTGTTGAGCGAGCGTACGTTGTCAAGCACTACCGTGAGGTGCATCTTCTCCTGACGGCGAAACCGGGCCACGTCAACGCGGTTAAGGTCAAATATTGTTTTCTTTTCCATTGATAAGATTGATTAATCGGTTGGTGAACTGATAATTTTTCACTCCCCAGCGTGGTGCTACAAGCAGGGAGTCAGGTGATTGCGAGACAAACCGCTCGATGGCTATGTCATGGCGGAGTCGGGTGACAATCTCGGCGCATAGGTCGAGATACTCTTCAAGCTCAAACACATGAATGTCTGGTGCGCCTGCGGAGAACTCGCGTTCGAGCCGGGTTCCGCGAATGATCTGGAGCTGATGAAACTTCACCACATCAAGCGGGAGGTCATTGATACGGTCAACTGTTTCAAGCATCATGCGGCGAGTTTCGCCGGGGAGTCCCATTATAAGATGTAGTCCTACGGGCATTCCGGTGTGGGCTGTGTCCGTCACTGCTCTGACGGTGTCGGCCCACTTATGACCTCGGTTCACGCGCCGGAGTGTTGAGTCATGTGAACTTTCGGCGCCATATTCCATCATACACCATCCGAGCGACGAAATCCTCCGAAGCAGTTCCGGATTCACGCAGTCGGGGCGGGTGCCGATTATCAGACCGTCAACTTTGTCGGCAGCGAGTGCTTCGGCGTAGAGCGACAGAAGTGTATCGGCAGTGGCGGCGTGGGTGGAGGTATATGCTTGAAAATATGCTAAATAACGCATATCAGGATATTTATGCCCGAAAAAACGTTTCCCTTCCTCTATCTGCTCGCTGACGGTCATGCCGGAGCGGCAGTAGGAGGGGTTGAATGAGGCATTGTTGCAGTAGGAGCAGCCTCCGGTGGAGATTGTGCCGTCGCGGTTTGGACATGAAAATCCGCCGCTCACGGAGATTTTCTGCATCTTTCCCTGGAAATGGTCAGCCAGAAATGAGGCGTAGTCGCGATAAGGCGCTTTCATGGGTCAGAGTCGGGATGCACGGTTAAGGAGCATGGAATCAAGCAGGACGAGCGAACACATGGCCTCTACAACCGGTACGGCGCGGGGAACTACGCAAACATCATGACGTCCGCGGGGCTGAAGGGTTACGGGTTGGCCGTTGCGGTCAACCGTCTCAACCGGGCGCATAAGTGTTGCCACCGGTTTAAACGCTACTCGAAACCGGATTTCAGCTCCGTTTGATATTCCACCCTGAATCCCTCCTGAATGGTTAGTGATTGTGGAGAAGTCGCTCCGGAAACAGTCAATCATTTCCGAACCGCGACGCGAGGCTCCGTCAAATCCCATCCCATAGTCAAATCCTTTGGAGGCAGGGATGGAGAGCATAGCGGCGGCAAGACGCGACTGGAGTTTTCCGAAAATCGGTTCGCCAATTCCGGCAGACATTCCCGTTACGACACATTCCACAATTCCCCCCAAAGTATCCCCCTCCGTTCGGGCAAGCTTGATCTCACGGATCATCTTCATTGAAGTTTCTGTGTCGGGACATGACACCGGGCTGGCTGCGATGGACTCTGCATCAGGGGAGAGGTGGGTGTCAGACATGGCCGTTGTCCCAATCCGGCAGGTGAAGGCTGTGACAGTGATTCCATAACTGCGCAGAATCTGTGAGGCAATGGCACCGGCCGCAACCCGTGAGGCTGTTTCACGCGCCGATGCGCGTCCGCCTCCGCGATGGTCACGCAGGCCATACTTAGCCTCGTAGGTGTAGTCTGCATGTGACGGACGGTAAGCGTCGGCGAGTTGGTCATAATCATCCGATCTGCTGTCAGTGTTGCGTATTATGAAGCCTATCGGAGTGCCGAGGGTGACTCCGTCCAGAAGTCCTGACAGAATTTCGATTCGGTCGGCTTCGCGGCGCTGCGAGGTGAGCGGGGAGTTGCCGGGACGCCGGCGGTCAAGGGCCTTCTGCACTTCGTCCACAGAGATTTCAGCACCGGCAGGAACTCCGGTCAGCACTCCTCCTATGGCCGGTCCGTGTGACTCGCCGAATGTGACGAGATTCAATAGTGTACCAAACGAGTCCATTTTCAAGCAGAATTATTACTTGGGTGAAGCAATGTCGGCTACAGTGGCGCCACAGAATGAAATCAGGTCGGTCGGGGCTACTTCAAGTTGTAACCCCCGCTGTCCGGCCGAAACATAGATACGCTCAAAATCGGTGGCTGTGGAGTGGAAGTATGTGGGGAATGGTTTCTTCATTCCCACCGGGCTGCATCCGCCGCGTATGTAGCCGGTCAGACCGAGAAGTTCCTTCATAGGAATCATTTCGGCTTTCTTGGCACCGGCCACTTTTGCAGCTTTCTTCAGGTCAACCTCCATGTTGCCCGGAATCACACACACGAAGTGTCCGCAAGGATTGCCGTGAAGGACAAGGGTCTTGAACACGCGGTTAATGTCCTCGCACAGCTCTTCGGCCACATGTTCGGCAGCCAAATTATCGGGGTCGACCGTGTAGGGTACGAGTCGATAGGCTACCCTGGCGCGATCAAGCAGTCGGGCGGCATTGGTTTTATTTATTTTTTCCATAGATAATTACTTCCGGATTCGGTTTCGCTCCGGGGAGCGGGGTAATACGGTAATTTGTAATGGAGCCTTCGGCCCAGTCGATGTCGACTATATATCCGCCTCGGGCGCGCAGTCCTCTGACACTTCCTTCGCTCCATGCTTGCGGCAGTGCCGGCAAGAGGGCTATTGTGGTGCCGTCAGATTGCAGCAACATCTCGGCAATTCCGGCACTGCCGCCAAAATTACCGTCGATCTGAAATGGTGGATGAGCATCAAGGAGGTTAGGGTAAGTTCCGCCACCTGTGACCCGGTCCGGTCCGCGGTAGTTCTGTGGTGAAACATAGCGTAGCAGTCGCCGGAGCTGACTGTATGCTTTTTCGCCGTCGCGTAGCCGAGCGCGCAGACATACTCTCCATCCGGCTGACCAACCGGTGGTGTTTTCTCCTTTCAGATCAAGTGAGGTAGCTGCTGCCCGGGCAATGTCGGGTGTGCTGTCGGGTGTGACATGATGACCCGGATATAGTCCGTAGAGGTGTGACTGATGACGGTGTCGGGGGTCGGCGCTCCGCCAGTCATGATACCATTCATTGAGGGTTGAGTCGCTTCCGATGTGATACGGTCGGAGTCTTGCCAATATTCCGGTGATTTCATTACGGAATGTGGTGTCGGTATCAAGCACTTCGGCAGCCTCGCGGGCATCAAGCAGACATTGACGCATGATGGCCAGATCGGCAGTAGCTCCGTAGAGCGTGGCGCCGAGGTAACCGTCGGGGGTGATGTAGATGTTTTCGGGAGAGGTTGACGGTGAAGTGATGAGTTCGCCGTCACGCTCCACCGCTATATCCATCACAAAATCCGCCGCACCTTTAAGCACCGGGTAATATCGTTTAAGAAACTCGCGGTCAAGCGTGAATCTGTAGTGTTCGGCAATGTGTGATACGAGCCATGCTCCGGCCATGTTCCAGTTGGCCCATGATGGGTCACCTTCGCCTGCGCCAACCGGACAACTCATGGCCCAGATGTCGGAATTATGTCCGGCAGCCCATCCGCGTGATGCACCATAGAATTTCCGGGCGGTTTCGGTGCCGTTGACGCTTAGATTTTCAATCCACGGTATGAGGACGTCGGCATGGAGATCGCCGAGAGCCGTAGTTTCGGCACCCCAATAGTTTTCCTGAAGATTTATATTCAGTGTGTAGTTCCCGCTCCAGGGGGGTGTGAGACACTGATTCCATAGCCCCTGAAGATTGGCCGGGACGCCCGGAGTGCGGGATGATGAAATGAGGAGATAGCGACCGAATTGAAAATAGAGAGCCTCAAGTTCGGGATCGAATGTGAGTGAATCTGCATAGAGTCGGAGCCGCCGGTCGGTGTCAAGTGTTTTAAGTGCTGGTTCTGTACGACCGAGATCAAGAGTGACGCGGCCAAAGAGATTCGAGTAGTCGGCTGCATGTCGTGCAGTGACTGAGTCAGGGCAGGTAGATTTAATGGCATTGATGCGCTTGCGGGCAAGGGTCGTATAGTCGCGCCCGTTTTTAGCCGGATCATTCAGGCTGCCGTTGAATGACGTGACGTTAGTGACGTAAATCACGGCGTCGCGCATCCCGATGAGTTGGAGCGCTCCGTCGGTCTGCGGTTCCACACGTCCGTCATCGTCGAGGCTCCGGGTTGCGATGATGGTCCGGAATCTGATGCCGCGCTCAGGGTCATAGCTGAAACGTCCGGATTCGTCACAATATCCGGGCAGAGAATTGAAGGCGGTGTGACCGGTGACAGTGATTTCACCGTTTCTGTCTGACTCGCAAGTGTGGGGAAGTTGAGAGTCAAAGCGCACTATGGCATTAAACGGAGTGGCCGAACTTATGCGTATCATTATTACCGAGTCAGGAGCTGATGCAATGCAGGTGGTGGTTCGTGTCCATGTGCCGTTGCGGTAAGATGTCCTGACCTGTGCGCTGTCAATTTTCAGCTCGCGGCAGTAGTCTGTTATTGGTCCGTTGTCAAGATATTCTATTGAAAGAGTGCCGAGCGGCTGATAGGTCTGGCTGAAATGGCCCTGAAGAAAACGTTGCAGGCTGTCGGCTGCGCGGTAATTATCATCCTCGAGAGCATGACGCACATCGGCCAGTCGGGCTGACAGGTCAGGTTGCTGACCGTGCGTTTCCGGTTCGCCGGTCCAGAGTGTGATGTCATTGATGCAGATTGAGTCAATCTGCGGGCCACCGTAGATCGTCGCGCCGAGATTGCCGTTGCCTATTACATAAGCTTCCTCAAAATGTATGGCGGGCCGGTGTGAACGGAGCGTCAGGTCAGATGCAGCCGTGACAGTGACCGCTACCGATGCAGCCGCCATTATGAGGAGATGTTTCATCACACGTTGAAGAGGAAGTGCATGATGTCGCCGTCACAGACCACATAGTTCTTTCCTTCTATGGCCATTTTGCCTGCTTCCTTGACAGCATTTTCGCTTCCGAGCGACACATAGTCGTCATATTTGATAACCTCGGCGCGGATGAAGCCCTTCTCGAAGTCGGTGTGGATTATGCCGGCACACTGAGGGGCCTTGTATCCGTCGATAAAGGTCCATGCGCGCACTTCGTCGGCTCCGGCGGTGAAGAAGGTGCGGAGATTCAGGAGTGCATAAGCAGCCCGAATCAGACGCGACACACCTGACTCCTCAAGCCCGATTTCATTCAGAAACTCCTGCCGTTCCTCCCATGTGTCGAGTTCTGCTATTTCGCTCTCGGTTTTGGCCGCTACGATGAGCATACGAGCATTTTCATCCTTTATGGCCTCGGCTACTGCCTTGACATACTTGTTGCCGTCAACGGCCGACTCATCGTCAACATTGCAGACATAAAGCACAGGTTTGTTAGTGAGAAGAAACAGATCTTTGGCAAACTTTATGTCATCGACCGTTTCGAGTTCCACCGTTCGGGCCGGCTTGCCTTGAAGCAGGGCCTCGTGATATTTCTTCAGGACCTCATACTGCTGCTTGGCCACCTTGTCACCACCCGTCTGAGCCTGTTTCTGCACTTTGGCTATGCGTGACTCAATGGTGTCAAGGTCTTTGAGCTGAAGTTCGTAGTCAATGATTTCTTTATCGCGCACGGGATCGACGGTGCCGTCGACATGGGTAATGTTGTCATCGTCAAAGCAGCGGAGCACGTGGATTATGGCATCTGTCTCACGGATATTGGCGAGGAATTTGTTGCCCAGGCCTTCACCCTTGCTCGCGCCCTTTACCAGACCGGCAATGTCGACAATCTCAACCGTAGCCGGCACCACACTGCGCGGATTGCACATCTCGACAAGCTTATTAAGTCGTTCGTCAGGAACAGTGATTACGCCCACGTTAGGCTCGATGGTGCAGAAGGGGAAGTTGGCCGACTGGGCCTTTGCGTTTGACAGACAGTTGAAAAGAGTCGATTTTCCTACATTCGGAAGCCCGACTATACCACATTGAAGTGCCATATATTGTTAAGGATTATGATTTTAATTGAGTAGTGACATGAATTTCACTGCGAAATTACTAAAAATATGGCAAATAACCATTCCGCAAACGAATTTTATCCTCTTATCATGCGTGATAATCATTTAATTTCGTTACTTTTGTAATTATCATATAAATTACAACTATGAAAAAGATTTTTACGGATTATAAGTTATGTGTCAGTCGATTAGCATTGGTGCTTGTGTTTGTGCTATGGGTTTCGACAGCTTTTGGCCAGAAATTTTACTATGACGGCGGTTATTTTGAAAAGGTCGGCAGCAAATGGTTTGAGTACAAGCCTACTGAAAAGGATGGAGTGTGGAATTGGTTTGATGAGGTGACTTCATCTGATGATAATTTTTATGTGATTGATAATGGCCTGTGTAAAATCGCCGTACCGAAAACGCCTGTCAATGATTTCTACATCATGATGAAAGGTGGATCAAAGTGGGATTTTAAATACAAATCTGTAAAAACTCCCCAATCTGTCGTGCCTGAATCCGGCAAAGGCAAGGGAATTGAGATGATTCCACGCGATAGGAGAGCTTTCCATCGTGCATACTTTAATGAGGGGGGTGTCTGCATCCTTGCTGCTTATTGTCTTTTGCTTGACTATGCAAATTCTACCGACAGTGAGATTCCGGATTTTGACAGCTATGATGTGATGTCGGAATATCTGAAGTATCAGAACACACTTGAGCCTACCAAGCAACTTTCAGCATCGGAAATCCGTGGCGATCACCGTAATTGCGAGAGAATAGTGTCAGATGCCATAAACGGCTACTGCATGGCTCGCGGATGGAGTGGTCTGATTCAGGTTGGGAATTTTCACAAATGGCTGAAATCTAAAAACCTGTGGACTTCTGACGTAGAGATTGTTGAGCGCGGCCTTGACCGGATTGGCCGGTTGAACAGTACTCTTGAACCGCTCCCCTTTGCCTACGAGGTTCTAACCAGCTATTTGAAACAAAATGCCAACCCTGATGCGGAGTATGACTACGCGGCCATCCTCATCTATTATGTGGAATCGGCTAAAACCTTCCATGCCATATTCCTCGGATGTGACAAAGACGGCTTCTTCATGCGAGGCCCGAATTTCTTTAACAAGTTTACGGATACTACCGGCGATTTCGATTTCAAATTCAATTCTGACGCACCCATCGCTGAATATATGGTCATGAAAATCAAACGGCCTGAAAGGTCTGTGACCGATTCAAAGTGGAAGATGTTCAACGAGTCTGAATTTCGCTCCACAAATAGAGGGACGTCACTGAATACGCTGTCCGCTCCTATACCCGTGAAGAGCATCAGAGTTGACCCCAACAACCGTAAAAACAATAAGCATCTCTTTTCATCCATTAAAATGGTTTCAAAGTCAGACCCGTCATTTGTGGTTGAATTCAGTTATGCTCCCGAGGAAAAGAGCATTAAAATCAACGACAAATTAGAATGGGGTGGACGCATCACTGCCGACGGACTGATTGAATATGATCTTAAGCAAATCTGCCATGATCTTGAAATCGTTTCTTACACCACTGGATTTAACTTCGATAACTTTTATTATCAGTAGTCATTACCGGTTTGTGCTGTAGGTAATGAAAAGCAAACCGTGAGGGCGGGAAGCCGGGTTGGCTGCCTCACCCTCACGGAAATTATGAAGGGGATTTTATCGCTACGTTGAGTGGCGTTACTTAATCACTGTTTTTTCAGCGGAACGTGAGCCGTCAGAAAGGGTGCTGACGCGGATGAGTATGCCTTTGGCGTCCGGGCCAACTTTTACTCCCTGAAGGTTATAGAATTCAATTTCGTCAGTTGAATCGAGATCTATTGTGCTGATAGCGGTTGTATTTCCACTGTTAACCACGTCCGAAATCGTGCCTCGGCTACCGTTTGAGCTTATAGCCGCAACGCTATAATTATCCGTTGCCTGATAGGGCGCTTTCATGATAGCGGCAGAGGGCGTCGGGAATACGTATTCATTTTCGGTTGTGAAAGTGAGAGGTGTTCCGTTGTGATAGATGATATAACCGGCAGCTCTGTCAACCGTGGTCCATTTCAGCGACTGCTCCGTGTAGGTTACACTTGGAGCGGCACATTCGGCTGTCAAGCTTTCGGCATCCCAACTGTCAGTGTAACCCAGCACGTTGCGGACTGTGAAATATGGGGCATATTCTTCGGGAAGAATGGGAGAATATTTGTTGATACTTGTCGATGAGTTTGTACGCTTGCTCAGATCTATAGGATTGCCGTCGGCATCCATGGAATTATATTCGAAGAAGTGGGTGATCAGATTACCCATGCTGCCCCAACCGTTATCGGCAGGCAGTGAAAGCATGGTGGTGTTAAGCCAGAAGCAGCGGGGTTCATTGTCCCACGGACGACCAAGTGTGTAGCCGCCGACACCGGTGATTGTGCAGTTCTGGAACACGTAGCCATGTTTGAGTGATTTCGGTGTCATGGGCGCGGTGATCGCGCCGGCTCCTTCCTGAACAAATGTGCATCGGTCATAGAAGTGGTCGCCACCGCCACAAACATAGTCAACGGTTCCGTGAATGGTGCAGTTGAGATAGTAGCCTCGTTCGCCGGTCACCTGAGTATCCTGCTGGCTCTGAAGGGTGATATTCTTCATGATGTCAAGATTACCGCCGTAATGAGCCACACCGACGCCGATACGCCCTGTCTTTCCGAAGTCAAGGTCATTGCGCAGGGTGAAGTTCTCCATATAGATGTTTGTGGAGTAACGGGTGGAGAATATCGGGTTGGATATTCCGGTGCGTGAGCCATGTATGATTACTCCGTCCTGACTTTCGCCGATTAAGCTGACATTATAGAGCTTGTTAAGGCTGAGACATACGTCTGACGATTCAGAACTTGAAACTTCGTTGCCATTATATACAAGGTCGGATCCGAGATCATAGTCACCGTTTAGAATGTAGATGACGGTGGTCTCGCAGTCGGGAGTAGTGTTGGTTTGGTAAAGAGAGGCTACTGCTTCACGAAGTCCGGTAATGTCTGACACCATTTTGAACCGGTTGGAATCAATGTCTACTACGTCATCATTTTTCATTCCTGTGGTGAATGTGCAGCTGAATGGCTCGGTGTTTGAGTTTCCGTATGTGTCAGTTACACTGCCGGCGGGAAGAGTGAATGTGTATTCGGTGTTGTATTCAAGATCCCAGAGCGGGAATGTCAGAGTTACGCCTGAAGCGTTTCCGTGGACGGTGGCGCCGTTAAACTCTACATCTGTCTCGATCACTTCTCTGTTGATGACAAATGACACAACGGTGTGATTTTTCCCTATGAGTGAGGTGGTTGAGGTTGAAACAAGCTCAGGAGCGCTTTCGGGAACGACCGTTTCATAAACGAATTCAAACCATGTTACCGGTTGGCCGTCCCCTTCTATTTCGATTTCAAAGGGAGTTCCGGCTTTATGATTCTCAATGTTTACAACCAGATTACGGTTGGTACCTTTAACAAAGTTGCTTTCAGACGGAAGTCTGACTGTGGCGCCTTCTGAGGTTACCGATTTGATGCGGCCTGGTTGGTAATTGTCAGAGAGTTGTCCGAATATGAGTTGATTGATCTTCATGTCGGAGGGTGCGGTAAGAGTGATGGTGCTGTTGCCCTTAAGTTTGAACTGTGATCCGCCCCATCCGTCATTACAAGGATTAATTGTGTAGAGACCGTCGCTCCATGAACCGTCAGCCTGATTATAGGTGGCGTCATATACCACTTTGGCATCTTTATCGTCAGAAGTGCGGGTATATATATAGATGCCGGATAGTTCGAAGCTGAAATCCTTTGACATATTACCTGATTTACCGGTAAATGTGCATGTGGCTTGAGTGCCGTTGAGTGCTACATTGGCGGTTGCGGTTGAGCCGTCGATGAACGTGGCGGTTACTTCAGGGAGCGCCGTGAATACATAGTTGTTAATATTCACCTCATTGCCACTGTTAAGGGCTGCTACAATTTCTGAATCAACGTCAAGTGTATTTAATTTAAGTCCGGTAAGCATCACACCGCCTATGCGGAAAAATCGCATACGGTATTCAGTCTTGTCACTGTAAGCGTTTTCGTCAGGATTGAGCGTCATTGTCACGATGGTTTCTGAATTAGGTGCGGGTACAGGAATGGAGTATTTACCGTCGGCGAGCTGTGTCACCTCTGTATCACCTGCACTGACGTCAAGGGTTGCTCCCATATAATCCACATTAAAAGTGATATTGTCACTTCCGAATTCCAACGGGATATTATAGGCCATGTCAAATCCTTCGAGTTCTACCTGCTCTACATTCTCGTCGAGAACAGTTACGTCTGAAATGGTGGCGAAAGAGTCGCCAACTTTCTCAAACACGGGTGTTTCCCAGTTGAATATATATCCGCCGCGGTCAGTGATAACATTAAACTCTATGTCTTTCTTACCGGTGGTGATGAATCCGGGGAGGAGGATAGAGGCATTGTGTACGTTGTCGACATAGTATTTCGTATCCACTTCCTTCTTGCGGGTCACACGGTCTGTGATCGTGATGCCGAGATAACCAGCATTTCCTTGAAACCAAGAGAAATTGATGTTCATTTTGTAGACACCGGCTTCGGCGCAGAAGAATTTGTGATTGGCTTTGTCACCTGCAACCACGTAGCCTACGTTTCCACCGTTGTTTTCAAGACGAAGTGTCCCTGTATATGTCCAGTTGGTGATGGGAAGTGATCCCGGAATAGCATCCCATCCTGTGGGAATGCCGGTATAGTCGTATGTGTCGGATACCCACTCAAATTCCGGAGAATAATAGTTGCATATCCAGGTGTTGTGATCGGCTTTCATCGTAAAGGTGAGATTCTTGTCGCCTTCAGTAATAATGCCTTCAAGTGGAATGACTGATGTGCCGTCGACAATAGTCCAGACCTGTTCTATTTCAGGTTCACCGGTGGTGAGATCCTTGATTAGAATATCGACAGTTCCTCCGGAGAAATTCTGAATGTTCCAGGTCATGTTATAGGCACCGGTGCGGTTACAGTGAAAGTCCACTGAGGCCCATGTGCCGTTCTTGACATAACCGACGTTTCCGTTGGCTTCGGTTTTCTGACCGCTAAAGGTCCATCCGCTTGTGACGGAAAGAGTTCCCGGGATGAAGTGAGTCCCTAATGCGTTGCGTGGTGCCGTTACTTCTGTTTCGGTACCCCCTGTGGCAAATGCCGCGCCTGCAACGGTCAACACCATTGCTACAGCACTGATGAGGAGCGCTTTTGTTTTCATGAATGTGAGATGGTTGGTTAAAAACATATAATGGTAAAATAGGTTGTCAGGTTATTGTAATAATTTGGAGCGAGAATGAATGAAACGCGGATGGTATTATGCTTGTCAGATATAGTAAAGATACAGAAAATCAATAATTTATGCAACGTTTTTAAGCAAAAAAATAACAAAAAATATCGGCAGCCGGGTTGACTGCCGATAAAGTGATTGAATGTTAGGAAGTTACGTCTTATTTATACTGTTATTGCATGTGTTGTGTACGTGGATTGTATTTATTATGGAATGTGATGGTCAAGCGGCAAGTGATGTTGACATGGGACGTGGTCGGGAGTCAGGCGAGGGTATGTTTTAGGCGCCCCTTAATGTTGATTACGTGGAGGACCTTATTGTCACTCGGCGGCGAGTCCGAAACCGGGGGAGTGAGAAACCATTTTAGCCCCGCGGCTGATAAGAAATCGGTTGTTAGGGAAGTCCATAACCACGTCGTTGACAAACATGTTTAGCGGATTGCAGAAGTATGCCTCGCTATTGTCACGTGCGCCGCTGCGGTGGATGTCTTGATATTTAGCTCGGTCACCGATTTTGACAAGCTGGTCAAATTCGCGCACTGCATCCACATATTTGCCGTTGAGCAAATACGGGTCACGGAGTGACCGGCGTGATTTCGGCCCGTCATCCTCAGGTATGTTGAGTTTGATTCGTGACACGGCGGTGTTGAGGAGGAAGTCGTTTGAACGATTGTCAACAATCAGGTTGATATATCGTTTTGACCCGGCTCCGAGAATGTCAAGTGGAGTGTTGGATGTCTTGATTTCAGCAAAGGCGCGGAAGTGGTTCGGGACATTGTCACGAAGCACCACCATTCCTGTGGTCCATGAATATTCAACAACAAATTTTTCGATAATATCGATACCCATGTGACTCATGCCGTCGTCTGACAGAATAAAGTCAAGGTTCTCGATAAAAACGCCGTTTGTGTTTGCCGGCCCGAACAGTGAGCAGAAGTCATTGCCATCCGATAGACGAATCGAGTAAGCGGGCAGGGATACGCGGTAGCGTTTTGTGCGGAATTTAAGATTTTCGTTGGGGTCATAGCCCAGATATAATGTGGATTTTTCCTCGACGTTATATCCGAGTTCGCGGAGACGCTCAATGTCTTTTTCAGTGATTGTTGAAACGGATGAAGCGGTGTCAAACAACATTCTGACTCCGTCGGCCACCGTCACCATGCCGGAATTGACGGGATAATAGGCTTCATGGATGGAATCATCACTGAAACAGATGTCCTGCTGAAATGATTTGTTTTGCAGATACACGAAAGCCAGGAGCAATGCGATCACCCCGGCAAAGATTAGTGAAATTATGATTCCCTTTCGTTTCATATTACAAAGTTACAAACGAAAGGGGCCTGTGTCAAGCCTGTCTGATAAGATTTAACTGCATTGTCACAAGGATTACAGAGATGTGACAAATCCGGTTTTCATGCTTACAATTCTTTGTCCGGAAGCTGTATGTTGCCGTAGCGTACACGGAGTCCTTTCATGATTGTCTGTATGCGGCTATAGAAACTCCTCGGGCGGCGCCATGAGGCAGCGAAATGGTGGATGGTGACCGTGGAGGGGGTAACGGTGATTTTGCCGGTGAGGAAGTCCTTGGCGCAGAACACATCGGCGGGAAACACTTCCGGCTTTTCATCCTGACTCAGTGATGGCATGATGTCACGGGTCAGAATCTTGGTGTTTGGGGTACGCCGCGGGTGGCCGAACGGGTCGATGTAGTGACGTTTCATGTAATGGTCAAGAAACTTATTAATCCAGCTGCATCCGCTTCTGGCACCAATAACTCCGGTGCCGAGCAAGTCTCCTTCGAGTCCAATGAATGAATCGAGAGTCAGGAAAGGGTCAAATGTGCCGACGGTCTGTATGTCAGTGTCAAGATATATGCCTCCGTATGTGGCGAGGGCATAGAGTCGGGCCACGTCTGACGTGAAGGCATAGTCGCCCATGAGCCATGCTTCGCGCGAATAGTCGCATAATGATAGCGGAAAGTTTGACTCGTCCCATCGGCGTATTTCATAGTCGGGCATTACGCTCGCCCACTCTCTGATCAGCTTAGCCTCGCGTTCGGGTAGCGCTTTCCCTCCGAACCAACAGTAATGAATTATTTTCGGAATCATGACGGTTTAGATGAGATGGATTAAAGCTGTTTGGCCCAGGCGCGGAGGTGAGAGTCGATGAGACGTGGAGGGTACATTTTAAATGACTTTTGGTTGATGTTGCAAATATAGGAAATATTTTGCTGATACACAAGGCGTGAGGCCGGTGTTTCGTAATTTTCCAAACATTTAAAATGCCGCTTTTTGTAATTTTCCAAACATTTTAAGTGCCAATTTTTGTAATTTTCCAAACTCTTGCGTGTCCTGCGGATACAAATAGAGTAATAATTTTAATTCTGATGAGGATTGATTAACAAAAAAACTCTATCTTTGCATATCACATCTCACAAAAACTGAAAAATGAGTTACAGCTTTTTAGATTTTCTGTGTCTGCTCGGTTCGGTCGGCCTCTTCCTCTACGGAATGAAGGTGATGAGCGAGGGACTTCAGAAGGCTGCGGGCGACAGGCTCCGCAACATCCTCTCGGCCATGACCCGCAACAGGTTTACGGGTCTGCTCACAGGAATCCTTATTACCGCACTGATTCAAAGTTCATCGGCCTCGACGGTGATGGTGGTCAGCTTCGTAAATGCCGGCCTTATGTCACTGGCACAATCAATGGCAGTCATCATGGGCGCCAACGTCGGAACGACGTTCACAGCCTGGGTGATTGCTCTTTTTGGTTTTAAGGTCAATATCTCGGCATTCGTATTACCGCTCATCGGTATATCCGTGCCACTGCTTTTCACCAAGGGGAGCCGCAATAAGTCGATCGGTGAGTTCTTCATAGGTTTTGCTTTCCTGTTTATGGGTCTTGACATGATCAGCACTTACGTGCCTGATTTGCAAAGCAATCCCGAAATGTTTGAATTCCTTCAGCGTTACACTTCGATGGGTTACGGTTCTGTGCTGATATTCCTTACGGTCGGCATATTGCTGACTATGGTAATACAGTCATCGGCGGCAACGTTTGCCATCACTCTTATAATGTGTTCAAAGGGGTGGATCGGTTTCGACCTTTCATGTGCGCTCGTACTCGGTTCAAACATCGGAACAACCATCACACCACTTATGGCTTCGATGGGTGGTAACGTAGCGGCAAAACGTACGGCCATGGGTCACCTGCTCTTTAACTTTCTCGGAACTCTGTGGACACTGGCGATTTTCTATCCGTTTGTGCATCTCACGCAGTGGCTCACCGAGGTTCTCGGACAGGGTGATCCCGCGGCACTTCAGACATACGTCAACCAGATTGAGGCTACTGATCCTGATATATATAATCATCTGTTTGACAACTCACTTCCTGTCGGGCATCCGGTTGTGGCTAAAGTGGCGATGCTCCAGCAGAGTGTTTCGATCGGATTGTCAGTGTTCCACTCTGTGTTCAATATCGTCAACCTCGCTATAATGATATGGTTTACCGGACTTTATGTGAAAATTGTGGAGCGTCTTGTTCCATCAAAGCACAAGGAGGACGAGGAATTTCAGCTCAAGTTTATCTCCGGCGGTCTGATGAACGCAGCCGAACTCAACATCTCGCAGGCAGAGAAGGAAATTGTGGTCTATGCCCAGAGGGTGCAGCGCATGATCGGAATGTCACAGTTGCTTGTCCATGCCAAGGAAGGTTCGGAGGACTTCACTCATCAGTTCTCGCGCATCGAGAAGTATGAGGAGATTTCTGACCGGATGGAGATTGAGATTGCAAGCTATCTTAACCGAGTGGCTGAAGGCAGACTATCCAATGAGGGTAAACATCATATCGCCGCCATGCTTCGTATCGTCAGCGAAATAGAGTCGATGGCCGACTGCTGCTACGGTGTAGCCAAGATTCTGATCCGCAAGCAGGAGAATCATGTGACGTTTACGGATGTGATCTACACTAACATCGACACCATGTTCATCTCCATTGAGGCAGCGATGACAAACATGCTGTTGCTGCTCAAGGATCTTGAGAATGCGCGCGAGAAGGACATCATCACGTCCTATAACCTCGAGCGTGAAACCAACAATCTCCGCAACCAGTTCCGCTCGGCCAATGTGGATAATATCAATGAACACCTCTATGAGTATCAGGCCGGTATCTATTATATGGACATAATCGGTACGCTCGAAAAGACCGGTGACTATATTATCAATGTGGTCGACGAAGTGAAATCCGAATTTCGTAACGCTAAAAAAGCTTGACGCATAACACTATGAAACTTATCCGACAGATTCTTTCAGTTGTGGCTGTAGTGATTGCCGTCGCCACACTCCGGGCCGGAACTCCGTTTAACGGAATCATAACCGACCCTACGTTTAAACCCATAAAGGGCGCAAAGGTGTATGTGTCGAATCCGAAAAACTATGCCAAGACCGACCGGCACGGGCGGTTTGGCCTTACGGATGTGGCTCCGACAGATTCGCTCCATATCATTATCAAGAAAGAGAAATATGTGGTCCCGGTTGACAGTGCGCGGAGTATGCGCATTGTGATTACCGATCAACGGGTGATGCAGGCTAAAGAGGACCCTGAACTCGTCAATATGGGCTATGGGTTCGTAAGTCGCCGTGAATACAACAGCCCCACTAACGGAATTTCGGGCGATCGCCTGCGAGCTACCGGTCGTACGGAGATTCTTGACGCGCTTGTGGGACTGGTGCCGAATCTTGAGCGCCGTCCAAACGGGACTGTGACACTGCGAGGCACCAATTCATTCACAAGTTCCGTGGAACCGCTCTATGTGGTTGACGGTGTGATTATTCCCGACCTGGATGGAATCAACATCAATGACGTTGAGTCAGTTGAGGTGCTGAAGGATGCGTCGATCTACGGATCGCGCGGAGCCGGAGGTGCTATTCTGGTTACCACACATCGCGGCAGGAGGTAAGATTACCTTCGTCACGAAAAACTTACATCCGGCTCCGCTTGTCGCCAAAGTGCGATAACGGAGCCGGATGAGTTATGAATGACTATGAAGTGTTGTCAGAGCGTCAGTCGGCGGGATTGATTGTGTCGATGATCTTGCGGATTTCGCGGTCGGTGTCAGTGAGGCGGCTGCGGCATACTGACAGCAGAGTGGCTGCACGTGATGTATAGGCAGCGAGCTGGTCAATGTCACAGCGGTCGCTCTCCATCATCTTGACTATTGACTCAAGTTCGGCCAGACATTCGCTGAATGTCATTGAAGCTACGTCGGTGAATTCAGGCTGTTTCATTTCAGGTTCAGGATTAGGTCGGCGTTAACTGATTGTGCGGCCGGGATAGGCCTCGAGAGCGTGGCGTAACACCTCGATTGCTTTGCCGAGTTCCTCGGTGTTGAGGATGTAGGCTAAGCGCACTTCATCGTGTCCCATACCGGGCGAAGTGTAGAAACCTGATGCGGGTGCCATGAAAATAGTCTGCCCCTCATAGCGGAATTCCTCCAGACACCAGCGGCAGAATCGGTCGGCATTATCCACCGGCAGTCGCACCACGGTGTAGAACGCACCCATTGGAATCGGGGTGTAGCAGCCGGGGATTTTATTGAGCCGGTCAATCAGGAATTTGCGGCGTTCCACATACTCGTTATATGTTTCGAGCATATATTCGGCCGGAGTGTCGATTGAAGCCTCGGCAACAATCTGACCGAGAAGCGGCGGGCTTAGACGTGCCTGACAGAATTTCATCACATTCTCTTTCAGCTGCGGATGCTTGGTGATGAGGGCGCCCACACGGATGCCGCACTCATTGTAGCGCTTCGAAACGGAGTCAATCAGCACCACCTGTTCCTCGATGTCGGGCAGATGGAACGCGGAAATATATGGCGCTCCCGTGTAGCAGAACTCTCGGTAAACCTCGTCGCTGAACAGAAACAGGTCATATTTCTTGACCAGGTCGCGTATGCGGAGCATCTCCTTCATTGTGTAGAGATAGCCCGTCGGATTGTTTGGATTACAGATGAGGATGCCTTTGGTGCGCGGAGTGATGAGTTCCTCAAACTTCTCGACCGGAGGAAGTGCAAATCCCTCGTCGATGGTGGAGGGTATTGTGACGATCTTAGCTCCCGCTGAGATGGCGAAAGCCATATAGTTGGCATAGGCCGGTTCGGGAACTATTATCTCATCGCCCGGATCAAGACAGGCCATGAATGCGAACAGCACGGCTTCAGAGCCGCCCGTAGTGACAATGATGTCGTCCACATCCACGTCAATGCGGTATTTGGCATAGTATTCACGCAGTTTTTCGCGCAGTGATTGCAGCCCGGCCGACGGACTGTATTCAAGCACGGTGCGGTCAATGTTTTTCAAGGCATCGAGTCCGCACTGCGGGGTGGGTACGTCGGGTTGACCGATGTTAAGGTGATACACTTTCACGCCTTCGCTGCGGGCTTTGGCAGCGAGCGGGGCGAGGCGCCGGATAGGCGATGCGGGCATGATGGTGCCGCGTTCGGATACTTTTGGCATAATTACGGCTTTTAAAAGTGACTGGATGCAAATTTAACGATTTATCCTGAATTACATGCGCGGGAGGGTGTGAAATTCAAGGAAACAGGGAGCTTTTTTATGAAAAAACACGCGGAGCGCGGCCAAAGGGCCGGCTCCGCGTAAGTGATGGTGTCAGTGCGTCAGCGTGACAGTGCGGAATGTCAGCGGTTGATGACTTTGGTGGTGACGGTGCGACCGTCGGAAAGTGTTGAAACTTTCACAACCACTCCCTTGTAAGATGCGTCAACGCGAACACCCTGAATGTTGTAGAGAACCACATCGGTCACTACGGCTTCAGATGCTTCGATAACGTCGATGGATGTGAGTCCGTCAATGGGAGCAACGGGGCTGAGACCGCCCATTGAGTTGAGGGCTGCAATGGTGTAGTTCGATTCATTGTTCTCTGCATTGACTGCATAGGATGTGCCGGGGGTGATGGTAAGGAGTGTGCCGTCGCGGAAGATGGCGTAGGCCGATGCGCCTTCCACGGCTGCCCATGTTACGGTGCCGTTCTGATAGGATGCTGCGGGAGATGCAACCTGCTTGGCCAGTTCTACGGGATTCCATTCGGGGAACACTTTGTCAACGGTGAATTCGGCTGCCTGCTCGGGAGTCAGGATGGTTTCCATGTTGTTGACGTTGTCACCCTTGATGAATTTAACCACGTTAGAAGCGGGGCTGACCACCTTGCCTGTCTCGTCTTTGGTGTTGTATTCAACAAACTCTTTGGCGGCCACGTTCATGCCGTTTGCTGTCCAGCGGGCGGGGTTGATGGCGGCGTCGTTGACGGTGGTGTTGATGTAGGCTGCACGGGGTTCGCCATCCCATGCGCGACCGAGGTTGTATTTCTCTGCAAAGTTTTTGATGTAGCAGTTGTTGAATACATAACCGTAGCGGTTGCCTTTCTTGGTTGCGGGTGCAAGAAGTGTACATTCGCCCTTGCCGTTTGCGTTGCGTTTCTCAACGGTGAGCGTACAGTTTTCCATAAACATTGTGCCTTCGCCGCAGAGGAAGTCTACGGTTCCGTGAATGTCAGAGGTTTCCCAGTAGTAGTTACCATCGAGGTTATTACTGTAATAGGTGTCCTGACATGAGAGGAGGGTGACGTTTTTGCAGACGGTGTTTGTTCCCTTATCCCACCAAGCCACGGCGCGTCCGCCCACCAGACCGTCACCGAGAGCGCCATAGTAGTCGAGGGCGTTCTGGATGGTAAGATCCTGAAGGTAGATGTTCGTTCCGGTGTTCATGAGGGTCGCGGTGGTGGCGATGCCTTCGGTTGATTTGTGGGGAGCGTTGCGGATGATAGTTCCTTCCATGCTCTGTCCGATGAGCGAGATGTTGTGGCCGTAGATGTTGGTCAGTACAGTCTCGCGGAGGTCATAGAGTCCGTCGGGGATGAAGATGAACACGCGCTCGGCGTCACGGCTGCCGTTTTTGTTGCTTGCTGCTTCAATCACGTCGACAAGGCTGAGTGCGTCGCCGGCCTTAACGAAGAACCACTGTCCGTCATTGTCATAGTTGACTTCCGATGTGTTGGTTATCTTGACAGAGTGGAAATACATTTCGCCCTCCGATTCGAGGTTGAGGGTGATGACACCGCCCTGACCTTCATAGGTGAACGATACTACTTCGCCGTCAATCTCGTCGGCTGATTTGGCGGGGACAGATGCGATTTCATTTCCTGCGGCATCGGTGGCCTTGATGGTTGTTCCGTAGCCGTAGCGGCAGAGTGCGATTGACACGTCGGCTTTCGGACCTACGAGCAGTTCGATTTTGTCGCCGTTCTTGAATGCCCATCCGTGTGTGGTGTCATGGAAGTAGCCGTTTTCGGTCGAGAAGGCTTCATGATCTTCGGGATAGAAGTTGGGATCCTTGAGGTTGAATTCGTATTTCTTGAAGTTGCTGATTTCCTCAATCTCGGTTGCGATGGCATAGAGCTTCATGTCACCGAGAACCACGTCGCTGACGGTAGCTTTCTTGCCGAGGGTGGGGGTGACGAACCATCCGCGCACCTTGTAGCCTTCCTCGGCTTTGGCTGTGGTGTAGTCAACGGCAAATTCACCGATAGTGGCGTCTTTCTCTACCTGCTGGGTACCCATTACGGAGCTGTCAGTATTGTAATATGATACGGTGAAAATCGGTTTGCGTACGAAGTTGACGATGTAGTTGATCGTGATGTCGTTGAGTGATACCGGGATTGTGGCTGTGCAGGCATCGTTGTTGCCGCTGTAGGTGATGGTTCCTACGGTGCCGGTGGTGGCAACGGCTTCTGCCACGGGGTTTGAGGCTGAAATCATGGTTTCAGCAGCGGCAAGTTCAACGGTTGCGATGTAAGAGTCGCCGTCGGGTTCAAACACGTCCTCGGCTGCATAGGTGACACCGTTGGCAGTGAAGTATTCGAGCATAGGCACTTCCACTTCCTGACCGCTGACGGTTCCTTCAATCACGATGTCCTTGAATCCGATGCGCTTGCCGTGGTCAAGGCTGTAGATGTAGACCACGAGTCCGCATGCGCCTTCGCCGGCGGTCGCGCCGGTGACTTCATAGCTCATCTCGCCCACATTGGGAGTAGCATTGTCGCGCGGGGGCTTCTTGTTGGTGTCGAGTGTGACGGTGGTTCCGTCGGGATTCTGCCATGCTATGTCAATGGCGCCGCCGTCGGTGCCGAAGCGTGTGGTTTTGAATGATACTTTGGTGGGATTGAATTTAAGTCCGAATTTGGGTTGGATGAGGAAGCGGACAGCTGCTTCATCAGAAGCGGAACCGGATTTTGATACGGGGTTGAACCAGGTCTCGTCAAGGCTCTTGTTGTCTTTTCCTTCGAGTTCCAGTCCGGTGCCGTAGGTCACTTTGCTTGACAGGAAGTAGTCAGGTTCATTGAATTCGGCTGTCTGCTTTTCTGTTCCGAGTCCGAAGGCAAATGTGGCGGTAGCCGGAGCATTGGTGAGGTTGAGGAGTTCACGCGGCTTCATCTGCTGCACGGAGAGGGTGTAGAAATAGTTATTGTCATTGGTCGACACAACCGATACATAGCCGCGCTGCACGTCGCTGTTTTTTGCCTTATAGGTAGTGACGGGGTTGTCAGAGGTGTTGCTGATTTCCTCGCCTCCGCTTATGGAGTAGTAGGAATAGCCGGGATAGCCCTTGATTGTCACGATGTCCTCATTGGTGACTACGGGAATACGGAATTCGGCATTTTTTCTGACCTGAATGTTGCCGTTGTTGTCGCGGAAAGTCGCGCCGTTGGCCACTACGGTCATCACCACACCGTTGTCCTCCACGGCTTTCACCGTGCCGGTTTCCGATGAGCCTGACAGGGCAAGGGTTTCGGCCATCACTGTTGCGTTTGAATAGTCCCATGTCGCTGTTTTGTCGGTCTCGGGAGCCTTGGCGACCGGAGCTTTTGCGTCCTTTCCGAGCATGGCGCTGACAGCGAGTCCGCCGCAGAGCGCTACCAGAAAAGCGAGCAATGAGAATCTCATAAAATTGCGTTTCATTTGGTTTTGGTTTAGATTTAAAATTATGATTGGTTAAATTAATGGTTTTGACAGTAAGGTAGGTGCTGATGCAGTAATGGTCTTTTTCATGATTGAGCTGCAAATATAGCAATCAATCTGCAAGTTACCAAAAAAATGACGTTAAATTTCGGCGAGGATGCGCTATGCGGGTCCGACTGACGGGTGTGATTGAAACGGGCGAAATAAACAGATAGCCGGACGGTTCGCGGTGAACCGTCCGGCAGAGTAGGGTGATTGATGCTTTCAGCGTGAATCAGACGCTGAAAGGGTGATTACTTCTTTACGAAAGTGACAGCATAGGGGTAAACACCGAGGTTGAGGGTAACGTCGTAGGTACCTGCTCCGGGTGAGGGCATGTTGCCTTTGTCAAACTGGAGGTCAGAAGCGTTGCCGCCGAAGTTGATTGCCCAGTCGTTGTTGACACGTACCTTGAATTCGCCTTCGCCCATGGTCACGGTTCCGGTCCAAACGAGGAAGTCGGCCGAAGGAGTGAGCGCGGTGTCACCGTTCCAACCATTGGCAGTAGCGTCACCGATAAGACCGATTGTGTTGACGAGGACCATCTTGACAGAGTAATCAGTGTAGTTCAGGGTTACCCAGTAGACGCCCTTGACAGGAGCATCGATGTTGTTTGATCCGTCGGCCACACCTGTTCCGGTGAGAGGATCGCCATCGAATGTCAAAGGAGTGCTTACACCGAAGTCGCGTCCCTTCCAGTCAGTGTCGGGGTTAAACTTGAATCCACCGTCCACGCTGACAAAACCGGCGTAGTTGATGTAGTCAGAAGTCCAAACCTGCTGGCTTGCGGGAGCTGACCAACCGTTTGATCCGCCGGGGGTGTAGAAGAACGGAATTGCCTGAACATACTTGAATGTTCCCTTGTCAAGATTAATCACCATTTCGATCGGGCCTGACACGTTGATGTCAAGACCGGCCTCGGGGTTGAGGTGAGTGAGCTTGCCTTCGGTAGCGATGAGGTCATCGGCTGTGGTGCCATACCATACGCCGGTGGCCCAGTTGGATGATGTGTAGACAGATTCGGGGAGAATCTTCCAATACATACCGCCGCGCATGATCTGGTCATCGGTGACTGTGAACTGGAAGCGGAATTCAGGATCGTCATAAACATTGTTTGACGAGTGGATTGACTTCACAGCTCCGTCAAGAGTCCAGTTGAAGGCATCGGCCGAAAGGAGCAGGTAGTAGTTCTGCTCGATGACGGTTGCGGGAGCAAAAGGTTTGAGTTTTATGGCAAATGGACCATATTCTGCCTCAACTTTGGCTGAGAATGTGGGGTTGACCGTAGAAACGATGTAGGGATAGAGCTTGACGTTGACGTCAACCTCGGCGATGTTTTTGGTGATTTCGCGGATAGCGCCGTTAAGCACGTCGGGTTCTGCCATTACCTTGCCGTCAACCACCTGGCAGGCGATTTCCGACTTGTCAAAGTCAGTTCCGGTCGAAAGGCGGGCGCCGAAGCGGAGTTCATAGCCCGAGGGAATGTTTTCCATCTTGGTGACATCGGCCAGAGGCACGAGATTACCGAGATCCTGATAATCGGTCAGATCATACACTGTCGTTGCGGCAGCGGGATCTGCAACAACCTCGAGGTCGCCTTTGTTAAAGAGGGCTTCCTGCGGGTTTGACTGAGCCGGGGGATTGGGAAGATCGACCTGATCACATGATACCAGACCGAGACCCATCGCGGCGGCTACGAATATAAATAATTTTTTCATATTACGTTTTCAGAATGTTTAGCGGTTATTCAACAACATTGAAAGTCACGGTATTTGTATTGGTATCGAGAATGATCGAAACCACCTTGCCCTTTGCACCCGGTATCATGAAGCATCCTTCACCTTCAACCGTGCGGGTTTCGGTTCCGGGAGTAACTTCATAATTGTCACCGTCGTTCACGTTGCCGGCCCACTGGGCTTTGCCCCATCCGTTGAGTTCTTTGTAGAAGCGGCAGTAGAGGTCATCGGCGGGAAGATCGGTGAGGTCAAAAGTAGCGGTATAGACGCCGGAGTCAGAAGAATCGGCCAGACGCCAGGCGGTGTAAACGCTCTCATTATCAGCGCTTGGTTCAGCCCAGCCGGCATTGTTACCTACCATGTAGATATACTGTGACACGGTGACTTGAGCTGCTCCTCCGATTATGGTGAGTGACATCTGCTTCATGTCAAACATGAGCGTAACGTCGCCACCTTCAAATGAGCCTTGAGTCTGCCATGAACCCTTACCGTAAACGGCGGGAACCTGAACGGGATCATTGGTTACGGTTACTTCAGTGCAGTCGCCGTCAACGGGGTTGGCACCGATTGAGGGGAGTGCGCCGTCACCACCCCAGTTGCCGAGTTCGGTGTAGAGGCGGAATGTATTGACACCGGAGTGGAAGGGAACAACACCTAAGTAAATGCCTGAACCGGGAGCGGTTTCATCAAGCACCTGCTTGGCAGCGATGTATTCCTGAATTGAAGCACCGACATTCCAGCTGATTCCGGGGAGGTCACCTACCACGTAGATGCGGCCTGCTTCAAGAACTGCGTAGTAGCTCTGGACATTGTTGTAGGAAACGGTGTTTGAAACGAGGCGGCTGCCTTCGATGCCCTTGAGTTCGGCAACAGCGCGGAAATAGATCTTTTCGGGACCCGGTTTCAGTTCGTTGTACTGGTCCTTTGACTCATATCCGTGGAGTTCACAGAGAGCCATGGCGATGTCGCTGCCCTTGATGAACATGCGGGCCGTGGTTCCTGTGCCGGTGGTGGCAAGGGTGCGGAAGTTGGTGAAAGCTTCGTCAATAGCCACTTCAGCCGAGTAGAGTGTGATGGCGGAATAGCCGTAGTCAGGCTGCGAGCAGGTGAGTTCGATAGTTGATTCATCTGACAGGGTGATCAGCTCGTTGGCGAGCGCGGGTTCATTGAGGATGAACTCGGTGTCGGCCGTTGGCGGGGTGTAGACGGGTTCCTTGTCGTCCTCGCAGCTGACGAGTCCGAAAGCTGCTGCCACGCCGGCCAGAATATATGCAAATTTTTTCATAATTGTAATTCGTCGTTTGAGGAATTAGACTTGAGATCAATAACCGGGGTTCTGAGTGTAGCCGGCGCCGTTGATGACAAAATCGGGGAGGGGATAGAGAGCATAGTGTTCGGGGAGGTCAGATCCGTTGCGAACGCGGTTTTTCCATGCCCAGTTGTAGCCCGAGGTGTATTTGCCGTAACGGATAAGGTCAGTGCGGCGGCAGTTTTCGCTGTAGAGTTCGCGCTGACGCTCCTGCTGAAGCGAAACGAGGTTGAGTTCGGATGCCTGCCAGGGGGTCAGACCGGCGCGCTCGCGGATGAGGTTGGTCCACTCGAGGGCTTCGCTCGGGCTGCCTGCGCCGTGGAGAGCTGCTTCAGCGGCTGAGAGATAGATTTCGGCCAGACGGATCATGCAGTAGTCGGTGGCTGACTGGTCAAGGGCATCGGGCGACTTGGCCATATCGATTGAGCCGTCGTCATTGATCCACCAGTTGTTATACTTGATGGGGATAAAGCCGTTGTTGCCATACTCGTCAGTGGTTCCGATGGTGGGATTGTCAATGTTGAATCCGTCGGCGGCAGTGTACCAGAAGCGCACACGCTGGTCGGGCGAGGTGGAGTAGGTTTCGTCCCAGTCAAACACTTCGGTGAACTGACGGCGGGCGGTCATACAGCTCCATGCGCCGCGTGAGTTTACTCGACCGGGGTCACATGTTGCAGCCACACCGTTGAGACCGGTTTTGGGTGAGCCGAGCCATGCGTTGATGAGCAGGGTTGTTCCGCCCCATGTGGTGAGTTCGGGCTGCTCGTAGGGAATCACCCAGATGATCTCGTTCACGTCGCCGGCGCCGCCGGTGGCATAGAGGTTGTTGTTGTAACCGAAGTTCTGGAAGTAGTTGTTGCAGAGACCTGAGTTCTTGAAACCATTACCTTTCAGACGGTTGATGAGGGTTTTGCTCTTGGCCAGACACTTGTCCCACATGGGAGTGCCGGTGAACACTTCGGCGTTGAGGTAGTATTTCACCAGAAGGGCGTCGGCTGCGTCAAGACCTACGAAACCGTAAGCGGCCTTGTTGTTGCCGGCATATTCGGCTGAAACATCTTCAAGTGTAGCGGTGACGAGATTGAAAATCTGAGCGCGGGTGAGCTGGGCGGGAACAGCACCTACGTCGGTGGTTTCGTCAGCGTATGGAACATTGCCGAAGAGGTCAATCAGATAGAAGTAGGCGGCAGAGCGGAGGATTTTGGCCTGACGCACATATTCCACTGCTTTGGCTTCAAGTTCGGGAGTGTTGAGGAAGAACATGCCCTGATTGACTGTGCGGATGAAGTCATTGCAGAGGGTGATGTTGACGGTCAGACGGGCATAGCATCCGCTGACGGCCTCAGTGGAGGCGGTGGGGATACCATACTGAATCTGGCCGAACTCAAGGTCAGTGGCCGAGAGCCAGTCAGCCTCGTCGGTCGGAATCTCCTCGAGGTTGAACACGGCGCGGTTAAACACTGCGAAACCGGGGTTGAGCTGTGTGATGGGACCTTTGCCGTCGTTGGTGAAACCCTGGGTCGCAAAGCTTGAGTAAATATTTGCGAGGACTTCGTCCATGTAGCGGGCGGGGTCTGAAGCAAACTTGTCGGCTGTGAAGTCAGAGGGATTGGTGGGCATGAGGTCAAGGTCGTTGACACACGAGCCGAGACTCATGGCAGCAGCAGCCACTCCGAGCGACATGAATATTTTTTTGAAAAGTTTCATTGTAGTCAATAGTAATTAAGTGGATTGGCTTAGAATGTGGCTACGAGACCGAAAGTGCAGGTGATGGGTCGGGGATAGACATTGCTGTCGATACCGTGGTTGCCTGTGGGGACTTCGGGGTCGAGACCGCGATATTTGGTGATCACGAAGGGATTCTGGACGGCACCGAAGAGACGCAGGTTGAGGCGCTCTTTGAAGAGGTCCTTGAATGTGTAGCCCAGGGTGATGTTGTCGCAGCGGATGAAGCTGGCGTTCTGGATGAAGTGTGAGCTGTAAGAGAGCTGCTCGGTGTTGGCTGCTTCGGGCCAGAGATAAACGCCGTTGACGAGGTTGTTGTTCTGGTAGATACCCGATGCGTTAAACAGACGTGCGTAGTCCATTTCCGGATTGTTGTAGACGTAGTTTCCGAGGCTTGCGCGGAGAACGAAACCGAGGTCCCAGTTCTTGAAGCTGAATGTGTTGTTCCAGGTGAATGTGGCCACGGGTTCGGGTGAGTGGAAGTTGATGCGGTCATTGTCGGCATCAATCACACCGTCACCATTCTGGTCAACATACTGTCCGGGCAGCGGATTGCCGTCAGTGTCATAAACCTGTTCGTAGACACGGAATGTGTAAGCGGGCTGGCCAACGATGTGGTAGCAGATTGAGCCGCCGACACCTGTGGGAGGCTTAACGCCGGTTTCCATCATGTCACGTCCTTCAGCCAGAGCTGTGATTTTGTTCTTGTTGTAACCGTAGTTGAAGCCGGTGGTCCAAGTGAAGTTCTTGGTCACGATGGGACGAGCGGTGATGTTGACTTCCACACCCATGTTTTCGAGGTTACCGATGTTGGCGGTCTGGATGTCGGAGGTGTTGAAACCGAACACGCGGGTGGTCGAGAGAAGGTCTTTTGTCTTGCGGAGATACCAGTCAACGCTTGCAGTGATGCGGTTGTTGAGCCATGCGGCGTCAAGACCGACGTTCCATGTAGCGGTTTCTTCCCACTTGATTCCGGAGTTGTAAGCGTTGGGGAAGAGGGCCTGAATCCATCCCTGACCGGAGGGGTTGAGATACATGTTGCCTGTACCCTGTGACTCGAGGTAGATGGGGAGGTAGGGGAAGTGACCGCCTACGTCCTGCTGACCGGTGACACCCCAGCCCATGCGGAGCTTGAGGTCAGACCACCATCCGCGGACATCTTCCATGACGGGCATGTTGATGATCTTCCATCCGAGGGCGAGTGAGGGGAAGAGACCCCAGCGGTTGTCCTTGGAGAAGCGTGATGTGGCATCGTCGCGGAGGGTGAAGGTCAGGAGGTATGTGTCGTCAAACGTATAGTTCAAGCGGCCGAAGAACGAAATGAGCTGCAGGGGGTTGGACCAGCGGGTATCGGCAACACCGTTGACGGGAGTACCGATGAGGTCGGCGCTTGCCTCGTTCCAGTTGAGGCCAAACTGCTGGGTAGCGGGGTCGAAGTTGAGGTCAATACCGCGGGTGTTCACGAAAGTATTGTCGTGGCCAAGGTAGCTGAAACGCTGCCAGGAGTAACCGGCCATTACGTCGAGGTTAGACTTGATGGCCTTGAATTCCTTGCGGTAGTTGATGTAGAAGTCGAGCATTGTGTTGCGCTGGAGTTCCCACCATTTGTAGAGGGTTGAAGCTGCCTGAGCGCCGTAAATGGCCAGTCCGTTGTTGCGCCAAGCCATGATTGAGTTGGCTTCGGTGACTGTGTTCTTTTCGTTCTTCGACACCTGATAACCGAGGTTGAGGTTGAAGTGGAGTTCGGGGAGGAAGTGGAGGGCATAGTCAAACTGGATGTTGCCGACCGATGACCACACTTTGCGGCGCTGATCCTGATCCATGAGCTTCTGAAGCGGGTTTTCTGAAGCGTTGGTGTTGGGGAAACCGGATGTGTCGTAGAAGGTGTTGGTGTAACCGTTGAACATGGTGCGACCTACGTTGCCGGTGGTTTTATAGTTGGTGTAGACCGACTGGGTGGGGTCAAAGGAGATTGCGGCGCCGAGTGTGCCGGTGTCGGCATCGCGGGCGTCGATGAATGTACCCTGAACGTTGGCGTTGATCTGGAGTTTGTCGTCAAGCAGACGGGGCGAGAGGTTGATGCCCACGGTTGTACGCTGCATATCGGAGTTTTTCATGATACCTGCATTGTCGGTGAACGAGGCGCTGACACGGTAGGGAACCTTGCCGACCGAACCTCCGACAGAGAGGTCATAGTCATGAGAGAACGAGGTGCGGAGGAGTTCCTTCTGCCAGTTGGTGTTGGCATTGCCGAGACGGCCTACACCGACTTCACTTCCCACCTGTTCGGTCATCACCTTGCGATACTGGGCAGCATCCATCATGTCAAGGGTCTTGCGGGCGGTGTTTACGTGGAAGTTTGCTGCGAAGTTGACCTGCGGGCGACCTTTGTGACCTTTCTTGGTGGTGATG
The DNA here is from genome assembly GCA_964554195.1 of uncultured Staphylococcus sp. Taxonomy (GTDB): domain Bacteria; phylum Bacteroidota; class Bacteroidia; order Bacteroidales; family Muribaculaceae; genus Duncaniella. The sequence goes on from CAZKNK010000017.1 coordinate 29,452, forward strand.
ATGATCACACCGTTTGATGCGCGGCTACCGTAGATGGCGGTTGCGGAAGCGTCCTTGAGGATGGTCATTGACTCGATGTTTGAGGGGTTGACCATTGTAAGGGCGTTACCGGTGGCGTTGGCCTGATTGGTCATAGGCACTCCGTCAATCACGATAAGGGGGTCGTTTGAAGCGTTCAGCGAGGCACCGCCGCGGATGCGGATAGTGGCGTCGCCGTTAGGGTTACCACCGTTTGTCGTTACGACAACACCGGGGCTTGCACCTACAAGGAGGTCCTGAGCCGATGTAGCCAGACCGGCTTCGATGTCGTCGGGTTTGATGACAGCAACCGAACCGGTGGCGTCAGATTTCTTAACCGTACCGTAACCGATGGCAACAACTTCGCCGAGCATTACGGTGTTTTCCTCGAGGGTGACGTTGATTGTGGTGCGTCCGTTGACGGCTTCTTCCTTAGTGTTGTAACCTACATAGGAGAAAGTCAGCACACCGTCGGCAGGAGCAGAGATGGTGTAATTACCGTCAAAGTCAGTGGCGGTACCCATGGTCTGGCCCTGGACAAGCACACTTGCGCCGATGAGTGGTTCACCGGTTGGGTCGAGTACGGTACCTGTGACCGTAATCTTCTGCGCTAAAGCAGGGAATGCGAGACACAGCATCATTGCTAATGCCAGCCACGCCTTCCGACTCATTTGAAAACAAATGTTCTTCATGCAAGAGTTTTTTAGATGTTAGTGAGTAAAGTTAATTGGTTGAATTTCAAGGTAAGGTGAATAGAAACGGACAGAGTCACGCGGCTGATGCAATGCTCCTGACTCCGCATCCTGACCCGGGGATGGAGGCTGCGGGTTGAGTCAATACACGCTGTCCGAATGCCGGCTTGTAAAGTCAACGAGTCGTTTTCACGGTCTGAATCGGTAGTGTGACTTATCGTGTCACATTACAATATCCTATTTAAATCTCTACATTAACCGGCGTCACAGCTGGGTTTCAGTCCGGACGCGAAACAGTAAGTCTTTATTCACAGCAAATGTAGTTTATTTCGGGCAGATTCTTTTTATAATCTGATGAGAAATTTTTGGTTATTTTAATATTTAACATAATTAAGTTAAAACATATTTTGCTTTAACACATCGTCTGCTATGACTAATTCGCGATTATCAGACGGGTGTTATTGGAGGCGGAATTGTTAAGGGAGAATCTGCATCGGATGTGGATTTTTGCTAAAGAGTGAAGTGGAGCCGCTGGGAATGTGGGGTCATGCCGACAGTTTTTTGTGGGCCCAATAGCGATCAGTGCAGGTGGGAGGGGGGAAATATGGTGGAGTTGGAAAGTTAAGAGGGGATAAATAAAACCGGGGGCGGCAAACAGCCGCCCCCGGTGGATATGGGGATTTGTTAAAATCGGGATTATACGCCCTGGAGCTTGAACTGGATGGGAAGGGTGTACCAAACGTTTACGGAGTGTCCGTTCATCTTACCGGGAACGAATTTGGGAAGATTCTTGACCACGCGGACTGCCTCTTTGTCAAGGCTGGGATCCTTACCGCGGACAACTTTAACTTCACCGATTGAACCGGTCTTTGTTACAACGAACTGAACCACAACGCGGCCCTGAATACCATTATCCTGAGCATCAGCCGGATAGTGGATGTGGTCGGCAACGTATTTGAGGAGCGCTGCTTCACCGCCGGGGAACTGCGGTTTCTGTTCAACGACGTCGAACACCTTGTTGTCATCGACGGGTTCTGTCTTTTCCTCAACGATAACTTCCGTTTTGTGTTCGCGGACAATGTTAAGGTCGTCAGTACCCTTGTCGAAGTCAGTGGTTCCGACAGCAGTTTCAGTTTCCTTCATCTCATCCTGCGATTTGATATCCTCGGTCACCTGATCGTCCTGCACGATGGCAAGCTCGGTCATCTTGGTGGTGTTGAGGATTTCCTCGGGGAGAGCTTCGGGCTGCTGCTCTTCAAATTTCTGCATTTCTTCTTCCTGTTCTTCCTCCTGAGGCTCCTCGGTCACGAAGTCAGCTATAGTCTGTTCGTTCTGATCCCCCGGACGGGTCTCTGCCTGTTGAAGCACGGTGTTTGCGAGAAGTCCGAGGAGACCGATGGCTACGAGTACGATTACAATCACCAGCATGGCCTTGTTGTGGCGGCGGTTGGAGTTGTTGCGCAGCTCGTAGGCTCCGAAGTCTTTATTCTTGCCTTCAAAGACAATGTCAATCCATTCTTTTGATGAAAGATCTACATCTTTTGCCATTTTCTTAAGATTTTTCAGGTTAATATATATCTGTCATCAAATGCTTACTTACCGTGTTTACGGATATAGTCAAGGATCAACACGGAGTCAACCTGATTGATGTTGTCAATCTGGTAGCGGGCAATCTGATTGATCTGCATCTCGTCAAGAGCGCTGATCAGACTTTCCCAAGAGGCTTCGGGGGTAGCCTTGATAATGACAACGGGACGGGTGAGCGTGGAGTCGTTGCGGATTTCGCGGGCCTTCAGCTGATAAATCGAGTCGTTAGCGGCAGTGTTTGATGAGAATTTTTTCTCACGCCATTCGCCTTTGAGGGTTTCGATTTTATTAAGAACCTGTTTGTTGCGGTCATGAAGGATTTTACGGATACCGCGCTGAATTTTACCGTCGTTACCCACAAAGTGTTCAACCTTGAGGGTGTTGTTGTCAATGAGTCCGTCGCCGTCTTCGTCAGCGACCTGAGGCATACCTTCGAAGTAGTAAACCGTGTTGAGCGGTTTGCCATTCTCGTCGACCTTGATTTTTCCGTCGGCCGTACGTTCGGTGGTAAGAATCATAGTGATAGCTTCAGATTCCTTAGCTTTGTTTTGCTGAGTCTGCTCTACTTTCTCGTTCGAGGGGAGCGCGATAGTGAGAGTCTGCGACTTAATCATCGTAGTACAAAGCATGAAGAAAGTAATCAGAAGCATGTTCATGTCCACCATAGGAGTGAAGTCCACGTGGATAGACATTTTCTTCTGGGCGCCTTTTTTCTTTTTGCCCTTGTCTGATTGTTCTATCTGTGCCA
>CAZKNK010000018.1:0-30517 GCA_964554195.1 uncultured Staphylococcus sp.
ACTCGGAGCTTGTCTCTGTTGCGTTGAAAAGACAGTTAAAGGAAATGTTTGTGTATGCACCGAAGGACCGGTGTTCAATATAAATCAACTGACATGGTAAATCTTCAGGTCAAAATCGGGCCGATGAGCCTGAAAAATCCCGTGATGACCGCCTCCGGAACTTTCGGCTACGGCGAGGAATATGCACCGTTCATAGACCTTTCACACCTCGGGGCATATATTGTCAAAGGAACAACACTGAATCCGCGCGAGGGCAATGACTATCCGCGAATGGTTGAGACCCCTTCAGGAATGTTGAATGCCGTCGGACTTCAGAATAAAGGAGTCGACTACTTCATCCAACATATCTATCCGCGCATCCGGACCATTGACTCACGCATGATTGTCAACGTTTCAGGAGCCGGGGTGGACGACTATGTTGAAACTGCCCGACGTCTTGCTCCACTTTCGGATTTAGCGGCAATAGAAGTAAACATATCATGTCCCAACGTGAAGAAAGGTGGAATGGCATTCGGCACCACCACTGCCGGAGCAGCTGAAGTGACACGCGAAATCCGCAAAGTGTATCCCGGGACAATGATTGTAAAGCTGTCGCCTAATGTCACGAGCATAGCCGATATAGCGCGAGCAGTAGAAGCCGAGGGAGCCGATTCCGTTTCGCTAATAAACACCATCATGGGCATGGCCATCGACACCGAACGTCGCCGGCCCTATCTCTCAACCGTGACCGGAGGACTCTCGGGAGCAGCCGTGCGTCCCGTTGCCGTCAGAATGGTCTGGCAGGTCAGCAAAGCTGTAAAAATCCCTGTAATCGGACTCGGCGGAATCATGAACGGACGTGATGCCGTTGAGTTTATGCTCGCCGGAGCGCGGGCCATCCAGATAGGCACTGCCAACTTCATCGATCCGGCTGTCACGGTAAAGACCATTGACTATCTTACCGATTGGTGTTCACGCCACGGAGTAAGTGACATTAACGAAATTGTCGGTGAAATCTAACCACTGCCACATCTCTGAAACCAAACCCAAATCATCATAAAACCGGCAACCTTCAATCCACGCGGATGAAAGTTGCCGGTTTATTATTATCGTCTAACTTGGCTTATCCGTCGAAGCGTCAGGCGGAGGCCTGAGGTGCGTCACGGCGATGCAGACGACGGTAAATTACCGGAATGATGTAGGAGTTGAGCAGCGTGGATGAAATCAGACCGCCAAGAATCACTACAGCCATCGGACTCTGAATCTCATTTCCAGGCAAATCACCTCGCAAAGCGAGCGGAATCAGAGCCAGCGCAGAGGTGAGCGCTGTCATAAGAATAGGATTCATGCGGTCCACCGATCCCTCAACCACACTCCGCTCCACACTCATGCCGTCGGTCCGGCGGAGAAGGTTGTAGCGGGTTATCAGGAGCATACCGTTACGTGTAGCTATGCCGAACAGAGAGATGAATCCGATAATGGCCGGAATACTAACCACGCCTGACCCAATCCACAGCACCAACACTCCTCCTATAAGAGCAAAAGGCAGATTGAGCAGAATGACGGCACTTTCGAGTGCGTCACGAAATTGGACATAAAGCAGCAGGTAGATTACCACAATGCTGATAAGCGACGTGAAAAGGAGGGTTCGCCCCGCAGCCTGCTCGCTCTCAAACTGTCCGCCATACTCTATGTGATAACCCTCGGGAAGAGTGATTTCGCGGGCAACAGCAGCCTGAATGTCATTGACCACACCGCGCAAGTCACGTCCCTTCGTATTAGCTGAAATTACGATCTTACGCCTCACGTTTTCACGGTTTATTGTGTTGGGTCCTGATGAAGAAACCACACGGGCCACATTGCCGAGCGGCACCTTGATACCCGAGGGAGTGTCGATAAGGAGATTCGATATGTCGTTGATACTGTTTCTGTTATCCTCAGCCGCGCGAACCACAAGATTGAAACTCAGGTTGTTTTCATACACTTGCGATACGGTTTCGCCGCCAAGCATCACGGATATAAACTCGCTGAACTCCGGCTCGCTTATCCCATAGCGCGAAAGCATTTCAGGATTAGGAATAATTTTCAGTTCCGGACGCTCTATCTGCTGCTCAACGTTAAGGTCGGCAATTCCGTCAACATCCTCCACGGCTTCCTTGATCTGATTGCCGATGGTGAACAGTCGGTTTAGATCATCGCCAAAAAGCTTTATGGCGATACTTGCCTGAGTTCCGCTGAGCATAGCGTCTATGCGATGGCTTATCGGCTGACCGATCTCAATATTGGCTCCGGTGATGACTGATAGCTTCTCCCTCACATCGTCAAGCAGTTCGGCATGGGAGCGGCGCGAGAGTTCAAATGGAGCCTCGATTTCCGAAACATTCACTCCAAGTGCGTGTTCATCAAGCTCGGCACGTCCGGTTTTGCGAGCCACCGTACGGATTTCGGGAATGGAAAGAAGAATTTCCTCGGCACGGCGTCCGATTTTGTCCGACTCTTCGAGCGAAACTCCGGGCATGGTGCTGACATTGATAGTGAACGATCCCTCATTGAACGGGGGCAGAAAGCTGTGACCCAGTGTGAAAAATACACCGAGTGAAAACAGAAACAACACCACGGTTGCCGTCACAACCACCCGACCGTGGCGCAGAGTCCACTCCAGGCTGCGTCGGTAATACTTCTTGAGCCATCTCGTCAGGGCAGCTTCCTTTGACAGAGAGCGCTCGGTCCTTTTTCCTCCGAGAAGATAGCTACATAGAACGGGGGTCAATGTCAGGGCAACAAGTGTAGATGCGAAAAGCGCCACTATAAAGGCAATGCCGAGAGGAATCAGCATCCGGCCTTCCATGCCGCTGAGAAAAAATAGAGGTGTGAAACTAACCACTATAATAAGTGTGGAATTGAGAATCGGCATTCGCACTTCGCGCGACGCTTCAAACACCACCCGGAGTGTCGGACGGCGCTTGTCAGGGTCAAGCCGCCGGTTTTCGCGCAATTTGCGCCACACATTTTCCACATCCACAATAGCGTCATCCACCAGTGAGCCGATTGCAATGGCGAGTCCGCCGAGGCTCATGGTGTTGATGCTGTGGCCGAGATAGTGAAGCACAATGATGGATATGATCAGTGAGAGAGGGATGGTGACAAGCGAGATGAGCGTGGTGCGGACATTGGCAAGAAAAATGAAAAGAATCACCACAACAAAAATCGCGCCCTCTATCAGCGAGGTCTTTACGTTATCAACCGCACTTTCAATGAAGTTTGACTGCCGGAAAATGTCGGTGGATATATGCACGTCGCCAGGGAGTGACTTCTGAATTTCACCTACCACTTTATCCAGACTGCGGGTGAGTTCGATGGTCCCGGTGTCGGGTTGCTTGGTGACGGTGAGCAAAACGGCTTCATGTCCGCGCTCTGATGCTACTCCGAGTTTCGGACTGCTTGCGCCCACTTTCACCTGCGCTATGTCCTCGAGCCTGACCGGACGGCCTGAACCGGTCTTTACCACTTCCTTCTTAATCCTGGCCACAGCGTCGGATGACACCACCCCACGGACAATGTATTCGTTTCCGTATTGATAAATCACACCTCCGCTCGAACTTCGGTTCATGGAGCGGGTGGCAGCCATCACCTCCTGTAGGGTGACCCCGTAATGTTTCATCAAAGCCGGGTCAAGCAGAATCTGATATTCCTTCAGTTCACCCCCGATCACCGAAACCTGAGCTACACCGGCAGTTGACATAAGCCTGGGCCGGATACTACGGTCGGCCAACGTTCGAAGATCAATCATGGATGTCGAGTCAGATGTGAGGCTGATGATCATCAGTTCACCAAGTATGGATGACTGCGGACCAATCACAGGCCGACTCACATTGTCAGGAAGCAACTCATCCACTACCGCAAGTTTTTCTGAAACGATCTGGCGGTCAATGTAAATGTCAGTATCCCAATCAAACTCCACCCAAACGACCGAGAATCCGTTGGTTGACGATGAGCGGACACGTCTTACTCCCGTGGCACCGTTTACCGCTGTCTCTATCGGGAATGTCACAAGCTGCTCCACCTCCTCGGCGGCCATACCGTTAGCTTCGGTCATCACCACCACCGTCGGAGCATTCAGATCAGGGAAAACGTCAATTTCAGTCTGTCGTGCGATGTAAAGGCCACCGACAATCAGCAAAACGGCACCAAGAAGCACTAAAAGCCTGTTTTGCAGCGAAAACCGAATTATTCTGTCGAGCATATCCGGGTCAGATTAATGGTTATGGGTGTGTCCTGGTATTGACTTGCCGGCAGCCGCGAGTTTCACATGAATGGCTCCCGATGTCACCACCACGTCACCTTCCGCAAGACCCGCCACAATCTCGGTCACAGACCCGTCGGTTCGTCCGAGTGTCACCGCTTGCTTGCGGTAACAGTCATCATCCTCCCGGATATAAACATAATAAACTCCCTGCTCCTCTGTCAGAGCTGACTCCGGAACAGCTATGACATCACTCCGCTCCTGAGTGATGAGATATATCTCGGCATACGAACCCGGAAGAATAGAACCGGAGTTATTAAACTCGAATATGACCGGAATGAAAGCTGAATTAGGATTAGTGGATTTACCGTAGGACACAAGTCGGCCTTCAAGCTCTGAAATATCATAAAATTCACTTGATGACGCAGGTCTGAAGCTGGCAGACCGCACGCTGCTCAACAATGGATAATCTTTTTCGGCTACATCGGCTCGAAGAAACAGTCGACGATCCTGCGAAATGACAGCCAACGGCGCTCCTTCATCCACATAATCACCCTCACGGACCAACAAATCAGTAATATACCCGGAAATGGGAGCTGAAACACTGACTCCCCTCTTGCTTCCTTGCCCGATGGCTTCGTAAGCTATCAGAGCGCGGTCATACTCCGACTTAGCGGAATTAAATTCCTTTTCGGTAATCAGCCGGTCAGCATGGAGTGACTTGGCCCGCTCATATTCGGCAAGGGCAGCCTCATAATTCACTCTGGCACGTCGAGAAACGTCTCCATCGGCCAAAGCGGATGTATTGATTGAAAGTAGCGGAGCGCCTTTGGTTACGGCACCGCCGGGTGTGAGCCGCCGGTCAAGACTGACTATTCCTGAAACCGTAGCTGCAACCGTTGACTCACTGCCTGATGCCGGAAGCACCTGACCGCTGACCGGAAGCACACCGCTAAATCGGGTCAGCCGGACTGTATCACACACCACTCCGGCTGCGGCAGCCTTTTCGGCCGGAAAAACTATCTCATCATGACCGTGGCCCGACTCACCCGGCGCTACTGCCTCCCGGCCATGCTCTTGATCATGGTCATGCTCATCGCCATGCTCCGGATGACTGTGACAGCCAACCGCGAGCAATGCACTTATCATCAATGAAATATATGATATTCTTCTCATTTTTCAGGTTACATTTTGAATAATTTCCACAAAATTATCCAAAAATTAATGCAACCCGGTGTCATTTTTTTCGAATTTCCGTACGGATCAAATATCCGACTGATATGTCACGAGATATTTCCATCCCGACGGAGCAACGGGTGCATCGTCAAGATGGCCGAACATGCCATTACGTCCGTAGAATTTCTCCGTTTCATAAAAATGACAGATACCTATACCGCAGTCAAGGACCGATAATTTGCTGACAGGTTTACTATAAAAGTGAACCCGGTCACCGTCTACAAGAGCGCGCCAGGGCTGGGAATTGGTAGATGACGGGGCAAGGCGCATCATCTCAAGCGCCTCACGGAACTGATTGTCAGCAGAAACTTTACCGGAAAAATCACCGCTGAAAAAGAGCGAATCAAACGCCTTGCGGTTTTTGCTTCCGATCACGAAACGTGTAAACTTCTCCATGAGCGATTTGGTGGCCGGAACTCCGACCGGACACACTATCCTGAGTTTCTCACCGGCAGGCCAACTCTCGCTATCGAAGTCTGTTCCCTTGAAAGTAGCTGCAATCCAGCATGTGCCGAGGCCAAGTTGCCAAGCTTTAAGCACAACCTGCTCAAAACGGAATCCGGCTGTCAGAGCCGACTGCTCATCGTCGGCGATACCGAGGAGAAAGAAATCCACAGCTCCACGTATCATCCCGTAGGTACTCGGTCTGAAACCGGCCTTGTAGTCATATTCACGCAACCGGATGGTGACCGATCCTCCAAACGGACTCGACGAATCATCCACCGCCTGAGCGAGCTGATTCATTTTTAACACCGAGAGTGGCTCGCCGTCAAAACTTCTGACCGACCGACGTGCCTTCATTGCTTCAATTATATTCATCGCTGTCTGTATGAAAAGTTATTAAACAGATAACCCTTAGCATCACCCGATTGTTCAGAATCCAAAATTTATTCGTAACTTTGCCACCATGATTGAGAGAAAAAATCAAAGATTCAAAACTGTCATCGCCAACGAAAGCGTTGAACGTGTTCAAGCCCTTATTCTCGCTGCCCGACGGATAGTGATAACATGCCATCTCACCCCCGACGGCGACGCCATCGGCTCATCGCTCGGACTCTGTCAGGTGCTTCGTTCACTGGGCAAGGATGCCGTAGTGGTTACCCCTGACAATCCGCCGCGTCAACTTATGTTTCTCCCCGGCATAAAGGATGTGCTTACAGCCACCCGTTTTCCTGACGAAGCTGCCGCCAAGTTAGCGCAAGCCGATCTGCTGTTCTGTCTCGACTTCAATGAGATGAAGCGAATAGACAAACTCGAAGAAACTGTCAATGCCAACTTCCGCGGCCATCGGGTGGTAGTTGACCATCATATCGGACCCGACATCGAGGCCGATGTGGTGATTTCACACCCGGAAGTGTCATCGACTTCCGCACTACTCTATCTTCTTCTGTGGCAGTTGCGCCTAACCCGCTACCTTAACCGCAGCGGGGCGGCGTGTATCTACACCGGAATGATGACCGATACCGGTAATTTCTCATATAACTCAAACGACCCAGACCTCTATCTCATCATAGCTGACCTGCTCCGGAAGGGTGTTGACAAGGATCATCTGTATGAACTTGTATGCAACACAAACTCCGAGTCGCGCATCCGAATATGCGGCTATGCCCGCTACCGCATGGAACTTATGCCCGCCCATCGGGCCGCTCTCATGACGCTTTCGGGGGCCGAGTTGCGCGAATTCAACTACTCCAAAGGCGACACCGAGAGTCTTGTCAACGTGCCGCTGAGCATCCCCGGGGTTGTCTACTCCGTTTACATGCGTGAGGATGGTCCTGACTACGTGAAGGTATCAATGCGCTCCAAAGGCACATTTCCGGTCAATGAATTCTGTGAAAAGGAATTCGGCGGAGGGGGTCATCTCAATGCCGCCGGTGGAGAGTTTCACGGCTCTCTGCCCGAAGCGGTCAGCCATCTGATTGAAGTCATGCCAAACTACGATAAATATCTCAACGAATGAAAAAATATTCAGCCATAATCCTTGCCTCACTCGCCGCCATGCTGCTCGGCGTGGCGCTCCAATCATGTAATGACTCAAAGAGTTATGCCGAATTGCTTACCGACGAAAACAAAGAAGTGAACTACTTTCTTTCGCAACATCGCGTTATTGATGAGATTCCGGCCGACTCGGTGTTTGAAACAGGTCCTGACGCACCATATTACAAAATGGACAATGAAGGCAACGTCTATATGCAGGTGCTTGACAAGGGTTCATCCGAACGCCCTATCCTGAACGCCAGAGTCTATTTCCGCTACATGCGCTATAACCTATATAATTATGTGGTGGGCGGTGACAACAATGTCGGTTCAGGTAATGCCGATAACGTGGGCTATACTCCTACATTTTTCCTGCTCGGCAACATGAGCGTACAGCAGTCGACACAATATGGAACCGGAATTCAGGTACCGATGTATTTCCTTGGCTATGACGCAAAAGTAAATCTCGTTGTGAAGTCGCAGCAGGGTGCCACGTCAGAGGTTGCCAACGTGATTCCGTATCTCTACACAATCAGTTATTTCAAAAGTCAGATTTAAAAACGTAAAATACAGCCATGTCACTCATCAAATCTATTTCAGGCATCCGCGGAACCATTGGCGGAAAGCCGGGCGACGGCCTGTCGCCTGTCGACATAGTGAAATTCACGGCAGCCTACGCCAGTTACATCTCCACCGTTACCACACGGACCTCACGCACTATTGTGGTAGGCCGCGATGCCCGACTCAGCGGAAAAATGGTTGAGAACATCGTGGTGGGTACACTCTGCGCTATGGGCTTCGATGTCGTGAACATCGGCCTTGCATCGACTCCCACTACCGAAATAGCCGTAACTGCTGAAGGCGCCTGCGGAGGCATCATCCTCACTGCGAGCCACAACCCGATGCAGTGGAATGCACTCAAACTCCTCAATGAAAACGGTGAATTTCTGAACGACGCTCAAGGCAAGGAGGTGCTTCGCATCGCAGCCGATGACCTATACACTTTTGCTCCCGTTGAAAAACTCGGTCACGAATACATAAACAACACCTACAACCGTCGCCATATCGAGCAGGTGCTTGCGCTTGATCTGGTCGACACCGATGCCATTGCCAAAGCTGACTTCACCGTGGCCGTTGATGCGGTCAACTCCGTAGGTGGAGTGGTGATTCCTCAGCTACTCGAAGCTCTCGGAGTGAAAAATGTCATCACCCTCAACTGCGAGCCTAACGGACACTTTGCCCACACTCCGGAACCGATTCCTGAAAATCTCACCCAGATTTCCGATCTTATGAAGAAGGGTGTGGCCGACGTCGGTTTTGTCGTTGACCCTGACGTTGACCGTCTGGCTATCGTGATGGAAAACGGCGAAATGTTTGTTGAGGAATATACACTTGTGGCGGTTGCTGACTATGTACTCAGCCACACACCCGGCTCAACCGTGTCAAATCTCAGTTCATCACGCGCACTGCGTGACGTCACCGCCGCTCACGGATGCACATATCAAGCATCAGCTGTAGGTGAAGTCAATGTCACAACACTGATGAAAGAAACCGGTGCCGTGATCGGTGGCGAGGGAAACGGCGGTGTGATATATCCGGCGGCTCACTATGGCCGCGACGCCCTTGTTGGAGTTGCTCTGTTTCTTACACTTCTCGCCAAAAGCGGAAAGAAAGTCACTGAACTCAAGGCCGGCTATCCCGCTTACATGATTGCCAAAAACAAAATTGAGCTTACTCCGGAAATTGACGTGGATGCAATTCTTGCTGCTGTCAAAGAGAAATTTGCCGGTGAAAAAATCACTGACATTGACGGTGTAAAGATTGATTTTGCCGACTCATGGGTGCATCTGCGCAAGAGTAACACCGAGCCGATCATCCGAATCTACAGCGAAGCTGCCACTATGGAGCAAGCCGACGCTCTTGCCGAGAAAATCAAAGCTGTCATCGCTTCACTTGCAAAATAACCGTCAGTCAGTCACCATCTGTCTATCAAGAAAGCCTAACAATACATCCTTTGCTGCCTCTATGGGCGGCAAAGGATGATTTAAATATAACACACTATGAATCAACCATTTACCCCCCCCATCAGATAAAGGAGGCCGTAGCGCAGGCCTTGATATTGTCAGAGTGACAGCTATCCTGTTTGTAATAGCAGGTCACTTTTTCATTAACACACCTGCTCGGCAAGCTATTTTCGGCGGAATGTCCTTGTTTATTCAGGGAATGGGCCGAACACTTTTCACAACCAATGTCCCACTTTTTCTGATTCTGACTGGTTATCTCAATCTAAACAAACAAATCACAAGGAAATACTATAAAGGGATGATAGCGGTTATACTAAGCTATCTGTTTATCTCACTCATCACCATTGCTGTTCAGGAATCACTTGGAATGGTCCATCTCTCGCCCATAGGCTGGATTCTTAAAATCACAGACTTCTCGGCCATAAATTATGCCTGGTATATTGAAATGTGGATCGGACTCTTTCTTCTCACTCCATTTCTCAACATCCTATGGAAAAATATCCGGACAAGAAAGCATAAGCATGTGCTGATTCTGACACTATACTTCCTTTGTGCTTTTCCGGATATGTTTAACCGTTACGGCGTCAATCTTGTACCAGGTTACTGGGAGGTGATTTATCCGTGTGCATTCTACTTCATAGGAGCTTATATCAGAGAATACCGGCCCAATATCAGATGCCCGTATCTGCTTCTCTTTGTTTTGGGGTGCTGCCTTATCAATCCGGTGTTTAACACTTTATTTGTCAGCAATCACTCAATGATTCAACTCACCGGCGACGGCAACGGAATATTCGGTATGCCCCTTTCAGCCGCAATATTCCTGATTCTTTATCGCATCGACTTCTCATCAAACCTGCTCCGGCGGACGCTTCAGAGCATATCGCAAGTGTCACTCGACATGTATCTGATAAGTTACATAATTGACATATTGGTTTACTCATGGTTCAAGGCCCATTACTATGTAGACCAGAGTCAGTTCGGAAAATACTTTTTCATTATCGTCCCGATTGTGTTTGTAAGCGCATACGTTTTCTCGATAATCAAAAAAGCACTTTTCAGCTTATTGCATCTGCCGACAAAATAATCAGTACACAAACTTCTTACCGCAACAGATATAAATATGCCCGGGGACCGGATCACTTATTCGGTATCCGTTAGTGTCATATAAACCTGACTGAAATTCTGACAGGTCGGCATATACTGCCGAAATAGATGACTCTCCGGAAAGGAAAAGCCAGTCTAAACGTTGCGATGTGAAACTCCATTCACATGTCTCACGGTGGTTCCAGTCATATTCTATATCAAGTTTTGCGCCCTTAGCATCTGCGGCTTCAAGTCGATGGAAGAAGGTCTGAATGGCGTCGATATTACGTTGTGGATCATTACCTCCCACGACAGAGCATATTCTCGGCCCGGCATAATTTTGGGCCGGAGCTTTAGGTGTGTTGCAGGCAACAGGCATTGCACCGGTAAAATAATCGGGATAGTCAGTCAACATGTTCCACACTCCGTAGCCGCCCATCGAACCTCCGAGGATGTAGCACTCCGACTGTCCGGCGATATTATATTTATCGGCCAGTGCCTTCAGAGCCGGCAGCAACTCATCCTCCCATTGATACCCGTCAGGAGCTTGCGGCGCAAGCAGACGCGCATGGCGTCCGCTCTGACTGAGATAGTTATATATATCTTCCACTGCCTGGGATTCTAATTGAGCTGAATTATCACTTCCCTGACCACTGCCACCATGAAGATACATGATAATTATTTCCGGAGATTGAACTTCCGGATTAATGATTGCCATGCGATAATTAAGATTGACTCCGGCAAAATCCTCACACTCAAATGAAAATTCACTCTCTGCCTCAGCATTGGCGGAAATGACAGTTAGCATTGTCAATAAAAGCACTACGTTTACTCTCCGCATCTGATTTTATTGTTTATCGGTTGAAAATCGTGGTTTACTGCACTTTGACTTCTAAAAACCGTATTGGTTTAAAAACGGAAGTCAAATTATTCAAAAGTTATATATTATGTCACGTGATTATGAGATAAATAGTTGTGAATACGGATTGTTTTTTGTAACTTAGCGCAAAATCATGTTGCCATGAAACGTTTTCAGCTATTTATCATCATTGCCGCATGTCTGACCGGCATTTCTCTCTCTGTAAGTGCGCGTAAGGTTACCTTGTTGCGCAAGGGATGGGAATTCAGTAAGGGTGACAGCATTACAGCTGACCGACAGATTGTCAACATCCCTCATGACTGGGCTATCTACGGGCCGTTTGACCGAAACATTGACCTTCAGGAAGTGGCAGTGAAACAGAACGGAGAGACAGTCAAGACACTGAAAACCGGCAGAACAGGTGGGTTGCCTTTTATCGGAAAAGGTGTTTACCGCACCACATTTGAAGTGGCCGATACGTCTGACCGCTCGGTGGCTCTGATGTTTGACGGCGCTATGAGCAATCCGCAGGTTTTTGTCAACGGACATTATGCCGGCACATGGGGATCAGGCTATAACACATTTTACTTATATGTGGATTCTTTCGTGAATCCGGGCAAAAACACTCTTGAGGTCCGGCTTGAAAACAAACCGATGTCGTCGCGGTGGTATCCCGGTGCAGGTCTATACCGCAACGTACGACTCATTGAGACATCACAAATTCACGTTCCGGTGTGGGGAACCCACATCACCACCCCGGTTGTCACGGATGAATATGCCTCCGTACACCTGCTCACCACCATAGCCGGAGCCGCCGACCGCACTAAACTTAAAATCAAAACCGTCCTACAGGATTCGGACGGAAAGCCGGTGGCCACAGACACCACCACACATAAGGTTTTCGGGCAGGAAGTGGCTCAGAATTTCCTTGTAAAATCTCCTGCACTTTGGTCGCCCGAAACCCCGGCCCTCTACACCGCCATCACAACGATAAGCGACGAAAACGGTCGGCAGCTCGACAGCGTCGCCACCCGCTTCGGCATCCGATCGATCAGTCTTGTCCCGGACAAAGGATTTATGCTCAACGGCCAGCCGGTGAAATTCCGCGGTGTGTGCAATCACCATGACCTCGGGCCGCTCGGAGCCGCCGTCAACCGCTCCGCCCTCCGCCACCAGCTCTCACTGCTAAAGGACATGGGGGTCAACGCGATCCGAACTTCCCACAACATGCCGGCTCCGGAACTTGTGGAACTTTGCGACGAAATGGGCCTGATGCTCATGGTTGAGGCATTTGATGACTGGTCTTACCGACCCAAAAGCGAAAACGGCTACGGAGCGATTTTCGACCAATGGGCCATGCGTGACATCGAAAACATGGTACGCCACTACCGCAACAACCCGTCGGTGGTGATGTGGAGCAATGGAAATGAGGTGCCATCGCAATGGGACTCGACCAACGGCGTCAAGACCTCGAAAGCCATGATTGACCTGATCAGGTCACTTGATTCCACGCGCCCCGTCACCAACGGCATGGACCAGATTCGCGCCGTGCTTGACAACGGATTCGCCGCTGTTCTCGATGTTCCGGGCTTCAACTATAAACCTCAGCACTATCAACGGGCATACGACAAACTGTCGCATAAACTCGTACTCGGCTCCGAAACAGCATCCACCGTATCATCGCGCGGTGTCTACAAATTTCCCGTCGAGTTGAAAAAGATGGCCACGTATCCTGACCTGCAATCATCATCCTACGACGTAGAGGCCTGCTCATGGTCAAACATTCCTGACATAGATTTCGCAGCGGACGACGATCTGCCATTTCTCATCGGTCAGTTCGTGTGGACCGGATTTGACTATCTCGGCGAACCGACACCCTACGACACCGACGCATGGCCCGCCCGAAGCAGTTATTTCGGCATAATCGACCTGGCATCTCTTCCTAAAGACCGCTATTTCCTCTATCGCTCCGTGTGGAACAAAGCCGACACCACACTCCATATCCTCCCCCACTGGACATGGCCCGGACGTGAAAACGAAATAACTCCAGTGTTTGTCTACACCTCTTTCCCTAAAGCCGAACTGTTTGTCAACGGAGTCAGTCAGGGTGTACGTGAAAAATCAGACTCCACTGTCATGCACCGCTACCGCCTGATGTGGAACGATGTCAGATACCATCCCGGTGAACTCAAGGTTGTGGCATACGGCGATGACGGCAAGCCGGCCTTAACGCGAACCGTACGCACCGCAGGAAAACCTCATCATATTGTTTTGACTCCACACCGGTCAGAAGCCGAAGCCACCGGCGACGATCTGATTTACGTCACTGTCACCGTGGCCGACAAGAATGGCAACCCGGTCCCGACCGACAATCGACTCGTAAAATTTTCCGTGACAGGCGAAGGTTGTTTTGAAGCCACCGCCAATGGTGACGCCACTTCACTCCGACCGTTCCACAAACCGGAAATGGAACTGTTTTCCGGCGCGGCGACCGTCATAGTCCGTGCGTCTGATCGCCCCGGCTCATTCACACTGCGTGCCAAAGCTCCCGGTGTCAAGGAAGCATCAGTCACCATTCCCGTGAACTAAACATATATTTTCCAATAGAAAAATCAAGGTAGGAACATAAGGCTACCGGGAGGTCCCCTTATGTTTTTTCATTTACTCACCTCGAAAATCAGGCCGCATTTGAAAATTGAGTTGGCGAAGCGTTAAAAATTCACTAACTTTGCGGCTCATTTTGAAATCATCAGTCTGATTGGAGTAAAAAAGTTTCCAAATTTATTATATATTAAGGTATCACATTTTTTCAGTAAAAAAGATTATGAATCTATCAGGACCTATTGACTTCAGGCCGAAGCTGATTTCGGCATTAAGTCACTACTCAATGGAAAAATTTAAAAACGACCTTGTGGCCGGTATAGTGGTAGGCATCGTAGCCTTACCGCTCGCCATTGCCTTCGGTATTGCGAGCGGTGTCAGCCCCACGGTTGGACTCATCACCGCCATCATCGGCGGCTTCATCGTATCGGCTTGCGGCGGATGCTCAGTGCAGATTGGCGGACCCACCGGTGCGTTTATCGTCATCGTCTATAACATCATCATGTCATACGGACTTCAGGGTCTGGCCATTGCCACCTTCATGGCCGGTCTGATTTTAGTGGCGCTCGGTGTGTTCAAGCTTGGAACGGTGATCAAATTTATCCCCTATCCCATTGTGGTGGGATTTACAGCCGGTATCGCGCTTACGATTTTTTCCACACAGATTAACGATTTCTTCGGACTCGGACTGAGAGATGTGCCGGGTGAGTTTATCCCGAAATGGGTCACTTATATTACTAATTTCGGTCAGATCAACCTCACTACCACACTCGTAGGACTGGCCTCGCTGCTTATTATCATATTCGCCCCGAAAATTTCACGCAAGATTCCCGGAGCGTTACTTGCTATCGTTGTGATGACGGTTGTGATGTACTTCATCGGACTCAGCAATCCCGAATGGCATGTTGAGACCATCGGCGACCGATTCGGATCACTTCCGACCGACCTCCCTCAGCCCCACGGCTTTGAACTCACCATGGCCACGATCAACAATCTCCTCCCTTCGGCCTTCACCATTGCCATCCTCGGAGCCATAGAGTCACTGCTCTCAGCCACAGTGGCCGACGGTATCACCGGTTCACGAACCAACTCCAACACCGAACTTATCGGTCAGGGCATTGCAAACATTGTGGTTCCATTCTTTGGCGGAATCCCCGTCACCGGTGCCATCGCCCGTACAATGACCAACATCACCAACGGCGGACGCACTCCCGTGGCCGGAATCATTCACTCGATCGTGCTTCTTCTCATCTTCATATTCATGATGCCGCTCATCAACATGGTGCCTATGGCCTGCCTTGCAGCCGTGCTGATTATGGTGAGCTATAACATGAGTGGCTGGCGCACAATCCGCGGAATCCTTTCAAACCCTAAAAGTGACATATCTGTCCTCATCCTGACTTTCCTCCTGACAGTGATATTTGATCTCACCATCGCTATCGAGATGGGTCTGCTTCTTGCCGTTATTCTCTTCCTGCGCCGTGTGATGGAAAACACTCAGATCAAAGCCTACTCCGGTCAGCTTGATATTGCCGACGGTTCGGAGACAACGATCCATGAGGTTCTTGACGTAAGAAAAGGTGTAAGCGTATATGAAATTGACGGACCGTTCTTCTTCGGCGTAGCAACGAAATTCGATGAAATGATGCGCTCCTCCATGAAGGACAAACCGATTGTGCGCATCATCAGGATGCGCAAGGTGCCTTTCATTGACTCAACCGGCATCCATAACCTCGAGATCCTCATCAAATCGTCGCAGGCCGAAGGTATCCACGTTGTCCTCTCCGGAGTCAATCCGACCGTGAGCGAGACCCTTCACAAAGCGGGAATCGACTCCCTCATCGGCAGTGACCATATCTGCCCCCATATCACAATAGCCGTTGAGATGGCCAACGCCATAGTTGATCGCCAAACGTCACGCTGACCCCATTCACACATTCGGGTCAAAACAATGAATTTTGGCCCGAATTGTTAATTAAAAGCAAGATTAATTACAAATTTTAACGTTCTTTTGCCATAATTTCCCGATTTTTGAAAAAATTCTGAAAAATTCTTTGGTATGTAAACTTTTTGTATTAACTTTGCGACGTTTTTAAAGCAAAAAATTATTGTTTTTATTATTCTAATTTAAAAAAAATGAAAAAGTTAGTTCTCTTACTCGCTGTTGCTTTCAGCGCATCTCTTTTCTCTTGCAACAAAGCTTCTGACAAAGCTGCTGAAGCTGCTGACTCTGCTGCTGTAGTTGAAGAAACTGTAGTTGAAGAAGTTGCTGTTGTTGACACTCTCGCTGCTGACACTGTAGCTGCTGTTGCTGACTCAACTGTTGTTGCTCAGTAATTTAGAAAACAAGCTATCAATAGCTTTTTTTAAGGAAAATCAAGCTGATTGCCTTCTGGTGACCAGCTTCTTTTTTTATACCAACCCTTACCCTGACCGCAATGCGTCACTATTATCCCGTAATGACAATAGCCGGGTCCGACTCCTCGGGAGGAGCCGGAATTCAGGCCGACATCAAGACAATTTCAGCCATCGGTTGCTACGCCATGAGCGCAATCACAGCCCTGACGGCACAGAACACCACCGGAGTGCGTTCAGTCATGGGCGTAGAACCGCAGATTGTTCTTGACCAGATAGAAATGGCTGCGACTGACATTCCGCCACTCGCTGTCAAGACCGGGATGCTATATGATGCCGGAGTTGTGGGCGCTGTAGCCGAGGGACTGCGTCGGTTACGCAGTTACAATCCACACCTTCCGGTGATAG
Organism: uncultured Staphylococcus sp.; assembly: GCA_964554195.1. Classification (GTDB taxonomy): domain Bacteria; phylum Bacteroidota; class Bacteroidia; order Bacteroidales; family Muribaculaceae; genus Duncaniella. The sequence goes on from CAZKNK010000018.1 coordinate 16,766, forward strand.
TGGATCCGGTTATGGTATCTACGTCAGGCGCGCCGCTTCTTGAGCCTGATGCCGTGGAAGCCGTGGTCACTCAGATATTTCCGCTTGCCACCCTTATCACACCCAATATAGCCGAAGCCCGGGTTCTGGCAGGCACCGAATCAACCGACGGACAAATCGCAGCCCTAACCGCACTCGGATGCCGCAACATCCTGCTCAAAGGAGGTGACTCGCAACGCACCGACATGAAAGCCGACATCCTTTTCCTTGAAGGCTCCGATGAGCCGGTCACTCTTGTGGCCGACGCCGTAATGACCCGAAACACCCACGGCACCGGATGTACCCTGTCGGCAGCCATAGCCTCCTATCTCGCATTAGGCTACTCGCTGACCGACGCAGTGGAGAGCGCAAAGCTTTTCATCACCCGCGCCCTGCGTGCCGGTGCTTCGGTAACTGTCGGCAAGGGCCACGGTCCGGTCAACCACTTTTTTTCACCCCGACGGCTTAAAATCCGCACTTCATCCCGTCGGCACATCAGCAAACATTCTTAAAACAACCGGTTGCAATGAAAGTCAAGATAAATAATCTCACCGTAGACCTCCCTGAAGGTTCAACATTAGCCGACCTGCTCGAAAAACAAAACATTTCACTTGCCGGAATAGCCACAGCCGTCAACGGCAACGTGGTGACAGCCGCCAAACGTGCTGCAACAATCCTGACCGACGGCGATACCGTCACTGTCATCAAAGCCTTCTACGGCGGATGATCCACAGTAGCGCTTCTAAACAATTTGAGTTAATCCTTTGTTATAATATCAAAACAAAATATAAAACAACAAACAGATTACAAACAAATTAAATTAACTCGTTATGAAAGCGCTATTATCATCGTTTATGGGACAGACCCGCTATTGGTGGCTCGTTCTCTGCGTAGGCATCCTCATGGTGATTGCCGGATTTGCTTATTGGTTCTGGCCGGTAGCCGGTTTTGCCGTAGCCTCACAACTCTTCGGCTGGCTTCTTATTCTTGCAGGTATCGTTCAACTTCTCGCCGGATCAGGTCCTAACCGCGGTCACGGCTGGGGATGGTGGATCGCAGGAGGTGTGATTGACATCTTCATCGGATTCATCCTCGTCAGAAACATCCTGCTGGCCGAAACCGTATTCCCCTACTTCATTGCCCTTATATTCACTTTCTGGGGTGTTCAGGCCATCTGCAATGCCGTCAGTCTGAGCGGAAAGAAGTATTGGTGGATGTATCTTGTCAACGGTATCCTCATGCTCCTCATCGGATTCTTCTTCATTGAAGCAGGTTGGGGTCAGGATATGGAAATGACAAGCTTCCTCACATCGCTCGCTTTCATCTATTGGGGATTCAGCATCTCGGCTGTATCATATGAACTCAAGCCGCGAACAGAGGAATAAAACTCTCCGTAGCCTTGCTATCGCAAGCCATGCAAGGCAGTGACATGACATTACTTTCTGCCGGTTATCCATCCGTAGCAAGAGGATAACCGGCAGAAATTTGTTAAATATTCCTTTTTAGGCTGTTATTACCGACGGAATCATTATCTTTGCTGTCAGGTGGATTAAACCTTGCCGCCCTCCGGCGGTCTAACAAAATAATGTTATTAACTTGAAACGTATCAACGTCATGAACAAATCACGATTTTCACTTCTGGCAGCCATGTTGCTGACAGTTTCGGGCGTTGTTTCAGCACAGTCGCTGTTCGACGACATATACTACGACGCTTCAAAGGACAAAAAATCCGAGATTCACACATCCGGCTCATCATCATCGGCATCATCATACGCAGCAACCATGCCATCGGCCGACAGCTATATTGTCACCGGAACAAGAAACATCAGCGTGGATGACTATAACCGACGTGGAGTGTTTGCAACCGATACACTGTCAGCTGACACCACTGCGACCGACTTCACTTACACACGGCGCATAGAGCAGTTCTACAATCCTGACATCGTGATAGCGTCAGGTGACAAAGAACTGGCCCAGATATATTACACTGAGCCAACCAACGTCAACATCTATGTCAACACCCCCTCCTCCTACTGGGGTTATGACTACTTCTATCCATCAACAGCCTGGGCGCTCGGATGGGGTCCATATTACGGAGCTTCATGGCGATGGAGTTCTCCCTGGTACTGGAATTCATGGTATGACCCGTATTGGAGCTGGAACTGGGGATGGAGTTGGGGCTGGAACTGGGGTCCGTCATGGGCCTGGGGTCCCGGCTGGGGTCCATCATGGGGCGGAGGATGGGCGCCAGGATATAATCGCCCTGTTTCCAACAACTGGAATCCGCGTCATCCCGGACAGATTACAAATTCAGGCAACGTACGCCCCGGAAACCACGGCTTTGCAGGCGGAGCAGGTTCGCGCCCCGGCATAGGAACAGCTACGGCTGTAAATCCCGGCTCCGGCACTCATTCAGTCACAGCCACAGGCAACCGACCCGGCGCCAGACGTCCCGACAACCAGAATCTCATCAACAATATCAACAACTCATACCGACCCGGCACATCATCCGGATCGCGTCCCGGCACAGGAGTGTCCACCGGTGGAAACACCAACACTTACCGTCCCGGCACGGGAACATCAAACTCAAACAACAATTACAACTATAGCCGACCGGCCAATAACACCAACGGCGGACGCCAGCCCTCATATAATTCAGGCAGCTTTGGCGGTGGTCGCGGTAGCAGCGGCGGCAGCTATGGAGGTGGTAGCCGTGGCGGCGGTAGCGCAGGTGGTCGCGGACGTCACTGATAAAAGTTTCATCCCTTCTTTTTAAAACTCTGTTCTATGAAGAAAATCATACTGATGGCAGCCATAGCGGCTGCATTGCCGTCGGCAGCGTCGGCACAGACAGCTCTGAATGCATATACTCTTTCGCAGGGAGATCTGCGCGGAACAGCCCGCTTCATGTCAATGGGCGGTGCTTTCACCGCTCTTGGAGGCGATATTTCCACACTCCATCAGAATCCTGCCGGAATCGGCATCTATCGCAGCAGCGACGTGACAGCCACTCTTGACATTTCTCTTGAAGGCTCCAAAACCGGTAACGGCAACAAGTGGAACAATACATGGGTCAACTGTAACAACTTCGGTTATGTCGGAGCAATAAACCTCGGCTCACAGTCGGTAATGCCATTCTTTAACTGGGGATTCAGCTATTCACGTGTCGCATCATTCAACCGTCGTTACCGCGGGACACTTGACAACATCGGTACATCCCTCACCAACTATGTTGCCGACTACACTACGGCTGACGGATATTCACCGGCTGAACTCGACGCATTCACAAACGGATATAACCCCTACTACGGCTCATCGGCCCCGTGGATGAGTATTCTTATGTTCAATTCTTACGGCATCAACCCGGTTGATGCCGGATCAGGAAGCTATTCCGGCTTATGGAACTACGGGAAATCATCAGGCTCGGCTGAGTTTGAAATCGAGGAAAAGGGCCATGTTGACGAGTATGCCATCAACTTCGGCGGAAACATCCAGAATGTGGTCTACTGGGGTGTTGGCGTTGGCATTACTGATATTGAATATAAGCAGAACGCTTATTACGGCGAGGCTATTGACAATGCCATAGTCCCGTCAGCCGACGCTAAATCCACCGTTGAAGGCACCGCATCCTACGGCCTGACAAACTGGACTCACGCCTACGGAACCGGCGTAAATTTCAAATTCGGTCTTATAGCAAAACCGATCAATGAATTTCGTCTCGGTTTCGCCATCCACACCCCAACATATTATAATATGACCTACGAAGGTGGTGCGGCAGCAGGATATACATATCAGTCACCCACCTATCCTACAGGGTCACTTATTACATCCGACGGACTGCGTGACTATTCCAATTATACCGACTACGGTTTTCTGGACTCATTTGACTGGAAACTCCGCACTCCGTGGCGGATAATGGCAGGCGCTGCCGGTGTGCTTGGCAACAGCCTAATCATCAGCGGCGAATACGAGTATCGTCCTTATCAATCCATGTCGGTCAAGGACAACAGCGGACGGGCATACACTGATGTCAACGATGATATAAAGACATATTATCAGGCCACCAACATAGTCCGCCTCGGAGCTGAATACAGACTGTCGTCCAGCGTTAGTCTCCGTGCAGGTTATTCCTACGAATCATCACCTGTCAGAACCGCAACATTGGATGGAGAAAATACCTTCTATACTTCCGGACCGGCCGACACACAGACTCAACCGTCAGTCACACTCGACCGCTCGACACAGTATGCCACCTGTGGACTCGGCTATCATTACAAGCACTTCTACGCTGATCTTGCCTACGTGCATCGCTACCGCAGATCGAAATATCAGGCGTTTACCAACTATGTGGAAAATGTTCCGGGAGCTGACGGAATGACCGGTTATGTCACGGCCCCGTCAACACTACTTACTCAAAACAACTCATCTATTGTAATGACCGTCGGATTCAGATTCTGACATCCGCGCGAATCATACCGGCTCATCAAGCGGCGAACGTCCTCGAGGCGGCGCCGCTTTTTTAGTCTTTTTAGCTTTTTTGCCGGGCTTTGACCCTGCTGATTTGACTGACTTATCCGGTTTCACCGATTTACCGGTGGAGTCGGTTTTCATCACATCCGCCGAATCAATGACCTCAATCGCAGGCCGGACGGTCACCTCGGGACGGCAACGCGACAGCAACAACGCAGCGGCGCAGACTGCCAGCATGAAGAAAATCAATGCCGTCAGTCCGCGCCGTTCGCTTAGACTGTTTGCCATCAGGCAGGATTATCTGCTTGTCCGTCGCCCTTGAGCGGATTCCATCCCTGGGCGCGAAGCGGAATCTCCACACCGTCACGTGTAATCATGGCGCAGCCAAGATCTTCTTTAGTGATGTGTCCGATCATCTTGACTCCGGGAATCTTCTCGATGCGGTCATGGAAGTGGAGAGGTACGGTAAAAAGCAACTCGTAATCCTCGCCTCCGTTGAGGGCAGCCGTCACAAGATTCATGCCGAGTTCCTCAGCCATCACGGCAGTCTGATAGTCAATCGGAATTCGGTCCTCATATATTCGGCAACCGGTTTTGGATTGCTTGCAAATATGGAGAAGTTCGGAACTGAGACCATCACTAATATCCATCATTGACGTCGGCACGATTCCGGCCTTTTCAAGTTCGGCCACAATATCTTTGCGGGCTTCAGGTTTGAGCTGCCGTTCCACCAGATATTCCTTCCCCTGAAATTGCGGGACAAAGTCAGGTTTTCCGGCCGAAGCTATCTTTTCGCGTTCGAGCAACTGCAATCCCATATAAGCCGACCCGAGGTCACCCGACACACATATCAGGTCGGTGTCCTTAGCGCCTGAACGATAAGCAATCTTGTCGGCTGCCGCATCACCGATACAGGTAATTGAAATCACCAGACCCTGACGCGATGAAGTGGTGTCACCGCCCACAATGTCAACACCGTAAATGCTGCATGCGAGCTTGACCCCGTCATAAAAAGCCTCGATGTCCTCCACTCTGAACCGGCTTGAGATTCCAAGCGATACCGTGATCTGACGCGGAGTGCCGTTCATGGCATAAATATCGGAGAAATTAACCACTGCCGATTTATAGCCGAGATGCTTCAGCGGCACGTATGTAAGGTCAAAGTGGACCCCCTCAAGAAGGAGGTCGGTCGTGACAAGCACACGTGTTTCGGGATAATTCAGCACCGCACCGTCATCGCCCACCCCCTTTAAGGTGGAGGCATTGACTACGGGCAGGTTCTCCGTCAGCCTGTCAATCAGGCCAAATTCGCCGAGCTGTGAAATTTCCATCAGATTCGAGCTACAAGTTCCTTCATGATTTCCGCACACTTGGGCTGAGCTATCACGGCAGCCTGCTGCACCTCCTCATGAGTCGGCACTTGGGTGACATCCTTGCCGTCGAGGTCAGTGATGACCGAAAGGCCGAACACCTTCATGCGTGCATGATTTGCCACGATCACTTCAGGTACTGTCGACATTCCGACACAGTCACCACCAATAACACGATAGAATTCGTATTCCGACGGAGTTTCAAACGTAGGACCCTGCACACCGACATAGACGCCGTGCATCAGACGAATACCCTTTTCGCGGGCAATTTCATCAGCTTTAGCAATAAGTTCCTTGCTGTAGGCCTCGGTCATGGCAGGGAATCGGTCGCCGAGTTCGGCATAGTTCTTGCCGCGGAGCGGATTTTCGGGGAAGAGATTGATGTGATCGGTGATAACCATGACGTCGCCAACTTCAAATTCCTTGTTCATGCCGCCTGAAGCGTTGGAAACAAAAAGAGTCTCAACTCCGAGAGCCTTAAACACACGCACCGGGAAGGTGACCTGTTTCATGTCATATCCCTCATAGAAATGGAAGCGGCCCTGCATTGCGATGACGCGCTTACCGGCAAGTGTGCCGAAAATAAGGTTTCCACTGTGGCCTTCAACCGTAGATACGGGGAAATTGGGGATTTCGGTATAAGGAATAAACTGCTTGTCCTCGATATAGTCAACGAGCGAACCGAGTCCTGTTCCGAGAATAATGGCGATGCGTGGCATCTCGCCCTCCACACGTGAGCGGAGGAAGTCAGCTGTGCTATTGATTTTTTCTAACATGGGTAGTAATGATTTTAGGATTTGGGGGGATTGATGATTTTAATCTTTTGAAAAACTATCAGAATTATTTTGCAAACAGTTTGGCGTCGCGTAATGTTTTCTCGATTCCGAGTGAAAATTCCACATCGTGGTCAGAAACGAATTCCACCTTTACAGGGATATAGAATATGTATGGTTTCAGACGGTGAGGGAAATATGGGTTGTTAAGTAACCTGACGGCATCCTTTTCAGTGGTGAAAATATACTTTTCATCGCCGGGAAGCGAATCAAACCGCTTGGATATAATATCCATGTCCGAAGCAGTGAAATTGTGATGGTCGCCAAACTTGCATAGCTTTACCTTGAGTTTGTGGGAGCGCAGATAGCGCGTGAACGGTTTGGGATTTGCCACTCCGGTGAGGGCCATGACTGATATTCCGGGTTTAATCCAGTCGAGGTTTGGAACAGGATGGTCTGTTTCGCCGAACACCGGCACTACCGATCCGTAGCGATAGCGGGAGAAGTAGAGCCGCTGATAGGGAAATAGCTTCAGATTCTCCTTAAAGAGCGTGAAATCCATCGGTTTCATGTCATCGGGACACTTGGTGACAACCACTATGTCAGCCCTGTTGAGCGAACTGCGCGGTTCACGCAGACGACCGTATGGGAGCAGCTTGTCACGAAACACGGGGCGGTTATATTCCGTCAGCACCACAGCCACCGAAGGCTTAACATATCTGTGCTGGAAAGCATCATCAAGAATGATCATCGATATATCAGGATTGATCTCAAGCATCTTGGAGATGCCATCAGCGCGCTTTTCACACACGGCCACCGTCACCTCCGGACCATATTTGCGATAAATCTGATAACTCTCGTCGCCAATATCTTCAGGCCGCGACTGTGGGCCGGCTATAACAAAGCCTCTTGTAGCTCTTTTATATCCACGCGACAACACTCCGAGGTGATACTTGTCACGCATCGCCTCGATGATATACTCCACATGCGGTGTCTTACCCGTACCGCCCATAGCAAGATTGCCCACCACAACTACAGGCACATCGAAACTATGACTTTTGAGCATCCCCGAATCAAACATTTTGTTGCGCACAGCCACCACCGCTCCATAAATCTTTGAGATAGGAAGCAGCAATAACGATGCAAGGAGTTTGTTTCGGGCCATATTGGGTTATAGGTGTATTATTGGATCGTGACCATTTCCATTCTGCACTGGAGGGCATCCTGCTCGAGAGCGCATTTCAATGCCTTGAACGACGGATAGAGCGGACCAAGTTCATCGCGCACCGCTGAAGCCTTCATGTCGGCACCGGCCTCCATCACCAATGACCAGAAATCATGTTCCTGTTTAGGCAACTCGACTATTACGACATTTTCTGACTGAAGACTCTTGGCCATATCAGCCACAGCGAGGTCAAGGCCGCCAAGTTTATCGACGAGACCGATCCGAAGGGCCTCGGTTCCGTCCCATACACGTCCTTCGGCAATCTTCTTGATGGAGTCCTGGCTGATGCCGCGACCGGTAGCACACCGACGGGTGAAAAGTTCATAGCCGCGATCCACATATTGCTGCATGGCAGCGGCTTGACGTGGTGTCATTTTCTTAAACAATGTCGGACTCTCACCAAGCGGGTTGGTGGATACGGTCGACACATGGACGCCAAGTTTATCATTGAGAAGTTTCTCAGCGTCAGGAATAATGCCGAAAATTCCTATTGAACCGGTCAGAGTGACAGGCTCGGCATAAATCTTGTCTGCGCCGCATGAAATATAGTAACCACCCGAAGCTGCATAGTCGCCCATCGAAACATAATATGGTTTTCCGGTGACACTCTTGAATTCCTCCAGGGCCTCCCATATCTGTTCGGAAGCGAAGGCGCTTCCACCACCCGAATTGACACGCATCACGAGTCCGTCAATATCTTTCTTATCAATAAGTTCCATGATTTCAGGGACTAAGCGCTCCGATGCGATACCCCCTTTGTCTGAAACAGTGATGTCGCCGGTGGCATAAAGCACGGCTATTTTCACGCTATTCTTGCCGGAGCGGTTTCCGGCGTAGATGGATGCCTTTTCTGAAACGGGTTGAGTGTTGAGGTAATCAGTCACCGATACAAGTTTAAGCGTCTTTGATTCTGATTCTTCTTTAAGAATATCCATCATTTCATGACGGTAGACCAGATCGTCTACGATATGCTTTTCAATGTAAAACTCCGCAGAATCAGCGAAAACAAAACTATTGGCCCACTCGTTAACATCATCAACCGTCACTTCACGGGCGGCTGCGATGGTACCTGCTACATTGTTCCAGATATTTGAGAGGTAGAGTTCCTGCTGCTCGCGGGCGGGACGGCTGATGGAGTCAAGCAAGAACGGCTCTACAGCACTCTTATAGGTGCCGACCTTGACCACCTGCGCCTCAACGCCTACCTTATTGAGAAGCTCCTTGAAATACAGATTGACCGCTGAGAGTCCGTGGATGTCGACCTGTCCGACAGGATTAAGATACAAATCGTCGGCAACGGAAGCTATATAATAGTCGCCCTGCTCATACATATCCGAATATGCGTAAATCCACTTTTCGGGAGCGATAGTGCGAAACTTGTTCAGAGCCGTCACTATGGCCTGACGTTGGGCCGGTCCTGCAACCGAACCATTACATTCAATGAAGATACCATCTATATTCTTATCCTCCGCCGCAATCAGAATGGCTGCTACAATATCGTTCAATCCCTGAGTTGTTGTGCCGTTGCCGGAAACCAACTCACTGAACGTAGGCACTTCAGGACGGTCCATAATCTCGCCCGACAGCTCGATGTGAAGAATGGAATGTTGCTCAACCTTTCCCGTCGACGAAAGTCCAACGGCGAGAAGCAGGATAAAGAAACCGAAAGCCAAAATAAAGAGTGAAAGCCAGATTCCGGCCATAGTGCCGAGAAATGACGATAGGAATTTCTTCATATACGTGATTTATACTTCTTTTAAACCACAAAGTTAAAACATCCCGCCCGTTAATGCAAATCTATCCCCCAAAATTTCACCAAAGTCGCGGAATCATGTCAATTATTCGTTCATTACATAGTAATTGACTTGCAGTTCCAATATGTAACTTCATATTATATACCCGAGTCGGCATTGCCGCATCCGCGGGGAATTGTGGGCGAAGGAAAGAGAGAAAGTTACATTTATGCGGAGGCATGTGAATCGATTCGTAAAGCGAGCTCAGAGGCATGTTTTCGTAACTCCAGACGGAAGCGTGTATCAGCAGCAATGGATGTGAGTCCGATATATATCCACGGATTGAGAAGTTGATCGACCGGATAAAGCCAAATAGATGATGTAGCAAAATGGGAGTTGGCATTGCTGACATCGCCTACGGCCATGAATCCGATGGCATAGTCCATCAGTGCGCGAGCATATTCCCTTGAGCGAGTGCTATAAATCTGTCCGGATAGGCCAACAACAAGATCGAGCCACTTACGCATAGCACTTTGATATTCACCCGCCAGCATGCAGGCATAACCCATAAGGCGGTACACTCGCATCAGACTGACTTCATTCAGCCCGTTGTCTCTGAAATGATTGATAGCCGGCTCAAGTCTGCGGATGAAATCAGACTCAGTTATTTTACGCTTTAGCTCATCCGTGTCAGATGAGTCAGAAAAGATTTCACACAATTCATATTCCATCATAAATACGATGGCCTCAAAATCAGCATCAGTTTGAAATTCGGTTTTTCTGTCAAAGATTGCCGCGAATCTGTCAACTAATACCTCGAATGACTCTACCTTTGAATTTTCAAAAGCGTATCGGACCATTACAGTTACAGCTGCAAGCTCAGAATCGGGCGATTTAAAACTATAGTCAGCCATCAGAGCCTCAGCCCGGTCAAACCGCCCGGCCAACAATTCGACAGAAACAATCTCACGCACTGAATCGTCAGTCAGCCCGGCTTCGGAAATGAGTGAAGTCAGACGTTGAGCAATATGCTGCTTTAGCTGATCATGAAGAATGACCGACGGAATCCGGAGCAGTCTGCCATAGTATTTCTTCAGTTCATCGGAGGAATATCTGCGGACATCGCGCCGTAACGTCCAGTTTTTTTCGAGGTCGGCCAGTCCGATTTCATTGTGTCGCCAGCCATGAACGAGCATATAAAACGGCATCCGGTTTACCAAATCGACATCAGTAAACACCGTCGGAGCCTCACGTCTGAATTCCTCAACAAGCGATTCCTCCGCTCCAAAGAAATTCAGATAGACACTCGGGATTATCACCGCCTTGCGAGCCTCAGATATATTGCTCTCGCTGACCCACTTCCGGAGTCTTGCTCCAACCATATCGCGGAAGTTGGAAAAATAGTAATTGACGAGGTGTGACATGGTGTTTTCAGCATTTTCAAGCACATAACGGTTGCCTGAAAATTGACATAACTCAGCCACACGATGACGGATCTGCGACCATCGCATAGCGGTCATACCGGTCAACTGAAGAATCTCGCTTTCCGAGAGTCCGGCCTCACCACTGAGTGCGATGGCATTGAGAATCCACATCGGCTCCCAACTTCCGGCTCGGAGATTACCGACATTCTCACACAGTCTGACAATCAGACATTCAAACAGGTTACGATAAGTGAAACTTCTCACCTCCTCATCGAGCCGGTTAAAGTCACCGAACCTGACGAGCGCATGAAGCGCAGACATCAGCGAACCCGGCTCATCATTGTTTGATACAAGACATTCGAGCTGATTATCAGTGAGTTTCTTGCCAAAACGCCTAAGATATTTCCCGGCAAGAACGGTGAGTTCCTCTTTGGACGGTTTATGCAGACGAATCCACGAAACCCGCTTTTCGCCAAACTTCTGAGTCCACCATGAGTTGCGCACAGCCATTATGACCCTAAGGTCCGGACGAGTGGCGAGCAGACACTCCACAAGTTGGTCAATGTCCTCATCCAACCTAACATTTACATTATCCAGTGCAAGAACCTTCACCTCCGCGCCACGCGACGATATGAAATCCGTTAGCTCCTCAACCGGACTGCGGTCACCTGCGCCGGCAAGCCGCATATCAAAATACTCTGCATCGAAGCCGTGAACATGCCGGAGCCGGTCGGTAAACCGACACAGAAGCATCGACGTCCCGCGGAGGCGCCAAACCTCCCGGCTATTCTCAATCCGGTTAAATCCATAAATGACTGCAAATTTAGTTCCTGACGATACCCATCCGTCAAGTTCCGTCAACACGGATTCATCATTTGCGCCGAGCGGAATATAACCATCGAGGTATGATTTGAGTGCAAACTCATGGCGCTGACGGCGGATAGTCTCCTCATTTCCGGAAAGAGGAGGAAACGTGCGGTCAATAAACGCTGTCAGATCAGAATAAACCTTCTCTCCCAACTCAGCCGGTGAGCCGAATCTCTCCACCGGAAAGCGAGTCTGAGCCTCAAGCGATTTCCGCAGCCGGAGCTGCCGAGAATCACAGTCGGTATCCTTGACTTCCTTCAGATAGAAAACCGCCCTTACGTCAGGCTCCGGCCTGCGGATGGCCCCGTAAAGAAATTCAATCTCCGTTATGCTGCATCCGTCAATGAGTTTGCCGGCAAGCCAGGGATATTTTTCAGTGAACTCATTCATCCTGACCGGAAGTTCATCGGGACTTGGCATCCAACCGTAACGCGCGCCGGCAAGCCCGATAAAAAAAGGATATGACGAATCTATCTCATCAAGACAAAGTGCCACAGTCTCATTGGCCTCGCTCTCCTCACGGGTTATTCCCCAGCGGAGGTCGACCGGCAAGAAGTCAATGCCACGTTCAGTGCAGTAGTCAGTCAACCGAGGAAACACGTGTTGAGCAAGATAGTCGCGTTCGGGAGCCATGTCGTTGAAGGTCGACGAAACGAATACACGGACCTTACGTTGACTTGTGTCAAATTTTTCAGGTATCATATAATTAAGGATTAAGTCCGGGCTGCGCTCAAATCAGAAGTGTATGACAAGCTCGGCAAGCAGTCGGTCACCACGTCCGGATGTGTGAAGCGTAGAGGAGTGATGGTAGAAATACTTTTCATAGTTCAGCCGGATGTCACACCAGACGCGGCTGCGGCGATAAGAGAGTGTGGTCCCGACGGTTATTCGCTGCCGACCGTCGTCCGTGAGGGTGAGCTTTCCATCCTCATCAGCAAAACCATTGTTGTGGTCAGTCATTCCGTCATAACGGGCTTGAAACGAGAGCCGGTTAAAGACTCCGGCCTTGACCGGCATGGCATAGTCGCCGAAAACAGTCCACGCATGACACGGATCAAAAGCCCTACGGGTGTAATGCTCATAAACATATTCACCCTCCACGGTCCATCGTCCACTACACCACCCGATGGCAGCATCAATAAAGTTAATGCGCGTAGCATCAGGGCGGATTGACTGAAAGCCGGTAGTGAAGGTGGTGTTTCCTAACTTGTAGCGGGCTTTGGAACTATAAGCGAGCGTGTGACACCACACATTATGGTCGCTGATAGCTGTAGGATTAAACGCTCCGGCTTCAAGTGTAACCGGTAACCGGGCAAACGTGTAGGATAGTCTGCCACCCACGGCACGAAAATTGTTCACCTCCTTACCGATAGTGGAACGGTTGGCGAAAAGATAGGTGTGAGGCGCGCGAAACGGTTCGACACCCATAGGCATACGAAACTGACCGACCCTCAGATTGAAACCGTCGGCAAGTACAAGCTGACCGTAGGCATCAAGAATCGTGATTTTTCCTCTGTCACAAAGATCTGTCTGAAAAAAGTAAGTAATCTCTCGGCATATACTGCCCGAAACCACCAAGCGTGCATTACGGACCTGAAACCGGCTTGCATCATTTGACAGATCCATCTCCCATCGGCCACGAAAAGTACCCCCGACCTGCGGGATTATCGAAACCTTCTCCCCGTCATCGGCAGATGCAACGGAGAAAAATGCAGATAGCAAAATCAGAAATGAAACAAAACGTGATTTCATCGCGGCAGAAAAAAATAATCCGGCCGCTTTAACTGACATTAGTTTCAGGCGTCCGGAGTGACTTTTTAGTGACTCCTACAGGATTCAAACCTGTAACCTTCTGATCCGTAGTCAGATGCT
>CAZKNK010000019.1:0-30256 GCA_964554195.1 uncultured Staphylococcus sp.
GCAGGGCGTTCGCAGAACTCCTACCGCGGACTGGTGAAGGTGGCCCCCGATGCAACGGGATGCCGCAACTACACGCAGTGTGACTCACTTCTGATGGGCGACAAGTGCGGTGCCCACACCTTCCCCTACATCGACATTCTCAACGACACGGCCATAGTGGAGCATGAAGCCACTACCTCGAAAATATCCGAGGATCAGCTCTTTTACTGCAATCAGCGCGGAATCCCGACCGAGGAAGCAATAGCCCTGATAGTCAACGGTTACGCAAAAGAGGTGATGAACAAACTGCCGATGGAGTTTGCCGTCGAGGCTCAGAAACTGCTTCAGATTACACTTGAGGGGTCAGTAGGATGAGAATAGATATTCTGACAGTATTGCCCGAGATGCTTCAGTCGCCGCTCAACTGCTCAATTCTGAAGCGCGCACAGGACAAGGGACTTGTGGAGATAGCAGTCCACAATCTGCGTGACTACACCACAAACCGTCACCGTAAGGTGGATGACTATCCATTCGGAGGCGAGGCCGGGATGGTGATGCAGGTGGAACCGGTTGACCGCTGCATAGCCGAACTCAAGGCGCAGCGCAACTATGATGAGGTGATATTCACCTCGCCTGACGGCGAGACCTTTGATCAGCCGATGGCTAACTCGCTGTCACTGCTCGACAACATCATCATTCTCTGCGGACACTACAAGGGAGTGGACTGGCGCATACGTGAACATCTTATCACAAAAGAGATTTCGATAGGCGACTACGTGCTGACCGGTGGAGAGATTCCGGCAGTGGCGATAGCCGACGCCGTGGTCAGACTGATTCCGGGTGCAATCGGTGATGAACAGAGCGCGCTGAGTGACTCATTTCAGGACAATCTGCTTGCCCCGCCGGTCTACACACGTCCGGCTGACTATAACGGGTGGCGAGTGCCTGACATCCTCCTTTCGGGCCACAAGGCCAAGATAGACGCATGGCGTCATGAGCAGTCGCTCGAGCGCACACGCCGTCTGCGTCCCGATCTGCTCGATGAGTAGACACGGTAGTGTAACCGTCAATGATTCACGGCAATATATTCAATCGTGGCCGAGCTTTCCTCACGGAGGATTCGGGCCGCGGTCTGCTGCATGGAGTCAAGGGTAACCTTACGGTAGGCCGGCACGATTGAGTTGATATCCTCACCGTGCATCTCGGCCATGGCGAGAGCCTGCGCCCTTGACAGATAATTGAGTGAAGCGAATGTGGACTGACTGTCAAACCGATTTACGGCCCGGAGCAATTCATGCTCAGTAATATTTCCCGGGACAGCAAGCTGCATAGCACTGTCAATCAACACCTTTCGCGCTTCACTGACAGCCGCTTCACCGCTGCTTGCAAGCCGACCGTTAAGCATCAGAAATCCGGCCTCCTCAGATCCGGCGATAGAGGCATCGGCATCGCTGAACAGATCGCCTTTCATGACAAGATTGCGATAGAACCGCGATGAGCGACCGTTGGCCAGAACGTCGGTGATAAGGTCACATTCTATGTAGCCCGGAGCGCCGTAGCCCGGCATAGGGAATGCCACCGTGACAAGGGTCTGCGGCACGTCACGCTCAAGTGTGTCGATGCGAGCATGAGTTACAGGTGGTTCGGGCGAATAAGTGCGCGGGGCTATCACGCGGCGCGGAATCGGGCCGAACCACTTCTCGGCGAGTTCGCGGACGCGATCAGCCGTGATGTTGCCGCTGACGGCAAGCACGGCATTGTTTGGCGCATAGTGCGAAAAATAAAACCGTCGGATGTCATCGAGTGTCACCCGCTGAAGATGGCTTATTTCCTTGCCGATAGTAGGATAGCGGTAAGGATGCACCTTGTAGAGCAACGCGCGGAGATGATGGGCAAGGTCGCCGTAAGGACGGTTGAGATGAGTCTGCTTGAACTCCTCGATGACAACGCTGCGCTGCACCTCAAGAGCCTTCTCGCTGAACGAAAGCGACAGCATCCGGTCACTCTCAAGCCAGAACAGGGTCTCGATATTGGATGCGGGAGCCACCTCATAGAAATTGGTGAAATCATTTGAGGTCCAGGCATTGCTGACGCCCCCCACCCGCTCAAGCGCACCGTCAAAGTCGGGGATATGCTCCGACCCGGCAAACATCAGATGTTCAAACAGATGGGCCATGCCGGTGAGGTGTCGGTCCTCGTCACGCGCACCGACATTGTAGAGCAGATTGACGGCCACCATAGCCGTGGCCGGGTCATAATTGTGGATCACCCTCAGCCCGTTGTCGAGGGTAAACCGGACAAAAGGAATCATCAGTCGATCACCTTCATTGAAATCACTTTCACATCCTCCACCGGACGATCAGCTTTTCCGGTCTGCACCTTCTCGATGCGGTCAACCACATCCATGCCGTCAATCACTTCACCGAAAACGGTATATGTGCCATCGAGGTGCGGCGCACCGCCCACGGTGGTGTAAGCCTCACGCTGTTCGGGAGTGAGCGAGAAGTCCTGTCCGGCGGCAATCTTTTCGGTCTCGGCCACGAGTGAATCCTGAAGTGCCTGAAGTCCGGCCTGATCGCGGTTGCGGCGGAGAGTCATGATAGAGTCGCGGTGCTGACGGGTAAGGCCGTCGAAAATCTCCTGCATCCGCTGCATCTTCATGTTATGCTCGAGGCCTTTGAGCTGATTCTCGGTGAGAGTGCGACCGGTCACAATGTAGAACTGGCTTCCTGACGAGCGACGCTCGGGATTTACGTTGTCGCCGGTGCGCGCGGCAGCAAGGGCGCCCCGTTTGTGGAAGTGGCGCGGATAGAGAATCTCAGCGTCAATGTTATAGCCCGGGCCTCCGGAGCCAAGCATATCGGATGGTTTGGCCGTCTTTGAGTCGGGGTCACCCGTCTGAATCATAAACTCGTTAATCACACGGTGAAACAGCACTCCGTCATAATATCCCTCCTTGACGAGCTTGAGGAAATTGTCGCGGTGAAGGGGAGTGTCACCGTAGAGCAGGACGGTGATGTCGCCCATCGAGGTATGAATCAATACCTTTGCATCCTTGTCTGAATCAGTCATTTTGTTTTTTGCAGATAAAAAGCCGCACCCCGACGCCAGAGTCAGCAGTGAGGCCACGATTGATAGAAAAATTCGCATACGGTTAAGAGTGAAAGATGCCGCAGGTTTCAGATACCGGCTGCGGGATGGATTCGTTTATATATCCGGCGGAAATTATCGTCGGTTGCACAGAGTTCATCGACATGCTCGGCATAATCGGCACCCCACAGCGACGGGAGCAGGTCGGATATATAACGGCGCTCCCGGTCCTTCTCTATGGCACTCGCCACGAGGCGGTCAATCTGAGCGGCAAACTTCTCGCGGTCAATGGCACTGAGATAGCGCGCCGAACTAACAAGAAACTGACCCGAACCGTCGACAAGAATCATATTGTCGACCAGTTCCTCGATCAGATCGTCGCACGAATCAATGTGATTGGCGATGTACTCATACGTCAGCAGACCGTCAGGGTCATTTGAAAGTCGTTTTTTCAGTTCCTGGTCCATAATGCAGTAATTCGGATTACACTGCAAAGGTAATCAAAATTTTCTTACCCGCGGACCGGTTCTGAAATAATATTCTCAGACGTCGGGTGTATCTGAGCCATCGTCGTCTGTGGCCGAGGAATCGGCGTCGGACGAGTCTTTCTTTAACAGGCGCGTGTGGCGGGTGACGAAATTGGTGAGGTAGACTGTGAAGAGCGGGAAGATGATCATGCCGGATATAGGAAGAATCACCGCAACGATTTTGCCTGCCACAGTGACCGGATTGACGTCACATCCCACCGTCGACATATTCATGGCAGCCCACCAGAGAGCGGTCCAGTAGGTGTCGACCTGCGGATTGACTCCATGCTCCTGCTGAAAGAAAATCAGCGAGCAGAAATAGGTGACCATCAGCATGATGACCAGATAGGACATGAAGAGGCTCGACACGGCGTTGCTTGACACATAGCCCATCACGATTGACAGCGCCAGCGCGCCGCGGGCCAGGGGAATGAACCGCAGGAAAAAGAGCGCCTCGTTGGAAATGTCAAACGACATCACCGGAAGTATGTTGAGATAAGGAATGGACAGAAACAGAAACACAAGGCGCCGCCTGAAGTATGACCACTTGTCGTCGGCAAAGAACAGCTCGATAAAAAAATCGAGTATGAATATGATGCAGACCCAGAGCTGAAAGTTCATATAGCTCTTATTCTCAAGGAACTGAACATCAGAAAATGTATCAATCGAGATATAGACTATCAGCAGGATGGAGAGAACCAGAACAGCGACGTGCATCGTGTTCAGTATATAACGGCGGGCGCGCAGATAGGCCTCGCTGTGAGCGGGAGTGGAAGCAACAGTTGACATGACGTGATTTGATTTTATAATGAAAACGCATGCAGATAAAGATTTGTTAACACCATCATTGCGTTAATTAATGTTAACACAAAAAGGTTGGGTTATATCACGCAAACTTTTCGGCGATTTTGATGTATATTTGCATCATAAAGCCGACGGCACCCGAGAGTGCCGATCCGTCACGACGATTTTTATTATTAATATCATACTTACTTATCTTCATGAAAAAACTTTACACCGCGCTGCTTCTCATAGCAGCACTGCTGATTGCCGCCCCGGCGGCTTTGGCTCAGGTGGTGACCACTACCCCGGCCATAGTGCAGTCAAACTCCACAAACATCGTGATAACCTTTCACGCCGATCAGGGCAACAAAGGCCTTATGGGTCAGCCCAAAACCACCAAAGTCTATGCCCACACGGGTGTGATCACCAGCATGTCGACCACTGACAGCGACTGGAAACATGCCCCCAACTGGAACCAGAACCTGCCCAAATATGAAATGACATGGGTTGCCGCCAACACCTGGACCCTCACCATTCCCTCCATTGATTCCTACTATGACATTACGCCCGGCGAGGTGGTGAAGAAACTTGCATTCGTGTTCCGTAACGCCGACGGCTCGCTCGAAGGTAAAGGCGTGGGTGGCACAGACATATTCGTAGATGTGGTTGAAGCCGGTTTCCACATATCGCTCACCTCATCGGCACAGAACGGAGTGGTGTCATCATCTGATCCGGTCACCCTGACAGCCAATGCCACCTCTACGGCCGACATCGAGATTCTGGTCAACGGCACATCCGTAAAATCAGCCACCGGCGTCAGCACACTCCAGTGTCAGTATTCATTCACCGCCGAGGGTAGCTACACCGTGACAGCAAAGGCCAAGAGCGGCTCATCCACAGCGTCACAGGACCTCAAGATCACCCGAATCAGCTCGGCAGGCAACACTCCCTATCCCGGCGGCACACCCAAGCTCGGCCCGGTGGAAAATGCCGACGGTTCGGTGACATTCTGTATCGGCACACTGCCCACCACAGGCTCAGTCATCATCGTCCCCTCATGGACCAACTATGAGGTCACATCCGACTGCGTCATGAAGTGTCAGATTTATAACGGCAACAAGTATTTCTGGACCACTTTTACAGGAATCGACAAGAAGAAGGACAACATCTATTACTTCATCATCGACGGCACCACCAAAGTAGGCGACCCGTACGCCCGACTCGTGCTTGACCCCAACAACGACAAATATATCTCGCCGGAAGTGTTCCCCAATATGCCCGCATATCCGTCGGACAAGGTTCAGAACGTTCCGCTGGCCGTCTATAACCCCTCACGCGACGCATACGACTGGAAAGTGAAATCATTCAAGGGCGTGGCTCAAAATGACCTGCTCATATATGAGCTGCTCATCCGCGACTTCAATGCAACAAACGACACCAACAACGGTGACGGCACCGTGGCAAGCGTGATCGAGAAACTTGACTACCTCCAGGGTCTCGGCGTAAACGCCATCGAGTTCATGCCCATTATGGAATTCAACGGTAACATCTCATGGGGCTACAACACCAACTTCTACTTCGCTCCTGACAAGGCCTACGGCACACCGGCCGACTACCGCCGTCTGATCGACGAATGTCATCAGCGCGGAATGGCCGTAATCCTTGACATAGTCCTCAACCAGAGCGACGGCCTCCATCCGTGGTATCAGATGTATCCCATCAACGTGAACTATTTCTACAATGGCTCCGCTCCCCACGCCTACAGTGTGCTTAACGACTGGAATCAGGACAACGACCTGGTGCAGCAGCAGTGGTATGACGCCCTCGTCTACTGGCTCGACTCATATAAGGCCGACGGTTTCCGCTTTGACCTCGTGAAAGGTCTGGGTGATAACTCAAGCTACGGCAACACCTACAATGCCGCCAACAACACATTCGGCCCCACCAACGACTACAACACCAACCGCTACAACGCCACCCGCGTGGCCCGCATGAAGAAACTCCACGATGCCATGCGCAAGACCCGCCCCGACGCCTACTTCATCAACGAAAACCTTGCAACTGCCGAGGAAGAAAACGATATGGCTAAGGATGGCGAAATCAACTGGGCAAACATTAATGACGCCGCATGTCAGTTTGCTATGGGTTATGAGGACCGCTCGTCGCTCGACCGCTTCTATGCTCCGCTCGACAGCCGCACATGGGGTTCGACCGTGAGCTACGCCGAAAGCCACGACGAAGAGCGCATGGCATTCAAGCAGCGCGTCTATGGTGCTTCAGGAGTGCGTGGAAATGTGCCGATGTCAACACGTCGTCTCGGCTCAGTTGCCGCACAGATGATTCTCTCGCCCGGCGCCCACATGATCTGGCAATATCAGGAATTCGGTGCCGACCAGACCACCAAAAACAACGGCGGCAATAACACCGACCCCAAACTCGTGGTATGGAACTATCTCGACAACCCTGACCGCGCCGGTCTGAAGCAGAGCTATACGGAACTGTTCGGAATCCGCTCCAACTCACCCGAACTCTTTGCTCAGGGCGCTAACACCACCGTCAGCCTCTCGGGATGGGACAACGGTCGAACCATCGCCCTCAAGTCAGGCAACAAGGAACTCTATCTCTTCGTCAACCCCAAAGTTTCACTCCCGACAGTCATGACCGCCCCGGTCGACCTCTCGACAAGCAAATATCACCTCATCTCGGCCAGCTACAACGCCGCCCCCACCCTATCGGGCAATAAAGTGACCGTGCCAGCCGGAGCATACGCCGTATATGCCACCACCAACGTATCAGGCATCGACAATGTGGAATATGACTCCGCAGCCGCTGATGCAGCCCCCGTGGTAATGGTGATTGACCGCAACATCATGGTTGAAGGCGTTAACCCAGCCGACGTCACCGTCACCTCCATCTCCGGAGTCAATGTAGCCGCCACCAACCTTCAGCCCGGCATCTACATTGTCACCGTCCCCGGCCACTCCACCAAAGTAGTGGTTCGCTGAGACTGACAGAAAATCTTAAAACCATATTACAAAGAGACTGCACCGATTTTTTGATGCAGTCTCTTTCTGATAATACGGCAGAATTTTTACTTAGCCATCTACACAATGGCGCGAATTGAAGACTCTCCGAAAGTGAACGATGTGACACCGGACGATTATCCCAACAGAATTCAGCTATATCTTATTTCAAACCTTGTGCAAGAGCATGAGGATTAGCAATTACAGCCGGACGCAAGGTTAACAGCTGAATTATTCTGAAGTGCGGGTGGCGAGGAGGGTTTCCATTTTGAGGATTTCGTCGCGCAGGCGGGCGGCTTCAATGAAGTCCATTCGGCGGGCGGCATCAACCATCTCGGTGCGACGCTTGGTGATGAGGCGGCTGATGTCGTCGGATGACATGTAGGGAATGACCGGGTCGGCTGCAATGTCGACCTTCGTGGTGTACTCGTCGGCATACGGGATGGAAGCAGTGGCAGCTTTGCGGTCAGAGGCCGGTTTCGCCCCTTTGCGACGCGGAGCGTTGTCGGCGTCAGAGTCGGGCGAGTCGATACCGATAATTTTGTTTCGAGCCTTGACGATGGCCTGAGGGGTGATGCCGTGCTGCTCATTATAAGCAAGCTGAATGGAGCGGCGGCGGGCAGTCTCGTCAATGGTCATCTGCATTGAGTCGGTGATCTTGTCGGCATACATGATTACGGTGCCGTTGAGGTTTCGGGCAGCGCGGCCCACAGTCTGTGTGAGCGAGCGGTGGCTGCGTAGAAATCCCTCCTTATCAGCGTCGAGAATAGCCACGAGCGACACTTCAGGCAGGTCAAGGCCCTCGCGGAGCAGATTCACTCCAATGAGGACGTCAAAGACACCGGCGCGCAGATCATCGAGAATCCGGATGCGGTCAAGGGTCTCGACGTCGGAGTGGATATACGCTGCCTTGATGCGGAGTCGGGTCATATATTCGTTGAGTTCCTCGGCCATACGCTTGGTAAGAGTGGTGACAAGCACACGCTCGTTTCGCTCGATGCGCTCGTTGATTTCGTGGAGAAGGTCATCAATCTGATTTAGCGACGGACGCACCTCAATCACGGGGTCGAGCAGACCGGTAGGACGGATCACCTGCTCCACCACCACACCCTCCGAGCGCTCCAGTTCATAATCGGCCGGAGTTGCGCTGACATAGATGAGTTGCGGGGTGAGGCGCTCAAACTCCTCAAATTTGAGCGGGCGGTTGTCAAGCGCAGCCGGAAGGCGGAAGCCGTATTCAACCAGATTCAGTTTGCGCGACAGGTCACCGCCATACATGGCTCTGACCTGCGGAATGGTGACATGGCTCTCGTCGATAATGGTCAGGAAGTCGTCCGGGAAATAGTCAAGCAGGCAGAACGGGCGCATTCCGGGCTGACGGCCATCGAAGTAACGGCTGTAGTTCTCGATGCCGGAGCAATGGCCCACCTCGCGGAGCATCTCGACGTCGTAGGTGACTCGCTCAAGCAGGCGCTTGGCCTCGAGTTCCTTGCCCTCGCGGGTTAGGAAATCTACCTGAGTGCCGAGGTCAAGTTCAATCTGCGCTATCGCGCTACCCATTCGCGCCGGCGAAGTGACGAAGATGTTGGCCGGATATATCTTGAATGAGTCATGACTGCCGAGTGAAGAATTATCGGTGCTGCTGATGGTCTTGATCGACTCGATTTCATCACCCCAGAAGGTGACACGGATTGTGATTTCCTCGTAGGCCAGACGGATGTCCACAGTGTCACCCTTCACGCGGAAATTGCCCCGGTTGAGTTCAATCTCGTTGCGTGAATAGAGTGAATTGACAAGGTCACGCAGAAACTTGTTGCGCGAGAGTTTCTGCCCCTGACGTATGTTGATTACATTCACCTCGAAATCCTCGGGATTACCCATACCGTAAAGGCATGACACTGACGAGACCACAATCACATCCTTCCTTCCCGACATGAGAGCCGAAATGGTGGCCAGACGGAGCTTCTCGATTTCGTCGTTGATCATCAGGTCCTTCTCAATGTATTTGTCGACCGACGGGATGTAGGCTTCGGGCTGATAGTAGTCATAATATGACACGAAATACTGCACCGAATTGTCGGGGAAGAAACTCTTGAACTCCCCGTAGAGCTGAGCGGCGAGAGTCTTGTTGTGGCTGAGAATGAGAGTAGGCTTGTTGACCCGTTCTATCACATTGGCCATGGTGAAAGTCTTACCCGACCCTGTGACGCCGAGCAGCGTCTGTGCCGGCATACCGCTGACAACCCCGCGGGCCAACGCATCAATGGCCTGCGGCTGATCGCCCGTAGGGCTATAGGCTGATGATAACTTAAAATTCATGTAACTCCGTATTGTAAACTACAAAGTTACAAAAAACCTCGCTATCGTGGCAGCTTTTTCAGCTTTTTTGAATGAATTTCACTACCTTTGCATAAATAACCCAACAAAATCATCATGAGTCAGCGACGTTTATTCCTTCTCGATGCCTATGCCCTCATCTACCGCGCCTACTATGCTCTGTTAGGCAATCCGCGCATCACGGGCAAGGGGTTCAACACCTCGGCCATATTCGGATTTGTCAACACCCTCGACGATGTTCTCCGCAAGGAAAATCCGACCCACATTGCAGTGTGTTTCGATCCCTCGGGACCGACGTTCCGTCATGAGGAATATCCCGACTACAAAGCCCAACGCGAGAAGCAACCCGAGGACATCACACTCTCCATCCCCTACATAAAGCGGATTCTCGAAGCCTATCGCATCCCCGTGATAGAGGTTCCGGGCTTCGAGGCTGACGACGTGATAGGCACCCTCTCACGCATGGCCGAGCGTGAAGGCTATGTCACCTACATGATGACACCCGACAAGGACTACTGCCAACTCGTGACCGACAATGTGCTGATGTATCGGCCCGCACTCCGCGGCGAGGGGTTTGAGATTCGCGACCCGCAGAAAGTGTGTGAGAAATACGGAATCGCATCACCCTCACAGGTAATAGACCTGCTCGCACTCGAAGGAGATGCGTCCGACAACATTCCCGGATGTCCCGGCGTGGGCAAAAAGACAGCACAAAAGCTTATCGACGAGTTCGGCTCGGTGGACAATCTCATAGCATCAACTTCCGCGCTCAAAGGCGCACTGAAGAAACGGGTGGAGGAAAACAAGGACAAGATTCTCCTCTCGCGCCATCTGGCAACGATCCGCACCGATGTGCCGCTCGACATCACCATCGACAGCCTGCTCCGACGAGATATGGACGTGGACCGGCTGATAGAAATATACCGCGAACTGGAATTCAAATCTTTCATAGCCCGACTGACGGCCCGCACAGCGGCTGAAACCGTAATGCCGGCCCCTCCGGCGCCCGGCGCTTCCGGCATGGGTTCACTCTTTGATGAGGCCAATATGCCCGAGCCGGTCGACATCACCGCCGACTGCCGCTACACCGAACTCGGATCACTTAAGGAAATAGCCGACTTCATAGAGCGTTGCTACGGCTGTCAGAGCATCGGAATGAGCGTGGAGGCCGCAGGTGATGATGCCATGACAGCCAAGATTGCCGGCGTGGCATTTGCGCCGGCCGCAGGCGAAGGAGCTTACATTTCCCTCGATCTGCCCGACACCGAGCGGCGCGAAGTGGCGGCCACCATAGCTCCGCTGCTCAGTTCGCCCGCACTGACTATAGTGGATCATGACATCAAGCGCGACATCCTGCTGCTCCGGCGCGAAGGGCTTGACCTCTCGGCATCATATTTCGACACCTCCGTGGCCCACTACCTCATTGACCCGGAAATGAAGCATACGCTGTCAGCCGTGGTATCGCGTCAGCTCTCCATTGACCTGCCATTTGAATTCACCGACCGCTTCACCGCCCCCTGTATGCGTGCCGACATGGCCCTACGGCTGATTAAACCGCTGAGCGCTGAAGTTGCTTCACGCGGAATGACTCCGCTGATGGAAAATGTAGAGCTGCCGCTCATCCGTGTGCTTGCAGCTATGGAGTGGACCGGTGTCAGAATTGACTCCGGAGTGCTTGACGACCTTGCGTCAGGGCTGAGAGAGCGCCTTGAATCCTACGAGGAAGAAATCTACCGCATGGCCGGACGCAGATTCAACATCTCCTCCCCCTCGCAAGTGGGCGTTGTGCTGTTTGACGACATGAAAATTGATGCCGAAAGCGGCATCAAGGTCAAGCGCACCGCCCGAGGCTCCTACTCCACCACAGAGCAGGTTCTGGAGCAGTATGAAGCACGTGTCCCGATAGTGAGTCTGATTCTGAAATACCGCCGACTGAAAAAACTCCTGACCACATATCTCGAGGCACTTCCGCAACTGGTCAATCCGGCCACGGGAAAAATCCACACCTCCTACAATCAGACTGTCACCGCGACGGGACGCATATCCTCAACCAATCCCAACCTACAGAATATCCCCATCCGCACCGACGACGGCCGCGAAATCCGCCGCGCCTTTATCCCTGATGACGGCGACCTGATCATGAGCGCAGACTATTCACAGATAGAGTTGCGACTGATTGCTGACTTCAGCCATGATGCCGACATGATCGAGGCCTTCAACACCGGGGCTGACATCCACCGCGTGACAGCATCAAAAATCTATAACGTTCCACTCGAGGATGTTACCGACGACCAGCGACGCCACGCCAAGACTGCCAACTTCGGCATCATCTACGGCATCTCGGCCTTCGGACTCTCTCAGCGTCTCGGAATAGCCCGCGCTGAGGCCCGACATCTCATCGACGGATATTTCGCCACCTACCCGACCGTGCGCAAATATCTGGATGAAGCCGTGGAAGCAGCACGTCGCGACGGCTTCGTCACTACCCGCATGGGACGCCGCCGCTACCTGCCCGACATCACGTCACGAAACGCCACCGTCCGCTCCTATGCCGAGCGAAACGCCGTCAACGCTCCGATTCAAGGCACTGCGGCCGACATCATAAAGGTGGCCATGATAGACATATACCGCGACATGGAGAGCCGCAACCTGAAATCGCGCATGATCATGCAGGTTCATGACGAACTTGTGTTCAACGTTGTCCCCTCCGAACTGCCGGAACTTCAGGAGATAGTGGTCAGACGCATGTCAGGAGCCTACAAAGGCGCCGTGACGCTCGACGTTTCGGTCGGGGTTGCCCCCAACTGGCTTGAAGCCCACTGATGAGCTAACAGTGACTCGATTATCGTTTATATCCGCGACGGATTTTGTAATCTCGTTTTTTAATCGTAAATTAGCGGTGCTGTGAATTCTTTCACCGATAACCATCAAAACCAGCTAAATATATGTCAACCTCACATCGCTATTGTGTAATAATGTGTGGCGGCGTCGGAAGCCGATTCTGGCCCTACAGCCGTGCTGACCGCCCCAAACAGTTTATAGATTTCTTCGGAACGGGCCGCTCCCTGCTCCAGATGTCATTTGACCGCATCCTGCCCATCGTGCCGAAGGAAAACGTGATAATCGTGACCAATGAGCGCTACGCACCGCTCGTGGCCGAGCAGCTTCCGGAGATAGACCCGTCGAACATCCTTCTCGAGCCTGCGCGCCGTAACACCGCGCCCTGCATAGCATGGGCCGCCTACCACATTGCCGCCCGTGACCCCGAAGCATCGATGATAGTCACTCCGAGCGACCATCTCATCACCCGCGAGAGTGTGTTTGAGCAGTGTGTGGAAACCGGATTTGACTTCATCGAGAAACATGACGCCCTACTGACATTCGGCATCAAACCGGTGCGCCCCGAGACCGGCTACGGCTACATTCAGATCGGCGACCCAGTCACCGAAACCATCTCCAAAGTCAAGACGTTCACCGAGAAACCCAACCTCGAACTCGCAAAAGTGTTTCTTGAATCCGGCGAATTTTTCTGGAATTCGGGCATATTCCTCTGGTCAGCCAAATCAATCATCAAGGCAATCCATGACTATGTTCCTGACCTTGCGGCAGCCTTTGACGCCGGCAAGGCCGACTTCGGCACACCGGCCGAAACGGAATTCATAGGCCGCAACTTCGCGTCATGTCCGGCAATTTCAATAGACTTCGCCGTGATGGAGAAGGCCGACAATGTCTATGTCCAGAAAGTTTCATTCGGATGGAACGACCTCGGAACATGGAGCGCACTATATGATAACTCACCCAAAAACCAGGCCGCTAACGTTACACAGAACTGCAAGGTGCTGGCATACGAGGCTACCGGAAACATCTTCGCTGTCAAGGATGACAAGCTCGTGGTGGTGCAAGGCCTTGAAAACTATATCATAGCCGACTCAGGCGACGTCCTCCTGATCTGCCCCAAGAGCGAAGAACAGCGCATCAAGCAGATGGTCAACGACGCCAAGATTGCTTACGACGAAAAATATCTCTGACACTCATGAAACTGCGTTCACTCTTACCGTTCGCCGCCGCGCTGACCGCGCTGACGGCGAACGCTGACTTCACGGTATTTCCCGACGGAAGTCAGGTCGACGAATGGTTTAACATCACCACAGCCCCTGATGTTGATAAACTCGGGCGTCAATACGTCATCACCGACTACGGAGTCACCTCTGCCGACTCGACCCTGATTCAGACCGAATCCATACAGAAAGTGATAGATCTCGCCGCAGCCGACGGCGGAGGCGTCATCGTGATACCCGAAGGTACCTTCCTGACCGGCTCGCTTTTTTTCAAGCCCTCCACCCACCTTCATCTCCGCAAAGGCGCGAAACTGAAGGGAAGCGATGCCATCACCCATTACGAGATTATCAAGACCCGACTCGAAGGGCAGACGATAGATTACTTCGCAGCACTGATCAATGCTGACCATGCCGACGGCTTCACAATAACCGGCGAAGGTACAATCGACGGAAACGGTCACCGCTTCTACGATGAATTCTGGCTCCGTCGCAAGGTCAACCGCCACTGCACCAATCTTGAGGCGCTGCGCCCGCGCATGGTCTATATTTCCAACTCATCTGACGTCACCGTCCACGGAGTCAGGATGGTAAATTCAGGATTCTGGACCAACCATCTCTACAACTGCTCCCGCGTGAAATATATCGGAGTGACAATTCTCGCCCCGACCGAGGGCTATCCCAAAGGGCCGAGTACCGATGCCATTGACCTTGACGTGTGTAACGATGTCCTTGTCAGCCAATGCCACATGAACGTTAACGACGACGGTGTGTGCCTGAAAGGTGGCAAGGGAACCTACGTTGACACCATACCCGGCAACGGAGCCGTCACCAACGTGATAGTTGACCGCTGCTCATTCGGCAAAACAAACGCCGGCGTCACATTCGGCAGCGAGGCGTGGAACTGCTCCAACGTCATCATGAAAGACTGCACGTTTGACGGCACCTATCACGTGTTGCTCTTCAAGATGCGCCCCGACACCCCGCAGCAATACCGCAACGTGCTTGTCAACGGTGCTACCGGAACGGTGCGCAATGCCGTAGAAGTGCAGACATGGACACAATTTTTCGACAAAGTTGACCGCAACCCGATGCCCCCTTCGGGAGTCACCAATGTCACTTTCATCAACGGAGACCTCCGCTGCACCCGTAACTTCTATAAAGACCGTAACGCTGATTTCTACACCCTGCGGGATTTCACCTTCCGTGACATCACAGCCTCGGCGCCCGACCCCGCGTTTGACACGTCAGCCATCAGTAACTGCGTGATTGAAAACGTCACCGTCACACCCTCCGGCGAGTAAACACATCCCGCTCATACAACCGGACACCGTAAAAACCAAGCGGCCCGTCATCTCGACGAGCCGCTTGATTTTTAACCTTAAATCTAATACCATGAAAACACAGTGCAAATATAGTAACTATGTCTTTTAAACCGCTCGAAAACGGGAAAGTTCATCCGCCGTGTTACAATTAACCTATTTTAACACTATTTCGCACAAAATTTATTGTAATTTTATCACGCAAAATCATAATTGTCAAAATAATTACCTTTTTGACGCTCATAAATTACATCACATTATATGAACATCAGATTACTTGTTATCGACGACGAGGAGTCACTCTGCGAAATACTGAAATTCAACCTCGAAAAAGAGGGCTATGAAGTAGATACGGCATACTCGGCAGAGGAGGCCCTGACGATGGATCTGAAAGCTTATGACTTGTTCATCGTTGACATCATGATGGAACGTCTATCCGGCTTTGACTTTGCAAAGCGACTCCGCAACAATTCGGCCACCGAAGAAGTGCCTATCATCTTCTGCTCCGCACTCAACGGCGAGGATGACACGGTGATGGGACTTAACATAGGCGCCGACGACTATATCACCAAACCATTCTCAGTCAGCGAGATGCTCGCCCGAGTCAATGCCGTCCTCCGCAGGGTCCGCATGGCCAAGAAATCCACTCAGGCTGAAACAGAAAGTATCTATGAACCGTCAGTATCCTACAAGACCCTCCGTATAGATCCCAACGAGAAAATCTGTTACCTTGACGGCGAGAAGGTGCCTCTGACCAAGACCGAACTTGAAATCCTGTTCTTCTTCCTCACCCACCCTAACCGGATTTACTCCCGCGAGGAAATCATACGGCATGTATGGGCCGACGATGTGGTGGTGACCAACCGCACCATTGACACCAACATCACCCGTCTGCGCAAGAAAATCGGAACCTACGGAAACAACATAGAGACTCGACTCGGTTTCGGATATGGCTTTAAAGAATCGGATTAGTTACCATTGGCGGCTCTTCATACCGCTTGCAATACTTATAGCACTCATTACCGGTACGGTGATTTTCTACCAGTACCGCCACGAAACCGAATACCGCGAGGAAAGAATCAAGAACGAACTTGAACTGATCAACAACCGCATACTCTACGCATACCAGCACAATCAGGACCTCCGCGAAATACTCAGGTTTCTCAACACATACTTCCTCAACTCCATATTTGAGGACGTAAGAATCAGTGTGTATGACGGAAACAATGTGCTTCTATACTCACGCGGCACCCCCGTCAGCCCTGAAATCGAGGACACCTCGTTCAAGCGCATCAACTCCGTCAGGGATGTCAACGGCGATGACCTTGAGGAGGAGTCGGACAAGTATTATTATATCAGCAGCATCACCTCTCATGACGGTGAAATGATGGTCAAGACCGCCCTGCCCTATTCGGAAGATGTGGACAATGCCGTGGAGATCGACACTGACATCTGGCTGATTCTGATTCTTCTGATTGTCATAACGCTATCCATCACGTTCATCTACACATACTCCATCTCCAAGAGCATCAGGATGCTCACCGAATTTGCCCAGAAAGCGGCTTCGGGACAGAAATTTCTGCGCGATTATGAATTTCCTCACAACGAGCTTGGCGACATATCCCGCCAGATCATCACGCTCTACCGCGAACGCGACCGGGCGGTGGAGATGATAGAGCGAGAACGCAAGGTTGCACTCCACGCCATTGAGGAACGCATCACAACCTCACGCCAGATCACCAATAACATCAACCACGAAATCAAGACCCCGGTAGGCATCATCAAAGGCTACCTCGAAACCATTCTCGGAAATCCCGACATGGACCCCGCATCACGACAGCGGTTTCTTGAGCGTATGCTCCTGAACGTTGACCGACTGTGCAACCTGCTCAACGATGTCTCCACCATGACGCGCCTCGAAAGCGGGGCGGGAAAAATCCCCATCGAGCGCGTGGACATGCATGACCTCGTCTATCAGATTGACAGCGACCTGCTTGCCTCACACATTGCCGGTGACATGTCGTTCAGCTACTCAATCCCGTTTGACTGCAATGTTAAAGGCAATTTCAATCTGCTCACCGGAATGATCAACGGTCTGATACGCAATGCCGTCATGCACTCCGGCGGAACAGAAATAGGACTGAAGCTGATTTCGGAAAGCGACCGGTTCTATGTGTTCTCATTCTTTGACAACGGTACCGGCGTAGGTGATGAACATCTCTCGCACCTCTTCGAGCGATTCTATCGCGTAGACACCGGGCGCTCCCGGAAGATGGGAGGAACCGGACTCGGTCTCCCTATCGTGAAAAGTACCATCCTCTCGCTCGGAGGCACAATCTCGGTTCACAACCGCTCCACCGGCGGACTCGAATTCATCTTCACCCTTCCCAAGTGGGAATCGTAAGCGACAACGGGTGAGGAAACTCACTTGCCGGTGTAAAGTTTCAGTGACTCCCTTAGCGACTCCACCACCATAGCCTTTAGTTCCGGAGGCGCCACCACTTCCACTTTCGGGCCAAGCGAAAGGATTTCCTGCACGAAGTCAGGGGTGAGGCGCAGCGAATAATAGAAAATCGAATAATTGTCATGCACCACCTCCGTCTGAGTGGGATGGAGCGGTAATGCGCGGAAATATTTGGCCTGACGCGCATCGGTTTTCAGCGCCACACGGTGGGTGACTCCTTTGGTAAACACAATCCCGAACGCATCTCTGACAAATTCGGCGGCATTGAAATCGGCCGGGACTTCAAACACAGTGTCACCCACGGTGACATCCGTCATGCGGTCAAGCGCGTAGGTCTTTACGGTCTTGTCCTTCACATTCATTCCGGTGACATACCATCGCTGGCGGAAAATCTTCAGGAAATATGGCTCCACAACCACACCGGTTGTAGGATTGGTGCGGGTGTAGGGGTGATAGGTAAATCGCAGCGGATGGTTCTCACGCAGCGCACCGATGACCGTGGCGAGATAGCGTCGGGCCGAAGGGACATCCTCGAGAAACACCCGGTCGGCAATCTCGCGAATATCACCCATCACGTCGCTGACCGTGGCTGAATTCAGCAGCCAGTCGGTTATGCTCCCGTCATGCCCCTCGTCAGAGCCGGCGATGCTGTACTCATACGTTTTCGGATTACATTCTATGGAAATGTTAAACAGTTCCTCGATAGCGTTGCGATAGTTGTAAAACGTGCGTCGGGGGAGCGGATTGCCATCGCTGAACTGCGATTTCATCCACAGCTCGTTGAGCCGCTCGCGGGTAATGTTTCCGTAACGGTTCACGGTATCAATCAGCCAGATGTAACGGCTCAGGAGATTCTTTGACATGAAGGGACCGATTTTTGATATTTCAGATTTCAAATTTACATATTTTTGCCTTAAAATCCTCAATATTTTGTAAAAACAGCAGCATTAAATTACTATTTAGCCGAAAACAAGGATAGTCCGGCCAATTATTATTATCTTTGCACATTATTTCGGCCCTCACCGCAGTGGTGAAGGTTAACCTGTAAATCAATCATTATTTATATATAGCATGAAGAAAACCATCATCACGCTGGCGCTGTCGGCACTGCTCGGATGCAGTGTCACCGCATCAGCCGGCAATGTCAGGGACCTCAGGACCAACCTGACGTCCGTGACCGAGAAATTCGGCTGGATGCCCGAATCCAAAGCCACCGGCTCAGGCTGGATTCCCACATCCTCGAACTTCACAAAAAGTAAGATGTTCAAGAGCAACGATGCCGCAGTCACCATGCCTGACATCGTCATGACTCCCGGAGAGAACTACACCTACGTGGATATGCCCGACGGCACCACCTGGCTGGCCCGCACCGACATCCGCAAGGAGGTGCGTCAGGCCAACGAGTATTACACCGACTACAAATACACCGGCTTCACCGTCACATTTTATGACACTGACTACAAGCAGGCCGGACTGATCGACTATGACATCGAGGTGCCTGAAGGCATGGAATGTTGCACAAACATTCAGGTCGGTCCGCTCGTGACCCAGAAATTCTTCAACACCGATTCAAACTATGAAATCATGGTGATGCTGAATTTCAAACCCATCGACAATTACGGTGCCATTCCTCTCACTACAGTGTTCTCACTGCGCGGTGCGGATACCCCGGCCGAGAAAGTGACCGACATCAACGGCTACTACGTCACATACACCAATGCGGCGACTGACTCATGGAGCGAGGACTTCTTCATCGGATTCTATACCGACGAGGAGATGGTGGAAGATGTGCCGGAGGGTGAACTTCCGAAGATGCTCTACACATATACCGTCTATACCGAAGCCACCTATCTCAATCCGAATGCTTCTCCGCTTATGGAACTTGTGGTGGATATGATGTATGTGATGGCCGACGGTGACAACGAAATCTCCGCCCCCATCATGCTCCAGTCAAACAACGGCACTTCATATCTTGCGACGGCAAAATATGCCAAAACTTTTTTCAAGAATCCGCTTAACTTCTTTGACGACAGCCTCAATCCCGACAACAGCTATGTCATTGACCTCTACCGCTTCTCGGGATATTACGAAAAGACTGCCGAACATGTGAAATCCACTGCGATTCCATGTGAAAGCCCCGCCGAATCCTACACCATGCGCTCCTACTGTCTGGGACGGTTCTCGCTTGAGGATGACATCACATTTGATTTCGGCGACGGCACCCTGCCCTCCTATATCCTCACCGTCAACGACGCCGATATGCGCGAAAACAACGAGGAACATTTCGAGATTTATGACACCGACGCAAATAAAATCAAGGTGTTCGGTCAGGAAACCGACGCCATGATGCGGCTCAACGACATCAACGGCTTCCCGACACAATACTGCTTCTATCAGCCGGGCGAAGGCGGACTGATGGAATTTGGCATCTATGACTATCCGTCGCTTGAAAAAGTGGCCTCTATCCCCACCACCGCACCATTCGGCAGCGAGCAGCTTCAGCTCTCGCTCACTCTTGACCGAGTGGCCGGCGGCGCGAAATACAATTATGCGGTTGCCGCACTCAACGGCGACGTAGATGAAAACGGAAAGACGTTCCACCCCGTGGCATGGTTTGACCATAACGGAAACTTCACCAAGGTTGACAAGGTGACGGGTGGTGAGAGTGTGGTGATGATGAAACCTTACATCGCCAGCTTTGCGCTTGACCCGTATCTCTTTCACACGGATGACAAGACTGACTATCTGACGTTCGTCCTCCGCAACGAAAATCACGGCACCAGCGCGTCGCACTATGAACTCCTTGTTGTCAACGAGGACGGCGATGTCCGCTTCTGCTACAGCTATCCGTTATCATCAACCGCCAACACCGCTTCACTGCTCAATCTGACCACCAATCCAGCCATCTGGGTATCATATTACGACACCGACACCAAGCTTGTCACCTCTGACATTATCAAGCTTCCTCTCAACAGCCTTGAGGGCGAAGGCACGGCTGAAAGTCCGTATCTCATTTCCACCGCCGGTGACTTCGCTCTTATCGACCGCAATCTATCGGCTCACTACCGCCTGACCAATGACATTGACTTTGCCGGAGCTACACTCAAGGGTTTCAAGGATGCCATTACCGGTTCACTTGACGGAGCCGGCTTCACCATGCGCAATATCGTGATTGAGAATAATCCGATATTTGAATACGTAGGAAAAATAGACGCACCGGAGCGGGCCGTAGTCAAGAACCTAACCCTCTCCCACGTAACCACCACCGGCGCTAACTCAGTAATAGTCAAACGGCTCATGAATGCCGATGTGGAGAATGTGTTCATCAATGACCTCAACGCCACACTTGACGGTCTTGAGGACTTCGGCGCCATAGCCAACTCCATCCGGTTCGGTTCAAAAGTGACAGGTTGCGGCGTTAACGGAACAATCCTTGCCCCTGACTGCATCGGTGTGGGCGGTATAGCATACGATCTTGACAGCGAAGGCGCCATAACTGCCTGCTCCTTCTCCGGCTCCATAACCGGCAGCCGCTCTGTGGGAGGTATCGTAGGATCAATCAGCAAAGCCACCGCCACTGTCAGTGACTGCCACGTCAACGCTGACCTGACGGCTCGCAACACCGTAGGAGGTATAGCCGGCGACTCATCACGCGGACCCATCACCCGCTGCTTCGTTGAAGGCAATATCACCGCCACCCAGCCTGCCACTGAATGGTCAGATTATCTCGGCACACAGCGTCAGGCCATCAATGTAGGCGGTGTACTCGGCACACTCTCGCGTCCCGAATCAACCTACTCCGACACCGGCGCCACTATCGTAGGCGACTTCAACACAGCCCTGTCAGGCAATGTGGTTGCCTTAGGTTCCATCAACATCCCCGACGATGAGTCACTCAAAGCCACTACCCACCGCATCGTGGGCCACACCGTTGCAAACGATGACCCGGTGGTGATTTCGGAGAAATATAACCCCTCTACCTACGACTATGACATAGTCTGGGGTGACCCGCTCGTTGAAACCGGTCTTGCCGACAACTATGCCTTCGCCGACCTCGCTCCCGTTTCGGGCAAAGCCGGTGAAACCAATGAAGAAGGAGCCGACGTTGACGCAGCCCGTTTCGGTCAGGACTTCCTCGCAGGACTCGGCTACGGATTCTACGGCTATTCAGCCACCGAACCCTGGATCATGGCCGATACAAATCTGCCGCAACTCCACTTTGAGCCTACCATAGGCGCTTACATGGTTTTCGAGCCTACCCACATCAGTCTGGACGAAGGCGAAACAGCCTACGTGCTTCTCAAACTTGAGAACATCGAATTTGATTCACTCACAATCGAGTCATCAGATGAAACCAACTGCACCCTCAACCCGATAGAACTCGACGATGACGGCAATGCCATCTGCGAAGTAACTTGTCTGAAAGCCGGCACCTACACTCACACAGCTTCAAACGGTCGCATCACAGCCACCTTGTTAGTCACCGGCGTATCAGGAATTACCCAGACAGTGACAGATGCCGCATCGGCCATCAGCTTTGACGGCGTCACCGTCAGCGCTCCCGGCTGCCGCCTGACCATTTACAGCATAAGCGGAGTGGCCGTAGCCTCCGGCGCTGACAAAGTTTCCGCATCGTCGCTCGCAGCCGGCGTTTATGTAGTTGCCGCCACCGATGCCACCGGACAGCGCTCCACTCTCAAGATAATCGTGAAATAACATCACATCGGGTTCATTCCCCCAAATAATATTTAAGACTGCGGTTCCGCCACGGATCGCAGTCTGTTTTTTTATCTTTAAGCCACAATCAGCCTACGGAATCAGGTGCGAGTTACGGATTTTTTCGTAACTTTGCGACATGACACAAGACGAAAAACTCAAAATCGAAGAGAAAATCGTAGACATGCTCCGCACTGTCTATGATCCCGAAATTCCGGTCGACATCTACAGCCTCGGCCTTATTTATGCCATTGACCTTGACGATGACGGCAATCTGCGAATCGAAATGACTCTCACGGCACCAACCTGCCCGGCGGCTGACTTTCTCGTGGAGGATGCCCGCATCAAGCTTGAAAGCATAGAGGGTGTGAAATCGGTCGACATCCAGATAGTGTTTGAACCGGCCTGGAACAAGGACATGATGAGCGAGGAAGCCAAACTTGAACTCGGATTTCTCTGACACTCCACGCCTGCCGATGCGCACCCTCACCTACTTCATATCCGACCTGCATTTAGGCGCCGGCTACATCACCGATCAGCGCACACATGAGCTGAAAGTGGTGGAGTTTCTGCGCCGAATAGCTCCATCGGCCCGTAGGCTCGTGCTGCTTGGCGACATTCTTGACTACTGGTGGGAATACTCTACAGTGGTTCCCCGCGGATTCACCCGCTTCTTTGGCGAACTCTCGCGCTTGGCCGATGAAGGAGTGGAGATCCTTTGGTTCAAAGGAAACCATGACATCTGGATTTTTGACTATCTGCCCGGAGAAATAGGCTTTAAGCTTTGCGACGGTGTGAACATCATGGAGTGGGACGGCAAGCGCTTTCTGCTCGAACATGGTGACGGTGTAGGACAACTGCCGCTCAAATTCCGTATTCTCCGCAAGCTCTTCAGATGCCGCACGGCCCAAAGACTATATAGCCTGCTGCCGCCACGGCTCACCGTAGGATTTGCCCGCGCATGGTCAAGCCACAGCCGCCGCACGGGTGGCCAGATGAAAGCAGCCGATGACCCGGCTAAAAACACGCTTGTGGTCTGGGCCGACGATTATAATCTGACCCACCCTGACAAGCCCGTTGATTTCTTCATATTCGGCCATCAGCACATAGCCCTTGACCGACCGTTGGCAGCCGGAGGACGGGTCATTATCCTCGGCGACTGGATAAGCAAATTCACCTACGCAGTGTGGGACGGAACAACTCTCCGGCTCGAAAAGTTTTTGGAAAATGAGGACGAAAAGTGATAATTAACATTCTTTAAATCCGATAAAGAATCGTTTACATAAAACCCAATATCCAATTATTCAACCGATTACGTATCAAAAAGAAGCAACAACATAAGTATTGGCTCAAAAACTATGTTGGATAACATATAAAATAATTTGTTTCAGCCCGTTTTTTGGGCTTACCTTTGCATCACGAACCTAAAACAATCTTTTTTACCTTAGAAATTGTACCTATTGGAAACTCATAAAAAGGAGCTACGTGAAGTAGCCCCTTTTTATTTTATATCTAAAATTAAGGGCTTGTGGGCGGAAGTATAAAAATTTTTGCTAAATTTGTATTCACCAAAAGGACCCATTCATGAAACCGCATCTGTTGCATAACATCCATTTGACAGGCAGACGAATCATCCTGTTAATAACACTGTTTATTGCCACGGCTGCATCAGTCAGCGGCCAGACATATTATTATGAACGCATCAAAATTGTGAGCGACGCCGGCCATGTGAAAACATGTAACGACGACGCCCACTACATCACCTTCAACGGCAACAAATGCTACGACTCTGACGCCAAAGGCCTTGCTCTCAACTCCGGTCACTCTCTTGACTACAACCGCACCGAAAACGACATCATGTTTTACTACGGCAGCTGCATTTATGGCGACGGTTGCAGCCTGTTTGCTTCAAAATCAAAGGACCGCATAAATCTCAAGACCGGCAGGGGCGAAACCTATGTCTACGTCCGCACATCGGCTGCCGCCAGCAAGGCGACCAAGCGCCCGGCTCCACCCAAGAGCGACCCCACCGTCATCCCGACACCCGTCCCCGTAACTCCTGACATCGGAGACACAGGCACAAGCCCCGGGAAAGACACCCGACGCTATCCGGGTCGACGTGTATGTCCGGGATGCAACGGTACCGGCCACGGAAAAGAGGTGATAGAATCAGCTCCGGCCTACACCACCCACGAACGCTACTGCCCCAAGTGTGACAAAGTGACTTATCCCCACTCCCACCGGATTCCGCTCTGCCACGTATGCTTCGGCAAAGGATATGTGGAGTAGGACCCTGTAATTTTAATCCATCCAATAAAACAAAGTCAAACAATTCATCGCTATATGAAACTAAAATCAATCCTAATTTTCGCCTTCATGGCGGTTCTTGCTGCCGGATGCGCCCTGGCCGAAACGCGAGCCTACAGCTATGAATATAGTGTCAGGGACGGTGGCGTGAAATTTGAAGGCTACACACCGGGCAAAATCTGGTATTTCACTTTCAATAAAGATAACTCACGCATTTACATGACAGATAAAAAAGGCATGAGTTCCACTCAGGGCAACTTCTATTTTCAATATTCAGGAACCGAAAACGGGATTCATGTATATGTTGAAAAATGCAATACCATATCATTCCTCCCTCCCGGCAAAATATATTTCAATTCAGATTTCACCCGAATGAACTGGGACTGCCCTTTTGACGGCAACCGCAAGTCGGCCGACGGAACGATAGTGCGCGTCTACACTTATAAGCCTGACCCGGATAAAGAGAGTGTCCCAACTCATCTTTATTGATTTTGATTGAATCGCGTTATCCGGAAATTTAGCTAACTTTGCACCTGTCATGAGCAATATCTTCAAACGCATCCAGAACACGCTGGTGGAATATTTCACGCTGACTGACTACCTGATTCCACAGTCGGAAGCCGAGCAGACGATACGCGACGGCGTGTCGTTTCGCGGCACCAACATCGTCATCCTCATCATAGCCATCTTCATAGCTTCGCTTGGACTCAACACCAACTCCACGGCCGTGATTATCGGCGCGATGCTCATCTCACCGCTCATGGGACCGATTATCGGAATTGGACTCGGTGTCGGCACGGAGGACTATGACCTGCTCAAGCGCAGCCTGCGCAATCTGATTATGGCGGCAGGATTCAGTGTGATAGCCTCAACAATCTACTTTCTGATTTCACCCGTAGCCGAGGGCCACAGCGAGCTGCTTGCGCGCACATCGCCCACCATCTACGACGTACTGATAGGATTTTTCGGCGGAGCCGCCGGCATCATAGCCATCGGAAGCCGCTCCAAAGGCAATGTGATTCCCGGTGTTGCCATTGCCACCGCCCTCATGCCGCCGCTCTGCACGGCGGGCTACGGCATAGCGACCCTTCAGCTCAACTATTTTCTCGGAGCCTTCTATCTCTTCCTCATCAACTCAGTCTATATCGCCCTATCGACGTTCATCGGCGTCAAACTGATGAGATACAAGAAAAAGGAGCAGGCCGACCATCAGCGAGCCTCACGCATACGCCGGTTGGTGTATTCGGTGGCTATTCTTGCCATGATTCCAAGCCTGTTCATGACCTACCGGATGTTTACACAAAACCGCTTTCAGGTCAACGCCCAGCGCTTTGTCAATGAACAGTTCCGCTTTCCGGCCACCACGGTGCTGAGCGACAATGCCGTAGATAATCACGGCGAGCGCATTATCAACATCACCCTCATAGGCAAAATCCTCAACCAGGACTCACTCCTGACAGCAATGGAGAAGCAACTTGACGCCTACTCGCTCGCAGGAGTGAAACTCAACATAATCCAGGGCGACGCAGGTGCGGTCAATGCCGCTGATCACCCCGACTCGTCAACTCTGACCGAAATCTATCTCAATTCGCAGCAGACACTTGCACAGAAACAGACCGTGATTGACTCCCTTAAAGCCGTAATAGCTTACAAAAACATAGCCGACTCCGTGGCCGGACGCCTGATTCCTGAAATCAAAGTAATATTTCCGCAGGTGTCCGACATCGCCATAGGTCGCCCGGTGTTCGGGAGCGTCAACACCACGAAGCTTGACACCGTCAACGTGGCTCTCGTGCGTTACTCCGCCCCCATGTCGGCCACAAAAAAATCAGAACTCAAACATTATCTCGAAGCCAGGCTCGACCTGAAATCCATTTCGCTGGTCGACGTAGGCACATCAGTCACATTACCGTCACATACTTCAGCCGTTAAATCAAAATGACTAATTCCGTTAGCCAAATTCCGACCGAAATTCCAACGGTTATCCGCGACAAAAAAATCCTTATCGTAAACCACAGCGACTCACTCGGCGGGGCCGCAGTGGTATCGTTCAGACTCCTACAGGCCCTCCGTCAGGCCGGACTTAAGGCCCGGATGCTGGTCTACACCAAGACCGGCACCGACGACCATGTCGGCAAAATGTCGTCACGCTTCCTCCGCGGAGGCGCATTCATTCTCGAGCGACTCGGGATTCTGATGCGAAACGGGTTCGACTATGACAACGTATTCAAAGTATCGACCGGCAGCTTTGCCATCGGCATCAGCCACCACCCCTGGGTGAAGGAAGCCGACATCATCTGCCTCAACTGGATAAATCAGGGCATGATGGGGGTTGGTGACCTTCTGAAGCTGCATGCAGCCGGAAAAAAAATAGTATGGACCATGCACGACATGTGGGCCATGACCGGAATCTGCCATCACTCCTACGAGTGTGACCGCTTCTGTGACAGCTGCGGGATGTGTCCGTTTTTAGGCACAGCGGCTGCCCCTGACGACCTGTCGCACCGCTGCTGGGAGAAGAAACATGCCGTCTATCCCCAGGTGCCTGTCAAATTCGTAGCCGTGTCACACTGGCTCGAACGGCGCGCCCGCCGCAGCTCGCTTCTGCATGACGCCGACCTGCGTACCATCCCCAACGCCTTCCCGATTGAGGACTTCCAGATTTCGCCTTCGCATCCGGTTCCGAGAATAGACAATGTGCTTAAACAAAACGTGATAGTGTTTGGCGCAGCCCGTCTCGACGACCCGATAAAGGGTCTCAATTACACCATCGACGCCCTCAACCTCATATTTGACACCCGTCCGGATATTGCCAACACAAGCACAATCATATTTTTCGGTTCGGTGAAGGACCCGAAAGTGTTTGACCGCCTTCGCTTCAACCACTATAATCTCGGTCGGGTCAATGACTTCTGGATTCTCCGCCACCTCTATTCCTCGGCTAAGGTGGTGCTATCGACAAGCCTGTACGAAACCTTGCCCGGCACTATCATAGAGGGGCAGGCTTGCGGCGCAATACCGGTCACATTCGGCCACGGCGGACAGGAGGACATCATAGAGCATCTCGAGAACGGATATATCGCCGACTATCTTGATTCCCGTTCCGTTGCCGACGGAATCATCTGGGCATTGTCGGCCGACATTTCACGGCAGGAACTCCACGACAACATCCGCAAGCGCTTCGCCACCGAAACCGTTGTGAAGCAATATATCAACCTGTTTGAAGAATTTTACAAATGAACAAGCGTGTACTCATTGTCGGAGCGGGAGGATTCATCGGAGGATTCATTGCCGCCGAGAGCCGCCGGCGCGGCTACGAAACATGGTGCGGAGTCCGCGAATCAACTTCGCGCCGGTTTCTAACTGACCCGGAACTTAAATTTCTCATCCTCGACTATGACAACCCCGACGCGATGGCCCGCACCATGTCCGAAGCACTCCCTGACGGCGAACGATGGGACTATATCCTATATAACCTCGGCGCGACCAAGTGCATAAACTTCACTGACTTCAACCGAATCAACTTCATATTTCTGCGTCACTTCATCGAGGCTGTCAAGAAAGCCGGAAAGACGCCGGAGAAATTCGTCTACATGTCATCGCTCTCGGCCCTCGGACCGGGCGACGAAAAGACCTACCGTCCGCTCACCGACTCCATGATTCCCGCCCCGGACACCCGCTACGGACTCTCAAAAGTCAAAGCCGAAACCGAACTGATGTGTCAGCCCGCCGACGAGTGGCCCTGGGTGATTCTCCGGCCTACGGGGGTTTACGGTCCCCACGAGCAGGACTATCTGATGATGATCAAGATGATTGACTCGCACTGGGACTTCGGCGTGGGCTTCCGCCGGCAGATGCTCACATTCATATACGTGGAGGATCTGGCGCGTGCCATACTCGATGCCGCCGAGCGGGCGCCGCTTCACCGCAAATATATCCTTTCGGAACCGCGGGCCTACACCCAAAGCGAGTTCCGACGGATAGTATGCCGCCATCTTGACCGGAAACTGGTCATTCCCGTCCGGCTTCCGCTCTGGGTGGTGAAAATCGCCTCAAAGATTTCAGAAAAGTATGGAGTGGCCAAGATGAAAGCCACCACACTCAATTCCGATAAATTCAACATCATGAAGCAGCGCAACTGGTCATGTGACATCTCACCGGCAGTCAATGACTGGGGTTTCGCTCCACGTGTCAGCCTTGACGAAGGCATTGCCGAAACCGTAGCCGCATATCGCGCAGAACTCGAGGAGGAGCGGCGCCGCAAAAAGGAGCAACAACGCATCAGTAAGGAGGGAAAACGATGAACCGCCGGAATTCACTTATGCCAAAATTGCTTAAAGCATTGATAATAATCATGCTTTTGCCTATATTTCAGCTCCCTGCACTACTTTCGGCCCTTCCGGCTGATGACGCTGCCATGAGGACGATAGTATGGTGCTATCCGTTTTATCTTATGCTGTCGGCCTGGCTCGCGTGGATTTGCCGCGAACGCCGGCCGGAAATGACTTGGATTCTTTTGCTGCTCATGCTCCTGTCAGACATAGCGGTGTGGGCGCTCGT
This sequence comes from uncultured Staphylococcus sp., assembly GCA_964554195.1. GTDB lineage: Bacteria > Bacteroidota > Bacteroidia > Bacteroidales > Muribaculaceae > Duncaniella. The sequence goes on from CAZKNK010000019.1 coordinate 29,164, forward strand.
TAAATTACCGCTGTAATGAAAAAAATCCTGATACTCAACGGCCCGAATCTCAATCTGCTCGGCTCACGCGAGCCTGAAATCTACGGGCATCAGACGTTTGACTCTTACCTTGAGGCTCTCCGAAAGGAGTTTTCGGGCCGGGTCGAAATCAGCTTCATCCAGTCAAACCACGAGGGAGTCATCATTGACGCCATCCAGCAGACCGATGCCGACGGGGTGGTGCTGAATGCGGGTGCTTATACCCACACGTCGCTTGCCATTGCCGATGCCATTGCCGCCGTGGAGGTCCCGGTGGTGGAAGTACATATCTCCAACATCTTCTCCCGCGAACCGATCCGCCGCACTTCCATCATCGCCCCGGTGTGCAAGGGGTCTATCAGCGGCTTCGGACTTGATTCCTATCGTCTGGCCATACTGTCGTTTCTGTCATGACACCCGAACTCGAGCAATATATCCTGAGCCACATCTCGCCCGAACCGGCCCATCTTCACGCTCTCTACCGCCACACCCATCTCCACCGGCTCTATCCTCGCATGTGTTCAGGTCATCTTCAGGGGCGACTGCTGAAAATGCTCACGGCAATGATAGCTCCATCGCGTGTGATCGAACTCGGCACCTACACCGGCTACTCGGCGCTCTGCATGGCTGAAGCACTCTCAGCCGACGCCCAACTCCACACCATAGAACTCGACGATGAGTTTGCCGATGACATACGCGCCACTTTTGACTCCGTGGCCGAGGGAAAACTCATCACACTCCACACTGGCGACGCGCTCGACATCATCCCACGGATTGACGAGACATGGGATTTAGCATACATTGACGCTAACAAGCGCCATTACATAGAATATCTCGAAGCCTTGCTGCCAAGAATGAGGCCGGGTGGATTCATTATTGCCGATAACACTCTCTGGGACGGAAAAGTGGCCGATGCAACAGGCAAACGCGACGCACAGACCGAGGCTCTTGACCGATTCAACGACTATGTGGCTGCATCGCCACTGCTCGAAACGGTGATTCTGCCCGTGCGCGACGGTCTGACCCTGATCCGCGTCAAGCCGTCAGCCACCTGACCACAACCATTTTTGTCGCG
>CAZKNK010000020.1:0-30201 GCA_964554195.1 uncultured Staphylococcus sp.
GCAACCAGAACGCTTACGACTGCATCCAGATTCACGGCGGTTCAGGCTTCATGAAGGATTATGCCTGCGAGCGCATCTACCGCGACGCACGTATCACCTCAATCTACGAGGGTACGACTCAGCTTCAGGTTGTGGCCGCCATCCGCTATGTCACCACCGGCGCTTATCTCAATCTCATCAATGACTACGCTTCACGCGAAATCAAAGCTGAACTCATGCCGCTTAAGGAGCGTGTGGTCAAGATGACGGAACTCTATGCTGCCGCCGTAGAGAAGGTGGTCGCTTCAGCGGACAAGGCTTACAATGACTTCATGGCCCGCCGACTCGTCGAGATGGCTGCCGACATCATAATGTCATATCTGCTCATTTTTGATGCCGACCGCAACGATTCATTTGTAAACTCGGCCAATGTCTACGTTAATCTGGCCGAAGCCGAGGTTGCAAAACACTCTGAATTCGTAAGCCGCTTCGCTCCCGAGCAGCTTGAAGCCTACAAAGCTGAATAATACGTCCCGCTCCGTCAGCGACGAAGCGGTATAATTCCGATAAAGGTCAATGGATTGAATCTCATTTCCATTGACCTTATTTGTCTAACTATAAAGTCAAAACAGATGACTGATTTCAATGCGCTCAGGCTCAAACACAGCGGAGATGCCGCCGAAATGGAGCGAATTCTCCAGATGGAATGTCGCCACCGCTGCGCCCGAAAGCTGGCCGAGACTTTGCTCTGCGAGGAGTTCGTTTTCCCGTCAAAAGCACTTGCCGAGATGGCTACCTCCGACTCCGCCGCAAGCTTTCATGCCTCACTGATTGCTCCCGGTGAGAGTGTGCTTGACATGACATTCGGACTCGGAATCGACGCCTTTCATTTCGCCCGAAAAGGCGCCCGGGTCACCGGAATCGAAATAGACCCTCACAGTGCTGAAACCGGACGTAAAAATGCAAAAGCCCTCGGACTCGACAACATTGAAATCATTACAGCCGACAGCATGAAATGGCTTGCGGAATGTGGCCAAGTCTTCTCAACCATATTCATTGACCCTGCGCGGCGCGACAATTCCGGACGCCACTTCTCGCTATCTGACAGTCTGCCCGACATCACGTCAAACCTGACTCTGCTGCGGTCATCGTGCCGAAAAATGATTGTGAAATGCTCGCCTATGGCCGATGCTACCGCCGTGGCACGTGAACTCGGAGGCGATGCTGACATAATCACCGTCGGCACCACCCGCGAGTGCAAGGAACTGCTGGCCATCACCCCCGGATCGGGACGGATGTCAGCTTTCACGGTCGGTCTCGGACTTTATGAGCTGACCGACATCCCTGACGCTCCATACGCCATGCCGGCTGAAGGTGATTTCCTTTACGAACCCTTCCCCGCTGTCATGAAGTTGCGCCGGGCAAGCATATCGGCCCCTACGCTCACAAAAATCGCACGTGAAACCCGGCTATATTCCTCATCACGGCTCATTGCCGGATTTCCGGGCGAAGCTTTCGGAATAATCCGGATAGTGGAGTTCAACAAACGCACCGCGCGCCTTATAGCCGAAGAATATCCCCGCCTAAACGTGACCACACGCAACTTTCCGCTTTCAGCCCCCGAACTGATCAAACGTCTCGGTGTGGGCGAAGGAGGAAATTACAGAGCCTTCGGTGTGACCGACTCCACCCGAAAAAAATTCATAATCATAACCGCAAATGAACCTGAACCGATTCCTGCTGACAGCGAGTCTATCGCTCCTTGCAGCGCTGCTGACTGAAGCCGCTACATTCACATACACTCCTCTCGACCCTGATGATCCGGTCAGCATGAAGGGTGACACGGTGATTTACCGGACAAATAAATTCGTTCCTTCGGCCGACTGCTTTTTTATCGACAGCCGGTTACCTGACAGCTATTGCTCCACTCATCCGTTTACATTCAATTCATTCAACTCCGCCGCCGGGCATTTAACGGACGGGACGGCTGAGCATCCGATGAAGGTTTTCATAGCTCCCGGCGTCTACTGGATCGACGACCCTGACGATCCGGAAATTCGTACAGGCAAGGATGGCCGAGAGCCGTTTGGACTCGTAATCCGATGCAACGCCCTGCATCTCATCGGCTTGACCTCCGACCCGCGCAATGTGGTGCTTGCGGCAGCCCGCGGCCAGACTCAGGGGGCCTGGGGAAACTTCACCATGCTCGACATCACATCGGATGACTTTATGGCTGAAAACCTCACTCTCGGCAACTTCTGCAACGTTGACCTTGAATTTCCGCTCAACCCGTCGCTCAACCGCCCAAAGCGCAACAGCGCCATCACTCAGGCCCATGTTGCTTATCTTCACGGCGACCGAGCTTTGGCAAGGAATGTCAGGTTCATCTCACGCCTGAACATGAATCCGCTCAACGGAGCAAGACGAATCCTCTTTGACCGCTGCCACCTTGAGTCGACCGACGATGCCCTGACCGGCACCGGAGTGTATTTGAACTGCGACCTTGATTTTTATGCTCCGCGTCCTTTCTGGAACACCCACGAGAATGGAGCGGTGTTTCTAAATTGCGATTTCAATATCCGTCATTCCTCCCGACGCCAGTATTTCTGCAAATCGGTCGGGCCACTGGCAATAATTGATTGCAGGTATCATGCCGATGATTCCACCTATGTAGGCTGGACTCACTATCCCACTCCCTGGCTGCGTTGTTATCAGTCAGATGTGACTCTCAACGGCCATCCAATCTCCATCGGAAAAGAGCGACCGGAAAACACGGTCGATGTCACCCGAATGCCGCTTTTAGAAGCATTCCGCGTCACTGTGGCCGACACCACGCTCTATAACACCTACAATCTGCTTCGTGGCGATGACAACTGGGATCCGCTCGGAATCCGACCTACCATAGAGGCCGAAAGTGCTAACCGCAACCGTGACCTCGGAGCAATTCCGTCATTCTTAGGCGTGGATAAGCGCGAGGCCCGGATCATGACAGGTGAATCGCCACTAACCGTGACAGCCACAGCCCTGCGCCACGCAGGATTTCCTATCCGGACAACCCCCGTCAGTTGGTCCATCGCATCCTCCGACACCATATATGTCAAAATCATTCCTGACGGAAATTCATGCACTGTCATACCCGTCAACGAAACTGACTCTACGGTCATGGTGAACCTGACTGCGCAAACTGCCGAAGGTCATCAGGCCGTGGCTTCACTCACCGTTGCCCCCGCGCTTCTTCCGTCGCCGGAATTCATCCGCCGCCCATCGCTCTCAGTGACTGACAATGAGGTGAAAGCTGACTATATCCTTGATCTCGGTGAGCGAGCTGACCGCTCGGTAGTCAACTGGTATCGAGCCACCAAAGCTGACGGAACTGATGCCCGCCTTGTAGCCGTCAGCCGCTACGGTGAACCTATGACATCCTATCCGCTCCACCGCGAGGATGCCGGAAACTATATCATGGCCGAAGTCTTTCCGGCCCACGTCCGCTCCGAAGCCGCCGAACCTGTTTCCACCGGATTCATAGCCATCTCTCCCGACGACACCGATCCGTCGCTCTCGCTTACAACCGACTTCGCCAATTTCCCGACCCGTGAATATGCCGACATCACTCCGGGCTTTTGGAACGTAGGTGGATTCAAGCCAGCTGACACGGCAGAGTTTGCATGGAACGATGAGTCGGGTGAATATTGGTATTACGGCACCGGCATAAACGGCGCCACGGGACGTGGACTCTCACAGCGCCGCAAGGGAGCCAGACTGATGTTCACACCAATCGAAGGAGAATATGGTGACATGTCACTCACACTGCTCGTTGACCCGGCCAAGACAGCCGGACAGGGATTTGGAAGCGCCACCGGACAATACATGGATGTGGCAATCAAATTTGACACCCGCGCCCTGACCGGCTACGGACTGCGCATTATCCGCACCACCGACTTCAGCAACGCTGTCAGCTTCTACCTTGTGGAGTATCGTGACGGGGAGGTCAAACCACTCACCGAACCGGTGGCTGCGACATGTTACCGCACCGGATGCACCATCAATCTTGACTGCACCGGTAACCGGCTCACTGCCCGAGTCACCACTGCCACACCCCTCTCACGCCCCTCTGATCCTCGTTTAGCCACTGAAGTCAACCTCTCGGCTTCTGTCAAGCCTAACCCGTTGGGAGGCATCCACATACAGCATACCGGCTCCACCGGCGAAAGTGCAACCATGCTTCACCACCTCCGTGCCGACTGGCGATAAAAGCAAACCGTCACCGGCAAACACATAAAAACGAATCCTACACTCATGCCATAATCATGGTGTAGGATTCGATATGTATCTGAATAGGATGAATTCTGCAAATCAGCGATTGATCTGCTTGCGCCCGGCGCGGATTATGAGTCCGCGTGACTCGGGGCTGACGCGCTGCCCCTTGATGTTGTAGCACGGATCTGAAGCTTCAACATCGGTGACAATGTCAGTGATTCCTGACACATTGCCGCTGAACCCTGACTCACGGGTGGTGCGATAGGCGGTCAGGGCATCCTTCAAGGCTGTGATGACGTTTGTATTGGCGTCCTCAGTCGCATTGTTAAATTCCCATGCAAAATCACCCTTCTGACAGCGTCCGGCTCCATACTGACCGGTCACTATCTCCGGAACATTCTCCGGATCATCAGGAGTGGATTCATATATCATGCCGGGAGTAGTGTCGAAATTACTGTAGGTGGTCGGAGTCTTGACAAGTTCAGCCTTAAGCGCCTTGACTGATTCGGGGATAATCTCATCGCGCGAGTCGACCATGTAAGCGTCATAGAGATTAGCTCCATAAGAATCTTTTTGGGTTATGAATGACTTGGCACCCTGCACATGGTTGTTCCAGAACTTGCACACACCGCCATCCTCGCCCGAAAGCAATCCCTTTTTGCTCTGCTTGGAGTCGACAAGATTCTTATCGGTACCCTGACCGGAGTTGATTACCGGATAGCGGCAGTTGCGGAAGTAGTTTGCCTCGACGAAAGTGCATGCATTACTTGCCAGACCTACGCCATATTCGCCGTTACCGTCATAGTAGTTATTGAACACGTGGAAAGCGTTGCCGTGACGACAACGTGGCAGACGTGAGTCGGCATGGTCAAACCAGTTATGATGATAGGTCAGGAAGTCGGCGGGAGTCTCGCTGCCGTATGACTTGCTCGGATCTATCAGACAGCACTTTCCGTTGTCGAAGAAGTGATTGTAGGCCACAGTGCAGTATGATGAATATTTGATGTCTATGGCACCGTCACCCTTCACCTGATCGGCGTCAGAACCAACCTGACCATAAAACACGTCAATGTTATGCACCCAGATGTGTGAATTGTGTTTGTTCATCTCAACACCGTCATCCTTACAGAGCATGATACCGATGTTTCGCAGTTCCGCTCCGGTCACCTGGCTGAACTGAACGCCGAATCCGTAGATTGTTGCGTCGCAGCCAACACCCTCAAGAGTAAAAGGAAATTCCGAATACGCAGTCTCTCCCTTGATGTCAAGGCCCTGACCGAAACGCAGTTTGTCCATATCGTCAGCCGTGACGGTGCCGATCATACGAATCACGAGCGGACGGGTCATTCCACCCATAGCCAGACACTTACGATAGCCTTCTACCACACCGTAAAATCCGGTGTAAGTCTTGTTTTGCGTAGCTGTATAAGGCCATGTTACCGTGATTGTCTTGGCATTTTCGGAACTTACATACAGCACTATGGCATCATCCTTGAGAGTTCCGTCGTTCTTATATCCGCCCACTCCCTCAAAAAGGCCCTCAGTGGGTCGACCGAAATGGGCATAACCCGTGCGGTCATGCGGACGAACGATCAGGTCGCCGGTCTCAATACCCTCGGTCGGAGCCTCCACGCCGTCGATTACCGGAACAACCTTCATTCGGTATGTTCCTGCCTTGAGTCCAAGAGCATCAGCGCGGCCATAGACACCGTAGCTGCGTATGAGTTCGCCGTCAAGCTGAACCCATTCGTCAGAGCCGGCTTCTGTTACATAAGCGTTATAGGCAGTGACGCCCTGCATCACATACCATTCGGTCCATGCTGTCTCCAGCCAACCCTCGGCCGCCTTTAGCGAAATTTCAGCCCCGGCCTGAAGTGCGGGCAGGAGCGCAGCGGCAAGCAAAAATAATCTGATAAGTTTTTTCATTTTAAGGTATATATTAAATGTGAAATTTCATCATTGAAACTATGCAATCATTTCTCAAACATCCGGGCCATGTCGCGCTTGTCCTCCCGCTCGCGGATTGACTGGCGCTTGTCATATTCCTTCTTTCCGCGTCCGATGCCGATTACTATCTTTGCCAGACCACGGTCATTGATAAAGAGCCTGAGGGGAACAATGGTGAATCCCGCTTCCTTACCCGACTTTTCCAGACGTGCTATCTCCTTACGGTTGAGGAGCAGTTTGCGGTCACGGCGCGCCACATGATTATTATATGTCCCGTAGCTGTATTCGGCTATATACATATTTTTAATCCACACCTCGCCGCGGTCAACGTAGCAGAAAGTGTCGACCAACGAAGCCTTACCCAGACGGATTGACTTGATTTCCGTGCCGGTCAGTACTATTCCCGCCGTGAAGGTCTCGGAAATGGCATAGTCAAAATTGGCCCTTTTGTTTTTTATATTGACTTCCTTGAAATTCATTTGATTATAAGTGAGAAAATGAAATAGATTAAATATGGCGGCATCATCACGCCAAGCACCGCCAGCATCATATACCGGCCCGACATATCGGCTCTTACCTTCATATAGTCAATCCCTTTCCACTGGATGATAGCTATATAAACAGGCAGGAAATAGAGAATAGCATAGATAAACGGGAAACAATTCATCAGGATAGTCACCAGAGCCTCCAACCCTATGGTGTAAAGCGAAAGAGTGCGGCAACGGTTCTCATCAAGCGGCTCATAAAGCATCGGTCCGAGAAAAAGGACCAACACGAATGTCCCGATGAAATATGACGGAAAATACATCGTCACTATGGCAATGAACCGCATCACCATCTTTATCCAATCCACTCCTGAATGATAGACCGGGTCAAGAAACACCGTCAGACCGGCTAATATGATAAGCGGGAAAAGACCGTAAAGCGCCGATGAGCGAGCGTCGGCCCGCTCAGTCTCAATATCCTCCCAGCCATGAGCCGGATGGAGAATGAGCTGAAATAGATTCTTGAAAAACACCCTCATGGTCAATTATTACGTTTCCACCCACAAAATTACGCAAAATTTCCTCATTCATCAACACATAATGCGCCGACTTCTGAAAAATCCACGTGAAATACGCAGCATACGGATGTTTTCATCTCATTGCCCGACATGGCCAAATTCCTTTCAAAGTGAAAATGTAGTAACTGATTTTGCAAAAATATTTACAAATTATAAGTAGTTTGATATTTTTTATATATCTTTGCAAAAGTTTTCAGAAGATAGCCCGCGCAATCTTCCGCAAAATTGTCTGTTTCCGAGGTGCGATACCCCAAACGAAAGATTATTCCACTTGTCAAAAAACAAAATTATAATAAATCAAAACATTCAACTTGAAATGAAGAAACTGCAATTACGAGTGTTTCAAGCATTGGTTATCGTGATGCTTGCTTTAGGTTCATTCGCGCTCACTTCCTGTAACGATGACGATGATGAGATTGCTCCCGTCAGTGTGAACGGAATCAACTACATCCTCAACGATGACAATACCTGTACTGTAACCGTTGGCAACTATATCGGCGCCGTTACTATCCCCGGCGGAATCGAATACGGCGAGCGCCGCTATCAGGTAACCAAGATCGGCGCAAAAGCCTTCATGGCCTGCACCGAACTGACCGCCGTTGAACTCCCCAACACTCTGACCTATATCGACGTTCATGCTTTTGACGGATGCTCCGGTCTTACAGCCATCAATTTCCCCGCCAACCTCAGCTTCATCGGCAACTTCGCTTTCAACGGCTGCTCCCTCACCGAACTCACTCTCCCCAATGCAGTGATCAGCGTAGGCGCTTATTCATTTGCCGGCAATAAAATCAAAGAACTCATCCTCGGCTCGTCGCTCAACAAGATCAGTTGGTGTGCTTTCAAGGGATGCCCCATCGAAACTATCTACAGCTACCCCATCACCGCTCCCGTTCTTGACTACTATCTTGAATCAGACGAATATCCCTTTGATGAGGAAGTGTTTGCCAACGCAATCGTGCTGATCGCACCCGATGCATCTGTAGGCTCATACGTTGAGTCTGACTGGGGTATATTCTACGATAATGATCACATGGGTTACATGGACAACTAATCGGCAGACTGACACATACAACTCTTTAGCATAAATGCGCGCCGGCTCTGAACTGACATGAGCCGGCGCAATTTTTTGACAGAAAAAAATTTTTCACTAAATTTGCACTCATTATCCGGCCTCATTTCTCCGGACCTATTGTAGAACTAATTTTCATAGCTTTGGATATAGACCCTTTACCGGCCACATCGCCGCTCACCTTTATTCCGAGCCTCATCGCCATGACAAACGGCCTGATGGATGGCTCACAGTTCATAGCCCTGCTCCTTGCCATTTGTTGCCTGTTTTTTTCAGGCTTCATTTCCGGTAGTGAAATTTCTTTTTTTTCTCTCACCCCGCAGCAGTGTGAGGAACTTGAGGAATCAGAAAATGGCCGGCGTGTGCTGGCTCTGCTCGAAAAACCGGAGCGACTTCTCGCCACAATCCTGATAGCCAACAATCTGGTTAATGTCACCATAGTTGTGCTGTGTAACTTCGCACTCGGTCCGATATTTTCAGGAATGAGTCCCGTGTGGAGTTTCATCCTCCAGACGGTAATACTGACATTTCTCATTCTCCTTTTCGGTGAGATTCTGCCTAAACTTTATGCCAACGCCAACAATCTTGCATGGACCCGCATGGCTCAGCCGGCCTTGAGTATGATCATGAAGGTTTTCTATCCGTTATCATCAATCCTTGTCGGCAGTTCGGTGATAGTCAACAAAGTGGTGCAGAAGCAGCAGTCAACCGTTACAACCGATGACCTCACTCAGGCACTTGAGATTGCCGATGTGGCTCCCGGTGAAAACAAGGATATGCTTGAAGGAATCCTCAAATTCGGCGACACTACAGCCGCCGAGGTGATGACACCGCGCGTTGATGTGACAGGTCTGGAGATAGACCTGACATTTGATGAGGTGATGCAGGTGGTGATTGAAACCGGATTTGCACGTCTGCCGGTGTTTGACACCTCGATGGACAATATTCAGGGAGTGCTGTATGCCCGCGACCTGCTCCCCTATATAGAGAAACGACCCGCCGACTTCAGGTGGCAGAACCTGATGCGTGAGCCATACTATGTCCCGGAATCGAGAATGATTGATGACCTGCTCGAGGACTTCCGCAAGCGGAGGGTGCATTTGGCCATTGTGGTGGATGAATTCGGTGGCACTCAAGGCATTGTCACGCTCGAAGATGTGCTTGAAGAAATCGTGGGCGACATCAATGACGAGTATGACGATGATGAGAAAAACTACCGCCGGCTTCCTGACAACACTTTTATTTTCGACGGAAAGACTCTGCTTAACGACTTCTTCAGAATCACCGACCAGAACGAGGACGAGTATGAAGCCGTCACCGAGGACTGCGAGACTCTTGGCGGAATGTTGCTTGCCATAAAAGGTGACTTCCCGAAAGAAAAAGAATCAATAGTCTACGGTCGATGCCGATTCCTCGTGCTTTCGATTCAAAACCACCGGATAGTAAATGTCCGCGTGAAGGTGATGCCCGAACTCCAACCGGACCAAAACACTCCGTCAGGTGAAAATCAGTAATTTACTATTTTTAACAGCATTAGCCCTCTCGGTCACGGCATGTGGCGGGGAGAGCAAGCCTGTTCCGCGACCGCGAGCATTTCACCGCATAGAAATTCCGGCGGCAACCTATGACACCCTCACCGCGGGTAATATATCACTTCTCACCAACTCCGCAGCAAGAGTGGTAGAAAAACCGGCTGAGGGCAATTCGCAGTGGATTGACATAACATATCCAGGCATGGGAAACGCCACCGTTTATTGCAGCATCACTGAAGTGACGCCTGCCACCGCATCCGCAGTCACTGACAACCGGCTTGAACGCATGGCCCTGAACTCCGGCGGACATCGCTCTGAAATCACCGAGTTTGACACACCATCCGGCTTCAGTTGCCGCCTGATGACCACACCCGCCGGCACCGCCACACCGGTGCAGTTTCTCGCCGTGGGGGAGTCAAAGGTGGTTTCAGGAGTGCTGATGGTCAATGTCTCCACGGGATTCCGGCCCGATTCCATCGCACCGGTTGTTGAAGCCGTCGGACGTGACATGATCACCCTAATGACTAACCTCTGATGAGAATCCTGCGTCGGCACCTCAATCCTGTCTTATCGCGGCGCGAAGCTGAAAAAGACGCCGTTAACCGGCTTATTATCGATGAATTCGGTGCCGATACGATTCTCTCATACGCACCCGACGGGCATCCGGAACTGAGAGTGGCCGGACGAACCGTCAGCATCTCCATCAGCCATTGCCGCGACGAAGCCGTGGTGGCCGTCAGTAACAATGACAGCCCTGTAGGAATCGACATAGAAACCGCCCGCGAGCAACTCATGCGCGTGGCTCCGAAATTTCTTACACCTGACGAGATGGTAACGTATGCCGGATCGATTCATAAGCTTCTCCGCGCATGGACCACAAAAGAGGCTGTCTACAAAGCGGCCCTCACACCGGGTCTGCCGCTCCATGAAATCCGGCTCGACACCCCGGTCCCAGGCTTAGCCACTGCCCGTGGAGAAATCTATGTCATTCATCACCACGTCGACACCCCCGAACGGGTCATCACAACCGCCACCCGCTCCGAATCACAGGCTTAGTTTCATTCGGTGAGAGTGGACGGGTCGATACGCTGAAGGGAAATTATGGATGCGCCTTTGTCATCAAGCAGAGTCGCATTGTCGGCATCGATGTTATCAGCTTTGGTCACCTGCTCAAGAGCGACGAGAAAAGCCCGCTCGGTGTCCATGTCGGGACACATCATCCTTGTGGTGGACAAGTTGCGGAACTCCACACCATTTTTTACATCGAGATTAAGAATCAGCCCCCCGTTTAGAAGATTGCATCCCGCATTTCCGTGGATGGTTTTGGATTCAACATCAATAACAACCCTTACGTCGGCTGATGAAGGAACCGTCCGGTTATCTATACGCACCACCTTCCAGGCTCCGTTGAGGAAAGCAAGGGTATGGTTGCGAAGAACCATCACCGCACGACCGCTCTCGTCGGTCAAACGCAATGTCGAAGCGCCGTCGGCACTCTCCACAGTGTAACCGGTGATCTTACCAAGTGCCTGATTGATTTCAGTCTCGTAGGGAGCGTCCGGACACGCCATCATTGACGAGAGGAACTCACCGCGCGCAGTAAGCTTGCCCGGAGTAACACGATACACACCGTTGACGTAGTTACAACCGTTGAATCCGATCACATTCACATCACCATTCTCATCGGGCGAAGCGGTAAACGTGAATGTAGGGCGGTTGTCACCATTGATCTTCAGTTCGCGTCCGTTAAGTTCCATGACCGCCCACTCTCCGGCAATCTGCCAGATAGCGCCGTCAGACGCCTCAAGATCGGTCACAACCTCCTCGGTAGAATGAGGCACCTCAACCGTTCCGGAAGGTGCTTTCTTGAATATCGAACATGAACTCATAGCGGCAAGTGTCAGAACCGCTGACATCAGGATAATTTTTTTCATTATGATTAACTTTTTATGATTCGTCATCTGACAATATATGGTTATAACAACCGAACCGGGAGGAAAGTGCGGTAAAGAACCACAAATTAAACAAAAACCACCGACGTGTGCAACTTTAACAACCCAACCGATACGATATATTGATATAATTACTAATTTTGCATCGCCAAGCCGGGCGCTCCGGCATCAATGAATACCGAACACTAATTATGGACAAGCGAGACCAACTCGACCGACGTTATCTCCGCATGGCCCGTATATGGGCCGAGAACTCCTACTGCGTCCGCCGTAAGGTGGGTGCATTGTTGGTGAAAGATAGAGCTATCATCTCTGACGGCTTCAACGGAACACCGGCGGGATTTGAAAACATCTGCGAGGATGAGGACGGAGTGACGAAATCATACGTACTCCACGCCGAGGCCAATGCTATCACCAAAGTGGCGCGGAGCAACAATTCAAGCGAAGGAGCCACACTCTACATTACCGCCTCGCCATGTGTCGATTGCGCCAAGCTCATAATTCAAGCCGGCATAAAGCGGGTGGTGTTCAACGAACTCTACCGCATCACCGACGGCATTGAGTTGCTGACGCGAGCCGGAATCGAATGTCACCACATCGACAATCTCGAATGATCTGATACCCGATCCCTTCAACCTGACAATTTTTATTCCCTATAAGATTCTCAATCTGTTATTTTATTCCATAACATCTTCCATCATCTTACACTTATACTGACAGATGAACCCTCGTCTAAAAAAAACCTCCGTATGGCTTCCCCTCGTGGCAGCCGTAGCACTCGTCTGCGGCATGTGGTTGGGCAAATTCATCTTCACTGACCGCCATTCCACATCATCACGCGCCAAGCTTGACACCATCCTTGAGCTTGTTGACGAAAAATATGTTGATGATGTCGACATTGACAGTCTAATGGAAGTCTCCATACCTGACCTGCTGTCGCATCTCGACCCTCATTCCACCTATATCCCGGCTTCAGATCTTCAGGTTGTCAACGACGAACTCGGAGGATCATTCTCCGGTGTGGGTATTCAGTTCAATATGCTCAACGACACCATCAATGTGCTTGAAGTCATCCCCGGCGGACCGTCGGAAAAAGTCGGCATCCTTGCCGGTGACCGCATCGTGATGATTGACGACTCTATTTCAGCCGGACGCAAGTGGACCACCGACCGTGTTCTCAAAGCACTCCGCGGCGACAAAGGGACCACCGTGAAGGTGGGTGTCATCAGACCCGGAGCCAAACGTCAGCTTACGTTTGAGATCACCCGAGGCGACATCCCCGTCACATCGGTCGACGCTGCCTACATGATCACCCCCACCACAGGCTATCTCCATATCAACAAATTCGGCGCCCAGACATTTGCCGAGTTTCTCACTGCTATGATCAACCTGCGGGCCGAGGGAGCCACAAGCTATATCCTCGACCTCCGCGGCAACGGAGGAGGCTACATGGAGCCAGCCGTGCTGATGGCCAACGAATTTTTGCGAGCCGGACTCCCCATTGTGTCAATGCGTGGACGCAGTGTCGATAACTCCGCGCCTACCTACAGCGACAATTCCGGTGCTTTCCACGATGATCAGCTCGTGGTGCTTATTGATGAACTCTCCGCCAGTGCAAGCGAAATCTTTGCAGGAGCAATTCAGGACAATGACCGCGGACTGGTGATAGGCCGCCGATCATTCGGCAAGGGGCTGGTGCAGCATCAGGTAGAACTGCCCGACAGCAGCGCTATCCGTCTCACCATAGCCCGCTACTACACCCCTTCGGGACGCTGCATACAGAAAACATACGCTCCCGGCTCGGATTATGATAATGATATAAACCGACGCTTCTCACACGGCGAATTTTATTCAGCCGACTCCATAAAGCTCGACAAATCATTGCTGTTCAACACGCTCACCGGACGCACGGTCTACGGCGGTGGAGGAATCATGCCCGACATATTCGTACCTAACGACACGGTGGGCATCACCTCATGGTATCTTGACGTGGCCAATGCCGGACTCTTCCACAAATACACATTCGCCTACACCGACACCAACCGCGAACGCCTGTCGAAAGCCCGCACCCCGGCGCAACTGCTCGAGCTACTTCCCTCTGACTCCCAGTTGCTTCAGGACTTTGTCCGCTACACCATGAGCGAGGGCGTCCCGGTGCGTATGGGTTACATAAACCAATCGCGTGACTTGATTGTTAATAACCTGAAAGCATTCATAACCAGAAACGCGCTTGGCACCGAGGCATTTTTTGAAGTGGATAACGCCAACGATCCCACCGTGGCCGAGGCCCTGCAAGCCATAAGCCGCGGCGACGCTGAATTTCCAATTAAGGTGAGTCAGAACCGCTGAGCAAGCCCGCCCCCGCCGGACGCCATTAACCGTAACCATCGTTAAAAAGTCATGAACAAGGACGACATACGCCGACAGGTCAGAAACCGCAAGACCCTCCTGACTGACACCGAACGCGCTCAGGCAGCCGCCCGAGTGTTTGCAATCCTCGAACAGACGGCAGAGTTTATGCTCGCCGGAAACATACTTATGTATCACTCGCTTCCCGACGAACTCTCCACCCGGGAGTTTATCGAGAAATGGAGTGGCAGAAAACACTTCTTCCTGCCACGTGTCAACGGTGTTAACCTCGACATTCTGCCATACGACCGCCAGCACCTTGCACTCGGCTCATTCCACATCGAAGAACCGACAGGCGACGAGACGGTTTCAATCGATGACATCGAACTCATCATAACCCCCGGCGTGGCTTACGATCGCCGCGGCGGACGTCTCGGACGAGGCAAAGGTTACTATGACCGACTGCTTGCCGGCTCACGGGCCGTCAAAATAGGCGTCGGCTATGATTTCCAGCTTGTCGACGAAATTCCGCAGGAACCGCATGATGTCAGGATGGATGCCGTCATCACCGAGTCGGGCTACATAATAGTGCGACGTACACGGCGCTGAACAAGCCCACCATCACCTGTTTCAGACTATGACTATCGTTACGAAAGACACCCCGCTGGCCGCAATCGTCATCAGCGAACCATCCATAATTCCGGTTATAAACCGACTCGGAATCTCACTCGGTTTCGACGACGCCACAACCGGCGCCGTCGCTGCCGCGCATGACATTGACCCGTCGCTCCTGACAAGTATCCTCAACACATTCCTGAGTGACGACTATTTCCCGGAAAATGCACTCAAAAGTGTCGACCTCTCATCAATATTGACATATCTCGAGCTGACCGACCGCTACTATACTCACTTCCAGATTCCGAACATAGAGCGACACTTCAACGGACTCATCGCATCAGGGACCGACAACTCCAGCCTCACTTTACTGCGACGACTCTTTGACAAAGCGAAAGCCGACCTGAAGTCAAGCATCGACTATGATCTGAAAGTACTTTTTCCAGCCCTACGCAAACTCGCGGCAGGAAGCAAACCTGACGCACACCCCGACCTATCTACCGAAACCACCGGCGCCGTCGAGGAAATGCTGTCGGATCTCATGGCAATGATAGTGAAACACATTTCCGGATCATACGACTCGAATCTGTGTTACGCTACAATCGTAGCCGTCAACGGTCTTGAAACCGACCTGCGTAAAAACAACCGCATCCGTAACCTCATCCTCATTCCGGGAGCATGCCGCCTGATGGACGCTATCTGACTTCACGTTGTTTCTGATTATGGAAAAGCCGCTGATTGCAATATTTGACAGCGACCACATCCGTGGCGCGGGTCTCCGCCATTTCATCCACCTTCACATAGAACAAGCTCGGGTGGTTACGGCTGATTCACCCGCATCGCTCGCCGCTGATCCGGCCATAAGCTTCGCCACGTCCGAAGCCATCGCTGCCAATGCGGCTTACTTCTTCACGCGCCGAAACTCCACCGTCATAATATCATCCACACCATCGGCTGACTTCCCTGTAATAGACCCCACCGCACCGGAGGACATCATCATTGAACGGATCGGCACAATCCTGTCATCCTTATCATCCGCTTCACGTCAGGCCGATCCCGTTAATCTCTCTCCACGTGAAATCGAAGTACTCCGTCTGCTTGCCACGGGTCATATCAGCAAAGAAATTGCCGACCGATTGTCAATCAGCATAAACACCGTCCTCTCCCACCGCAAAAACATCACCGCAAAACTCGGCATCAAAAGCATCTCCGGACTCGGCATCTACGCCGTCATGAACGGACTCGTCTCTGACCGCGACATCTGACCCGATTGCATCGGCACTTTTTCTTATTATTTGTCGGAGGATTGGTTTTTAGGCCATTTTTGATTAATTTTGTGATTCAATCCAAACAGAAATCCGACCTGTGTTATGAAAAAAATTCTTTTTATAGTTATTGCGATGATTGTGGCAGTTGTTGCCGCCGCCAAAAGCAAGCCAGAAATCACGTTTACGGAAACCGCCCATGACTTTGGCTCAATCCGGGCCAACGGTGGCAGGGTCACAGCTGAGTATGAATTCAAAAATACCGGAGATAAACCTTTGGTCATCATTTCGGTTTCAAACGGCGGCTGCGGATGCACTGTCCCCACTTACCCCAAAGAACCGATTGCCCCAGGTAAGACGGGTAAGATTTCCATCACATTTGACCCTCGTGGCCGCGCCGGAGAGTTTGAACGAGTGGTGAAAGTAAAGACCAATGCCAAGAGCCAGCGCCTTAAACTTTCATTTTCAGGAAACATAATACCCTGAACCGACCATGAAGAAATTACTGCTGACAGTGTTAACGGCTACGACAGCCCTGACACTTCCTGCACAGACACGCTGGCTCGGTAAAGTGCATGATTTCGGCGCATTTGACGAGGATATGGGCGTGGTGGAGTGTCAATTCCGTGTTGTCAACGAAGGCACGGAGCCTCTTGTCATCTTAGGCGCCCGAGCCAACTGCGGCTGCACCCGTCCGTCCTTCACCCGCGAGCCGGTGGCTCCCGGCGACACTGCGGTGATCACCGTGGGCTTCGACCCGAAAGGACGCCCCGGAAAGTTTACGAAAAACGTTTACGTCGACACAAATACAGAGCCTAACCGCACCACCCTCGAAATCACCGGTACTGTCATCGGAGCATCAAACACCCTTAAATCACGCTATCCCGTTGATGCCGGACCGATGAAGCTTCGCGGAAAGACCATAGCCTATGGCCAGATTCTCAAGGACAAGACCGCCGGCAAGTATCTCGAAGGCTACAACGCTTCATCTGACACCCTGCGCCCTGAAATCAGCGGCGCTCCACGTCATATCAGCGTCATAGTGGAACCGAAAACGGTTCCTCCCGGACAGCAATTCGTCATCTCAACCATCTTCCACTCCGAAATGACTCCCGACTGGGGAATATCCACCGGGACATTTGACCTTCGTCCTTCAGCCGGAGACGACCCGATAACCATTGAAACCGTGGCAATAATCCGTGAGGACTTTTCCGGACTCACCCCTTCGCAGATGGACAACAAACCGATTGCAACCGTCTCGGAATCAAGAATTGACTTCGGAACACTGCCACGTGACAGCGCTCCCGTCAGCCGGACATTCACCATCACCAACTCCGGCCATGACCCGCTGCTTATACGTCAGATTTCATGTCCTGACAAAGCCGTCACCATCAAGTGCAAGGACTCCAAAATTAAAAAAGGAAAATCAGCCAAAGTAACCGTCACGGTCGATCCGGCAGCCATCGGTAAAGCCGAGTTGCTCAACGCCCGAATCACCATCACTGTCAACGACCCCGTCAACCCAACTGAAATGGTGCGTCTGACCGGTATAATGCGTTGACATCACATCATAATCCACAGAAAACAAGTTTACTTCCAAGCAATGGATTCAAACATATCACATCCCGAAAACGCCGACTGTTTCCGCTCGCTGACCGTTAACGACGGAGTGGCACAGCCCCCGGTGGTAAATCCTTATCTCAAACCGCGCCGCCGCATGCCTCTTCCCACAGCCGGAGAGATGGTGGATGGTATCCTGAAAGGCGACGTGACAGTGCTTTCACGTGCAGTTACCATGATTGAGAGCCTGCGCGCTGACCATCAGGCTCTGGCCCAGGAAATAATTGAGAAGTGCCTGCCACATTCGGGTCACTCGCGCAGAATCGGCATAACAGGTGTCCCCGGTGCCGGAAAATCAACCTCGATTGATGAATTCGGACTCCACGTCCTCAAAAATGGAGGTCGCCTCGCCGTGCTTGCCATTGACCCTTCGAGTGAGCGCACCAAAGGAAGTATTCTCGGCGACAAAACCCGCATGGAGCGCCTGTCCACCCGTCCCGACGCATTCATCCGCCCCAGCCCCTCGGCGGGATCACTCGGAGGTGTGGCCCGCAAGACACGCGAAACCATCGTGCTGTGTGAAGCCGCCGGATTTGACAATATTTTTGTGGAGACAGTAGGTGTCGGACAGAGCGAAACCGCCGTACACTCGATGGTTGACTTCTTTCTGCTCATTCAGCTTGCCGGTACAGGAGATGAACTTCAGGGCATCAAGCGCGGAATCATGGAGATGGCCGACGGAATCGTGATAAATAAGGCTGACGGCGACAACATTGACCGCGCGCGTCTTGCGCAAGCTCAATTCCGCAGCGCTCTCCATCTGTTTCCACCCACAGTGTCGGGTTGGATGCCGGAGGTTCTTACATATTCCGGATATTACGGTCTTGGAATTGAGGAAGTATGGCAAATGATTGACCGATACTTTGAATTTGCCAAAGCAAACGGATATTTTGAACGCCGCCGGCGCGAACAGGCCCGCTACTGGATGTATGAAACCATTGACGAGCAGCTCCGCAACAGCCTATACAACAATCCGACAATCAAAGAAATCATTGCAGAGAAGGAGGAACGTGTACTGACTAACAGACAGACATCCTTCACTGCCGCACGTGACATTCTCGACGCTTATTTCAAAACCATATAACCTACTTCATGAAATCAATAGGAATCCTTTCATTGATGCTTCTTGCCACGGCTTCAGCTTTAGCCGATAATGAAGCCCGTTTCAGTCACTTCACATATACCGGACTTGATCCATACTATGCCGACAGCCTTACCGCCCCGGGAGAGTTTTACAATCCCGTGATCAGCGGCTGGGCTTCAGACCCGAGCGTCACCCGAAAGGGAAATGACTATTGGCTCGTCACATCCACGTTCGGCTACTTTCCCGGTGTCCCGGTCTATCACTCCAACGATCTCATGACATGGCAACATGTGGCCAATGCGCTTGACCGCCCGTCACAACTTCCGTGGCTCGACGGACTCTCGCTTGACAAAGGAGGCATCTACGCCCCTGCCATAACATATAATCCTCACAATGACCTTTTCTATCTCATCACCACTTGCGTCAACAAGGGTGATGGCAAGGACGGATCATCGATCAACTTCTATGTCACGGCCACTGACCCGGCAGGAGAGTGGAGTGAACCTGTGGTACTCGATGCACTCGAAGGAATAGACCCCTCATTCTTCTTCGATGACGACGGCTCAGCTTATATTGTCTACAAATCGGGCGAACATTCCAAAGTGAAGTGGAGCAACAACCGCGCCCTGAGTCTTGTGCGCTTCGACTCCGCTACCGGACAGACCATCGGCGAACCCTGGCTGTTCAATGAAAAAGGGGTCGGTCCGGAAGAACGTCTTGAACGTGACGAGGGTCCTCACATACTCAAACACGACGGCAAATATTATCTGATCGCAGCTGAAGGCGGCACGGGTAAGGATCACTCCGAGGTGGTCTACCGAGCCGATTCGGTGACCGGTCCGTGGGAACGATGGGGACGCAACCCCATCCTGACACAGCGGCTTCTGAAACCCAACCGCTCAAATCCGGTCACATCCACCGGACACCTTGACATGGTAGAAACTCCTGATGGCAGCTGGTATGGAGTTTTTCTCGGATGTCGCCCATGGAACGACGGCGAGGATCAACTCGGTCGCGAAACCTTCCTAAGCCCGATCGAGTGGAGTGCCGACGGATTTCCACGTATTATCCATAACAATAAGGACACTATTGCCCTGCGATCTGTCATTCCGGGAGCAACTGCACCGCAACGTCCCGGTCAGGCCGGCAACTTCAGCTACACCGACCGGTTTGACGGCAAGCGTCCGGCGCCGCGATGGATGTCGCTCCACGGATCTGCCGATAAATTCTACACTATCGATGGCTCACTCCGGCTAAAATGCGCCCCGGTCGATCCCCGCACTTCATCCACACCTGCCTATCTCGGCACAAGGATTCAACACCACTGCTTCGAAGCTGAAACCTCGGTGAACTATTGTCCGAAAGCCGATGACGCTGCCGGAATGCTGATAGTCAAGAATGAAACCCGCCAATATTTCCTTGCCGTGACCGACGGAAAGGTGCAACTGCTTAAACTCGACGCAAAAAAGACCACTCCGCTTGCATCGGCTCCACTGTCAACGTGTAACAAAGAAATAGGTCTGAAGATTGTCAGCCGAGGCACCGTCTACGATTTTTATTTCCGCCCGGCCGGACACGAGGAGTGGACTCTGCTTGCCGCCGACATTCCGGCATCACACATCACCTCACAGCGCGGAGGATTCACCGGAACCACCATCGGCCTTGCCGCAACCTCCAGACCAATGCTCTGATCTGCCATACGGCGCCGCACAAATGTGACCGGATTTTTTGAAGCGATTATTATAGATTTTAATTGCTAAATTCGTATTTTTGCACGAGAAATAATTCACAGACGATGCTATACTCCATGACCGGGTTCGGAAAGGCAACTGTTGAAGTTCCGAACAAAAAAATTACCGTTGAAATCAAGTCCCTTAACAGCAAGCAGCTTGACATGGCCTCACGTGTGCCGGCGTCGCTGCGTGAGCTGGATCTTGAGATGCGCAATCTCGTTTCACGCCGGCTCGAACGCGGAAAGGTTGACCTCACCGTAACGGTTGAAAGCGTGTCGGCGGATGCTTCAATGAGAATCAATATTCCAGTTGTGGCCGCCTATAAGCGACAGATTGAAAACATGGCCGAAAGCCTCAACATTGCCCCTCCGGCTGACTGGTATGCCACGCTGCTCCGCTTCCCCGACGTGATGAGGACCGAAACCTCAGCCGAACCTGACGACGATGAGAAGCAGGCTGTGATGCGCGCACTTGATGAAGCGGTGGAACGCCTTATGTCATACCGCCGCACCGAGGGACTGAAACTCGAGGACTTTTTCCGCAAACGCATCGAAAGAATCACCGGTCTTTTGGCTGAAATCCCTCCATACGAGGTGGAACGTGTGGCCAAAATCCGCTCGAGAATTGTTGATGCCATAGAGAAAACCGTTACGGTTGACTATGACCACTCCCGTCTGGAGCAGGAAATGATCTACTACATTGAGAAACTTGACATCAACGAGGAGAAGCAGCGCCTGACCCAGCATCTCAGTTACTTCCTTGAAACGCTCGACGGCCCTCACGGCCAGGGAAAGAAACTTGGATTCATTTCCCAGGAAATGGGACGTGAAATCAACACACTCGGCTCAAAAAGCAATCATGCCATGATGCAGAAGATTGTGGTGGCCATGAAGGATGAACTTGAGCAAATCAAGGAGCAGGTTCTCAACGTAATGTAATCCGATTCATTAGCCAGCGATATTCATGAGCCAGGGCAAAATCATAATCATATCCGCTCCGTCAGGATGCGGAAAGTCAACCATCATAAACAGCATCAGAGAAACCGGCGAAGTGGACCTTACATTTTCCGTCTCCGCGACAAACCGGCCTCCCCGCGAAGGCGAAACAGACGGGGTTCATTATTATTTCCTGACCACCGACGAGTTTAACCGCCATATTTCAGCAGGTGACTTCGTTGAATATGAGGAAGTGTATCCCGGACGGTTTTACGGCACACTCCGCAGTGAAATTGAAAGAATCTGCGGCGAAGGACACAACTGCATTCTTGACATTGACGTGAAAGGGGCGCTGAATGTGAAGAAGATTTTCGGCGACCGATCCGTATCGATCTTCATCATGCCTCCGAGCGTTGAGGAACTGCGCCGCCGGCTTGAAAACCGCGCCACCGAATCGACCGAATGGATTGAAAAGCGCGTCAGCAAAGCCCGTTGGGAGATGGAATTTGCCGGACAATTTGACCACACCGTGGTCAATGACGATTTGGCTACCGCTGTGGATGAAGTGACCGGAATAATTAAAAACTTTGTGTGATGTCACGTGAAAATCCTGTTATCGGACTGCTTGGAGGCTCTTTCAATCCCGTCCATATAGGCCACCTGATGGTGGCGAGCTACATCCGTGAGTTCACCGGATTGGATGAAGTGTGGTTGCTCCTGTCACCGCTGAATCCGCTCAAGGATAATCCGTCGGCACTTCTGCCTGACCTTCAGCGTCTCAAGATGCTTGATATAGCCGTAAAGGGAGTGAAAGGGGTTGACATCTGTGACATAGAGCTTTCGATGCCTCGCCCGTCCTACACCATCAATACACTCCGTTTTCTGTCAAAACGCTATCCGAGGCGCAAGTTCAAGCTGATTATAGGGAGTGACAACTGGCGCAACTTCAACCGTTGGCTCAACTATCAGGAAATCATTGACGATTATGGGGTAATCATCTATCCCCGTGTCGGTTATGACTTGCCACCGATCTATGAGGACGGAGTTGATGTGGTCCATGCCCCCACGTGTGACCTCTCGTCATCATGGCTCCGCTCTGCCATAGCCCGACACAAGGACGTGAGCATTTTCCTCCCTCCGGGCGTTTATGATTATATAGAAGAAAATGGATTTTATAAAAAACAATGACACTCTCACCTAACACAATAGCGTTTATCGCCCTGACAAACGAATTTTGTCAGACGCTTGAATCCACCCGCGAAACCACCCGCGAGGAGTTTATCGCCGCCATGCTCCGGATGCTTCCGCGCATCTACATGTCGGCCACCGATCTTGATGTGACTCTCATTGATGAGGACGAAGCCTATATACAGCCATTTCTGGATGAAGAGTATTACGAAAGCATCCGCCGCAACATTGAGAATCTGCTCGGACCCGACGATGTGTATCTTGAGGTGTTTGAGGAGGATATGAAATATTCCGACACTCCGATTGCCGCAAGCATCTCGGAAGGATTGGCTGACATATTTCAGGTGTTCTACAATTTCATATCCACCATCCGCGACCTCTCGCCTGAGGAGATGGTACCGTCAATAGCCGCCGTAAAGGATGACTTCGGAGGCTATTGGAGTCAGCCGCTCTGCAACGTGCTTCGCGCCCTCAACCATGTCCGCTACTCTTCACGTTCCGATGAAGAGGAGGACACAAGAGAGGAGTGACACTCCGGCCATAAATGAATCAGGAGGTCTGCACTTGAACTGTGCGGACCTCCTGATTCAATTTTTTATTATAACACTAAAATGACGTCAGGGCTAATCAGACGTAATCGGCGAAACGCTGCTGGAGCTTCTTGCGGGCAAAGAAGATGCGGCTCTTGATGGTGCCGAGGGGAAGGTTCATCTTTTCGGCGATTTCGTTATATTTGTAACCGGCCACGTGCATCGAGAAGGGGATGCGGTAGTCATCGGAAAATTCATTGATTGCGGCGGTGATTTCGTTTGCACCGAATGAGCCTTCGGGAGTCTCGAGACCGGAGTCCTGACAGAGATTCAGGTGATAGAGGTCCTCGGTCTGATCAACCACGGTGGCTGCGCGTGACACCTTGCGATAATTGTTGATGAAGATGTTGCGCATGATTGTAAAAACCCAACCCTTGAAGTTTGTATTGGCAGTGTACTTGTCCTCGTTTGCAAGTGCCTTGAGAGTGGTGTCCTGGAGCAGATCCTGAGCATTGTCACGATTTGAAGTGAGCATCATTGCGAAATTAAGAAGATTGCTCTGGAGATTCATTAAGTTAGCCTGAAATTCGGAAGTTGCCATAATGTTGAGTTTTTAGTGTTAATATTAATCAAAATCAGCGTCGGAAATCTTTGTTTTGATTCGCTTCGTTTATCTTGACGATTCAAAATTACCTGACTTTCGGCAGCAACAAAATTTTTTAATGTTAAAAGGTGTTTAACATTTCGTATTAATTTTAGTAAATTATGTAATTCGCTGATTTACAATACAGTATCCACTAAACAAAATTGTTGCAAAATTGTTGCAAACGTTACGCTGTTACAATTTTGTAATCATATTTTGAAAGGCTTTATAGCAGCTAACTCACATAATTACAGCAATTTGTCTTTGTAACAAAAAATCGGCTGCGGTGTTACATCCTCACGGATGGCAACCGAAGCCGGATTTTTGAAAAACTTAGAAATCGAATCCTGAAAACTCGTTGATTTATTCCCTTGTCTAATTATTCATTTTTATCTATATGACGTTGCATGCACGAAATAATTACACCGGAACATAGGAAAAATACTCTGATTAACGTTTATTAATATGATGATTTATTAATTTTGTCGATTATGAAAGATACGATAGCCATTATAGGAGGCGGTGCGATGGGAGCGGCAGTGGCTGATGGCCTGCTTGCATCGGGCATCACTGCCGAAACGATTCGAATATCGAATCCTCACACTGCAAAATTAGCCCCCCTTGCCGAGAAAGGGGTGACAGTGACAGAATCTAATTCAGATGCAATCAAAGGCAGCAAGGTAGTTGTGATAGCCGTAAAGCCTCGGGTGCTTCCGGTTGTGGCCTCCGAGTTGCAACCCTTTCTGAAGCCTGAAACCGAAGTCTGTGTGATTGTGGCCGGCGTCAGCGGCAATGAAATTGAGAAAATGTTTCCCGTAGCGAAAAATCTCTCGATTGTGATGCCGAACACGGCTGTAGCGCTGTGCGAATCAATGACATTTATAGTTCCGCTACGTGGCGAATGCGGCAACGCTAATGAAATATTCAGCCTGACGGGAAATGTGATGAGTATCCCTGAACACCTTCTGCCCGCAGCAACGGCACTGGCTTCATGCGGCATTGCCTACGGCATGCGATATGTCCGTGCAGCCTGTGAGGGGGGAGTGGAACTTGGATTCCGTGCCTCTCAGGCGCAGACCATCGTGGTGCAGACGCTCAAGGGTGTGGCTGCACTCCTGACCGACACATCGCGTCATCCCGAAGCGGAGATTGACCGCGTCACCACTCCGGGCGGATTCACTATCCGCGGCCTGAATGCTATGGAGCGCAACGGTTTCACCAATTCAGTTATAGAAGGATTAAAAGCGAGTGTGAAATGAGCAGAATTGTGGTTAAAGTAGGCAGCAATGTGCTGACCCGTAAAGATGGTATGCCAAATGTGACGAATATGTCGTCACTCGTCGACCAGATCGCCACTCTTCGTGACGATGGACATGAGATAGTGCTTGTGACCAGCGGAGCGGTGGCTTGCGGACGTGCAGCTCTCAAACCCCGCCGTCAGCTCGACAGCGTGGCCTCGCGTCAGTTGTTTTCATCAATAGGTCAGATAAAACTTATAAATCTATACAACGAGCTGTTTTCAAACTACGGCATCACCGTCGGACAAGTGCTGACACAGAAAGAAAATTTCGCCTCACGCACACTCTATCTCAACCAACGGTCATGCATGATGACTATGCTTGAAAACGGAGTTGTCCCGATAGTCAACGAGAATGACACGGCAAGCCTGACTGAACTGATGTTTACCGACAATGACGAACTTTCAGGACTTATTGCCACAATGACTGATGCCGATATGCTCATCATCCTTTCAAATGTCGACGGTATCTTCACCGGCTCCCCCGCCGACAGCGGGTCACGTCTGATAGAGCGGGTGGCTCCGGGTGCTGACGTAAGCGAGTATGTGGTAGCGTCAAAAAGCGGATTCGGGCGCGGCGGCATGGGAACCAAATGCGGAATAGCAGGAAAAATATCGGCCGAAGGGGTGTCTGTCATCATAGCGCGTGGCACCCGGCCAAATGTGCTTGTCGACCTGGTCAATCACCCCGAAACGGTACCTCACACTCTGTTTGAACCGTCGGCTGAACCGCTAAGCACCGTCAAGCGATGGATAGCCCACAGCACCTCTTTTGCCAAAGGGGTGGTCAGAGTCAATGCCCGTGCAGCCGAAACACTCCGCTCCGACAGGGCCGTCAGTCTGCTGCCGGTCGGCATCACCTCCGTTGAGGGTGAATGGGAGGAAGGTGACATCATCACTATCCTCGACCCCGAAGGAAACACAGTTGGGGTTGGCCGTGCAGCTGTAGGAAGTGCCGCGGCAACTGAATCAATCGGTATACACGGACAGCGCCCCGTAATCCACTACGATTATCTTTATCTCGAATAATTATGACCGACTATAAGAACATTTTTGGCAGAGTGAAAGACGCCTCGCGCTTGCTCGCCGTAATTCCTGACCGGCAGAGAAGTCAGGCCATCACCACACTGGCCGATTTACTCGAGAGCGAGTCGGAATCACTCTTAAAGGCTAACCGCCTTGACCTTGAGCAAATGGAAGAGTCAAACCCGCTTTATGACCGACTCCGGCTCACACCCGAACGCATCTCCGACATTGCATCCGGCTTGCGGGCGGTGGCTGCACTGGAGTGTCCGGTCGGAGAAGTGATGGAACAGCGCACTCTTCCCAACGGAATCGAGCTGTCGCGTGTCAGAGTCCCTTTCGGCGTAATCGGTGTTATTTATGAGGCGCGACCCAATGTCACATTTGATGTGGCCGCACTCTGCATCAAGACCGGAAATGCCTGCATACTCAAAGGTGGACATGACGCTGACAACTCAAACCGCTATGCTTCCTCACTGATAGCCCGGGCCTTGCAGAGCAACGACATTCCGGTCGACTCCGTCACGCTTCTGCCGTCGGACCGTGACTCTACCCGTGCGTTGCTTGAAGCAACGGGCTATGTTGACGTCTGCATACCGCGCGGCGGTCGACGTCTAATTGACTTTGTACGCGATAATGCGCGTGTGCCGATAATAGAAACCGGGGCAGGTGTGGTGCATATCTATTTTGACCGCGACGGCCTGACTGAAACTGGAGCAGCCGTGATATGCAATGCAAAGACTCGGCGCGTCAGCGTTTGCAATGCTCTTGACACCCTTCTGATTCACTGCGATCGGCTTCCGGATCTCAAACATCTCACCGCACCTCTTTCAGAAAGGAAAGTGGAACTTTACTGCGATGACGAAGCCCTCGCTGCCCTTGAGGGATACTATCCATCCACGCTTCTACACAAGGCCGAATCATGGGACACGGAATGGATGGATTATAAAATGGGAATCCGCACCGTCAAGTCTATCGACGAGGCGATTGCCCACATTGCAGCTCACGGTTCGGGCCACTCGGAGAGCATAATAACCGAAAGCGATGACGCATTCAATCTCTTTGCAGCCCTTGTGGATGCATCATGTGTATATCGGAATCTGCCGACAAGTTTCACCGACGGAGGTCAGTTCGGACTTGGTGCCGAAATCGGAATATCGACTCAGAAACTTGGACCCCGCGGCCCTATGGGACTTCGTGAAATCACTACATATAAATATGTGTTGACCGGTTCCGGACAAATCCGTCCTTGACCTGACGGCATAAAACCCAATAGCAGCGCCGCGGATCCGATAAAGGTCCGCGGCGCATTATATAAGGGAAAATCAAGTGTTGCCCGAAAGAATCCTCAGGCCAGTTCTTTGGGGATGGCCACTATCTTCAGCTCAACCGAGCGGATGAAGTCAGTGATGTTGTCACGGATAGTGGAAGGCTCAAGGTCATCCTCAATTCGGCGTAGCGCATTAAACACTGACGTTCCTGTCTGATAAACATGACGGTAGGCTTTGGCAATGTCATCAATCTGCTCATCGGTGAAACCGTGTTTACGCATGATGACGGCATTGACACCGAAGTAGGCTGTAGGATTATGGGCCATGATGCAGAAGGGAGGCACGTTTCCGCCGATGCGGCAACCACCCTTGACCAGTACCCAATCACCGATCTTGCAGCGCTCATGAACTATAACGCCCGATGAGAGGATGGTACACTCGCCCACCTCCACTTCTCCGGCTACACTTGCACCGTTACCGACCACATTCTTCCCCTTCAGGTGGGTGTCATGACCGATGTGTGAGTTAGCCATGAGAAATGAGTCGCTGCCGATGCGTGTTCCTCCTTCAGAAGAGATGCCTCGGTTGATGATTACGTTTTCGCGGATAGTGACATTGTCGCCGATGAAGCAGTAGGTGTATCCGCCTTTCCAACGGAAATCCTGCGGGTCAGCGCCGACAGTGGCACCCTGAAACACCTGACAGTTGGAACCCATACGTGTTCCGCGTACAATGCTTGCGAAGGGACGGATGGTGCAGTTATCGCCTATGACTACGTCCTTATCTATAAACGCGAAAGGATGAATGGTGACATTCTCGCCAATTTTGGCCGAGGGGTCGATGTATGCTTTGTCGCTGATCATTTTTCAATAATAGTTTTTTATGGTTATGATTCAGAGGTTTCAGCGTCCTCCTCCCAGACTCTGATAGAGATTGATGACAGCCTGCTGAGCTGTAAGCATCGAGTTCACTTCAGCTATCTGTGCGTTGAGCAGACCCTGCTGAGCGGTGAGGACTTCAAGATATGTGGTAGTGCCGCCGTAGAGTAGGAGTTCGGTGGTATAGTCTACACTCTTGGTGAGCTTGTCGACCTGAACGGCAAGCAATTTGCGCTTCTCGAGAGCCTTCTCATAAGAAGTCATGGCATTTGACACCTCAGCCGAGGCACTCATGAGAGTGTATTCAAAATTGTTGAGAGCCTGCTGCTGCTGAGCCCTTGCAGCTTTGAGACGGGCAATGTTCTGACCGCGGGCAAAGAGAGGCGCGGTGAGTGAACCGGCAAGCTGAAGGAACCAGTCACCGGGATTCTTGATCATCGAACCGAGCAGATTGGTAAACCCGCCGTTGGCCGTGATGGCAAGACCGGGATAGAACGATGCGCGAGCCGACGCGGTTGAATAGTAGGCCACGGCAAGACTCATTTCAGCGGCACGCACGTCAGGACGTGCTGCAAGTGCCATCATAGGGATTCCGCCGCGATAATCTTCGGGCGCCTCAAGTGCAGCCCCGGCAGGAATTTCCCAACGCTGAGGCATGACGTTCATCAGGAGTGACATTGTATTGTTCAGCTCATGAACCTTAACCTCGAGGTCAGTGATGGAAGCAAGTATGCTGTAATACTGCGCTTCGCTCTGAACAACCGCACTCTCATTAAGGCGACCGGCTTCCTTGAGGTCACGCATCACCTGTACGCTCTGCTTCCACAACTCAGCTGTGGTGCGCGAAATCTGAAGCTGACTCTCGAGTGCCGAGATAGCGTAATAGCAGTTGGCCACTCCGGCTATTATCTGTGAACGCACTGCCTGATTATAGGATTTGGCCTGCTGGAAACCGGCCTCTGCGCCACGCTTGGAGTTAAGAATCTTACCGAATATATCCACCTCCCAACTTACAGCGAGGGGAATCTGATAGCTCCACGACAATGCGCTCTTGGCATACGACACGCCGGCTCCGTTAGGCGTAAGTGCCACGGAGGGTAGATAACTCAGTCGGGCGCCGAGCATCTGTGCGTGGGCTATGTCAACGTTTAGTTTGGCATTGGCAAGGTCCTTGTTGTTTTCAAGGGCATTGTTGATAAGGTCGGTAAGAACGGGATCGGTGAACACTTGCTGCCAGGGCAAATTGCCGAATGTCAGCGAGTCAGGTTGGGCGTCGAGAGCTGCGGCATACTCCTTGACGAGCTGCGATTCGACGTCAGATGTCTTATATTTCTTATAGATTCCGCAGCCGTTGAGCATCATGATGCTCAACGAAGCTGCGAGAATGATTGATAAATTCTTGAGTTTCATCAGTGTGAATTGACGGGGTTTAACGTGAATACTGCTCGATTTCGCTTTCGATACCCTGATTGTCAGTGTCCTCCCATTTCAGAGGCTTGATCTTCTCCTGGATATACTCGAACACCACAAAGAGCGCGGGAACAACGAGGAGCTGAAGAATCATACCGATAAGCATACCGCCCACCGAACCGGTTCCAAGAGCGCGGTTACCGTTAGCTCCGGCACCCGAAGCAAACATCAGAGGCAACAGACCGATAATCATGGCAAACGAAGTCATGAGAATAGGTCGGAGACGGGCCGAAGCACCGTCAATGGCTGCATTGACAATCGACATACCTGTGCGGCGGCGCTCAACGGCAAACTCAACGATAAGGATGGCATTCTTGGCCAGAAGGCCGATGAGCATGATGAGTGCGATCTGCAAGTAAATATTGTTATCA
This sequence comes from uncultured Staphylococcus sp., assembly GCA_964554195.1. Taxonomy (GTDB): domain Bacteria; phylum Bacteroidota; class Bacteroidia; order Bacteroidales; family Muribaculaceae; genus Duncaniella. The sequence continues at coordinate 30,075 of CAZKNK010000020.1, forward strand.
ATGCCGAAGATACTTGCAAAAATAAACGTTCCCATAAGACCGAATGGAATCGAAAGGATAACGGCCCACGGAAGGATGTAGCTCTCATACTGCGCCGAGAGGAGCAGGTAGACGAAGAGCAGACAGA
>CAZKNK010000021.1:0-29396 GCA_964554195.1 uncultured Staphylococcus sp.
CTTTTCGCGTCCGGAGAGGTCACTGGTGACCCAGCTGACGCCGATTATACCGATGGCGTCCTTGTTTTCAGCCACTGTGCGGAACACGTCGGGGTTTGATTTCTGAGCGTAGACGTTTGATGCGAAGTCGCGTCCGTTAAGCACGGAGTCACGCATATATTTCACCACCGATGAACCCTGATGATCAAAAATCACCTTGATTTCGCCAAGCTTTGACGGTTCAACCTGATCCCAGCGGGTCACCTCACCGGTGAGAATCTCGGCGATTTCCTTTTTTGAGAGAATCTCGACGGGATTTTCAGGATTGACGATAAGCGCGATGGCGTCAACGGCAATCTTTTTCTGATAGACCAGACGGCGGTTTGACTTGAGGTAGTCAACCTCGGGCTGAGTAAGCTCGCGGGTGATGACGGCAGACTTGTAACTTCCGAGTGAGAGGAGCGAGTCGATGGCCGCCTTCTCATCCATGTAGGAGGCTATGACATCCTCTTTCGGATAGATGTATTCGTAGACATTGATTTCCTGCTCGAGAATGTTTTCAAATGAGGCGTCGCAGGCAATCTTGGCTATGGCCGGTTGCTTCTTTTCATTTTTGCCGGAGCAGGCTGTGGCGAAAGCCATGAGTGTGACAGCGCTCACGGCTAAAATGCCTTTAAGGAGTTTTTTCATAATCCGGGGAATCTATCGTGGTTGACGGATTGAGTGACTTGTTCGGGGTCAGGCTTCGTCGCCTATTTCAGCGTCGATGCCGGAGAACTGGCGGTAAGCACGCCAGATGCCGTAGACAACAAACATTCCGCCGCCTACCCAGCGAACCCATGTCCAAGTTCCATAGATTGGCTCGAAGAATCCGCAGAGGAATAGGATACCTACAGCGAGATAAATGACGATCATGATGATGCCGAAAATGTATCGCATCGATTTGGGGGTGCCTGAAGTACTCATAACAATGTTTTTTAACGTTAATCTTATAATAGAGGGTTGTTTTATATTTCCTTTTGGAAGATTAACAACTTCATTGGATTAAAAGTTCGGTCAACGTGAGCATAATGTGTGGAGGAGTTATTAAAAACTTCTTAACCCACGCATCAAAATTAATTAAAAATCCTGAATTCCGGATATGTGATTCAAGATATTAAAAACAATTAACATTCCGATTGGCTGCCGGGGGCCGGATGGTGTGGCCGGATAAGGAGATTATTATTAATTTTGTAATTATGAACAGAAACATACCTCTTGCCGAGCGTCTGCGGCCGCGGTCGCTCGATGAATATATAGGCCAGTCGCATCTTGTGGGCGACGGTGGTGTGATACGGCGCATGATCGAGTCGGGCAATGTGTCGTCGTTTATCCTTTGGGGTCCTCCGGGGGTGGGCAAGACCACTCTTGCCCGAATCATAGCCAACACGGTTGAGGTGCCGTTTTACACACTTTCGGCTGTTAACTCCGGGGTCAAGGATGTCAGGGAGGTGATAGAGAAATGCCGGTCAGATGCGCGAAGCATGTTTACACGCGGTCGCCCGGTGTTGTTTATCGATGAAATCCATCGGTTCAGTAAGTCGCAGCAGGACAGTCTGCTTGGCGCGGTTGAGAGCGGCATAGTTACGCTGATCGGTGCAACGACTGAAAATCCGTCGTTTGAGGTGATACGTCCGCTGTTGTCACGCGCGCAGGTGTATACGCTCCGTCCGCTCGAACAGGAGCAGCTTGCCGAACTGCTTGACCGCGCCGTGGAGCATGACCCCGTGCTGAAGGAGCATGGTGTGGACGTGGAGCAGACCACGGCGCTTTTCCGTTTTGCCGGAGGCGATGCACGCAAGCTCCTCAACATTCTTGACCTGCTCTGCCAAAGCACCCCGGAAGGGGAGCGGGTGGTGATCAATGATAAGATTGTGACGGAGCGGCTTCAGGAAAATCCTGCCGCTTATGACAAGAACGGTGAGATGCACTATGACATCATTTCGGCTTTCATAAAGAGTGTACGCGGATCTGACCCTGATGCGGCGGTCTACTGGCTGGCGCGTATGATTGCCGGAGGAGAGGACCCTGAGTTCATTGCCCGCCGACTCGTGATTCTGGCGGCTGAGGACATAGGGCTTGCCAATCCTAACGGATTGCTGCTTGCCAACACCACTTACGATGTCATCAAGAAGATAGGTATGCCCGAGGGGCGGATTCCGCTCGCGGAGTGTACGGTCTATCTGGCCACATCGCCAAAGAGCAATTCGGCCTATATGGCCATTGCATCGGCCATGAGCATGGTGGATAAGACAGGCGATCTGCCTGTGCCTCTTCATCTGCGCAACGCTCCGACATCACTTATGAAGGATATGGGCTACGGACGTGACTATAAATATGCTCATGATTATCCCGGCAACTTCGTGGTGCAGCAGTTTATGCCTGATCAACTCGGTCACCATCGCTTCTGGAATCCGGCTGATAACCCGGCCGAACAGCGCGCGGCGGCTCTACAGACCTCACGATGGGCCGGAGTGAAAACTGACCCGACGCAGGGTGATTCAGTGGACTGATTCGTTGTCGATACCGAGAATTGACCCTCCGCCAAGAGCTTTGTATAACTGAACAAGGGCAAGATATTCGTCCCGACGGGCGTTGGAGAGACTTATCTGGGCGTCGAAAAACTGACGCTGTGCATCGAGAACGTCAAGATAGTTGAGCGTTCCGCCACGGTACTGAAGTCGGGCGAGTTCGATATATTTCAGCGAAGCGTCGCGCAGTGTGGCTTTCAGTGAAGCCGACTGGCGGGCGCGGCGATAGCCGCTGATGGCGTTCTGAACTTCGACAAAAGCCGTCATGACACATTTTTCATATTCAAGGCGGGCCTGATTATAGGCGTGGATTGCCGCTTTGTAGCGCCTCTTGCGTTTCCCGAAGTCAAACACCGGACCGGTGAGCGCGCCCAGAACGTAGGTGTAAGGTGATTTCAGGAAGTCGGATAACCGGTCATTTTCAAGTCCGCCCGTGAGCTGAATGTTGAAATTCGGAAAACGGTCGGCATATCGAAGTCCGACGGCGGCCATAGCTGACTCGAGGCGGCGCTCGGCGGCACGGATGTCGGGGCGGCGCTGAAGCATGTTTGATGGCATGCCGGCTCTGACACTGTCGGGCATATTGTTTTCAAGGTAAAGATGTGAGCGGGGTATGTCACGGACGGGATATTCGCCCATGAGGAGTGCGAGTGCGTTTTCCGACACCTGCTTGCGCTGCTCAAGACTCGGAATCATGGCTGCTGCGGTGGCATATTCCACTTTGGCCTGCTGATAGACGGTTTCAGACGTGAGTCCGCCCTCATAGCGAAGGCGGGCTTGTTCAAGGCTTTCGGAACGTGTGGCAAGGGTCTGGCGGACGATGGTAAGTTCATTGTCAAGCGCCATTAGATTGAAGTAGGCTGTGGCAGCTTCGGCAATGAGTGACATCTGAGTGGCGCGGTAGTCCTCGACGGAAGCGAGATACTCGCCGGCGGCCTGCTTTCTGGCCCAGTTTTGAGCGCCGAGCAGGTTTATCTCCCAGTTTAGGGATGCCTTGAGGTCATATTCAGGTGAGACGCCGGTTCCGGCTCCGTGATAGTCAGACGATTCACGGCTTCCGGCAGCCACGGCTGAGAGTTCTGGTGCGAGTCCGAGACGTGCCACACCATAGAGTTGCCGGAGTTCCTCCATTCTTGCCGCGGCTATGAGGAAGTCGCGGTTATGGTTGAGTGTACGGTCAATGATGTAGCGGAGATTGTCGTCGGTATAGAACTCCCACCAGCGGAGATCGGCGTAGGTCAGGGAGTCAATCGCATCACCGCTGAATTTTTCGGGCATGTCAATGGCGGGAGCGGTCAGATTGCGGGTGCCGGAACATGCCGACATGGAGAGTATCAGCAAAGCGGCAGCCGCCATGCGTGTCAGTAGATATGTGGTGGAAAATTTCATGATTAAGCGTTAGTTGACCGTGAGGTTATTTTTTGGCTGATGGAGCGGAGTGACCTGTGGCGGTCATTCCGTCGACAATCCGGTCGGTTGGTTTGACCACAATGGTCTCACCTTCGGCAAGTCCTTTTTCGACGATAATCCGGTTACCGGAAACCGGTCCGGTGATGATGTGGCGACGTGAAATCACATTGTCATTGCCCAACACGTATGCAAATGTGCTGTCGTTTTCAGTCTTTACAGCGCTAACCGGAATCAGGCAAGCTTCATTTCGGGCCGTAACGAGGACATTGACGCGGGTTACCTCGCCGGGCATCAGTTTGCGTTGCGGATTGGGCATTTCGGCTGACAGGGTGAAATCGCCCGTCTCGGGATTGATGGTCGGCGCAGCGAAGTTGACTTTGGCCTTATAGGGGTACTCTGAGCCGTCCGACAGGGTTATGGTGACAAATGAGTCAAGGCATCGGACGCTGTCACGTGCGCCTGCGCAGATGATCTGTGACTTGGCGTTGAAGTAGTCACGCGCCGTCATGGTGAAGTCAATGCTTACGGTATCGTCTCTCACTATTGTTGCGAGCAGAGACTTTCCCGACGGCCCGACCATAGAACCTATGTCGGCCACGTTGCAGTAAATCTCGCCGGTGACCGGGGCTGTCACTTTGGTGTTGGCCAGTGATGTTTCGGCAGTGACGAGGTCGGCCTCGCAGATGGCCACATCGGCTTTGGCTGATTCGTAGGCCGCTTCGGCATTGTCAAGGTCAAGCTGAGAGGCTGCATTTTTCTCGAACAGCGGGCGGATTCGCTCCAGATCGCGGCGAGTCTTGAGTTCCTGGGCTTTGGCGCTGCTAAGCTGGGCGCGCGCTTTGTCGGCATTAGCTTTATAGAGCCGCGGGTCAATGACGAATAGTGTCTGACCGCGACGGACGGAGGAGCCGTTGTGGACAAACATGTTGTCAAGATAGCCGTCGACCCTTGCGTGGATTTCAAATGTCTGCGCCGCACGTATGCGTCCGGGGTATTCGCCGTAGACGCTTACATTTTCAGGCGTGATCTGCTCCACTTCTACCACCGGAGCCGAGGCCGGAGAAGTGTGGCAGGCGCAAAGCGCCAGACATGAAATGACTGCTGAGAGGAAGATTCGGGTGGAAGTCTGACTGACGGACATGATATGATCGTGTAAAGACATGAGAGTTGACACGGCGGAATAATTTGATTTCACCGCTGCAAAACTACGAAAAAAAACTATAACAGAAAAGAGGGTGCCTGTTATGACACCCTCTGTTTATGAATTTTTTTCAGATGAATCAGCGGACAAGAACTTTGGCCGAGGTAGCAGCTACCTTCACGATGTAGAGTCCGGATGGAAGTGAGATGGTGCGACGCGGTCCGGAATATACGAGGTTGCCCTGAATATTGTAGACCGTGGCGTCGGCTTCAGTGCCTTCAATCGTGATTAGCGATCCGCCATATATACGGATGTCAGTGTCAGCGGCGATATGGTCAATGCCGGCCTGACCATCGGAGAGGGTGACGGGAACTTCGGTGGAGTAGAGCGAGAAATTGTCGCCGTCATGAGCGCGGACAGAGAATGAGTACTGATAAGTGTTGTCGAGTCCGGTTACGGTGTAAGAAGTGACATTGCCCACATTGAGGTCAGAGATAATCGTGGTTGATTCAGCTGCTTTACCGCCACGGATTCGGATGTCGTCGATGCCAACGGGGTGTGAGCCTACCTGCTCGCCGGTGTATTCGAGTTTTAATGCCCGATACCCCGGGGTGATAATCTGTTCAACCACACGCGCGGTGGTGGAAATGGTGATGTCGGTGATTTTTTCCCATGCTTCAGACGCTGTCAGACCGTAAACGGTTATGAAGTTAAGGGTTGCACCGTCTGAGCGACCGCGAAGCCAGAACGAGAGATATGTGATGTCGCCGGGCATGATTGCCGTTTCGATATACTCGCCGAGCTTGTTGATTCGGATGGCAGGGGAAGTCTCGCCGAAAGAGCCTGGGATACCGGTGTACTTGCCGGCGGCGGTGGTGGTCCAGCCTTCGGGGAGGGTGGCATTGTCGAATCCGGTGATAACGTCAAATTCGGTTGACGGGGTGAGACGTTTAACGGTCAGATGGTATGTCTGAGCGTTGTTAAGCTCATTCCAGTTTGCGGTGAAAGAGTCAGAAGTGATGTCGGTGGGTTCGTTGGCAGTAACAAACGATTCCTCAAACATGGGAGCCGATGTTTTGAATGTAAGCACGGGTGACTCGTCGGCCACACAGCTGTTTCCTACAGCCATCACAGTGATGTAGTAGGTGGTCTCAGGTTCAAGATCTGAAAGAGAAAAGGATGTGGCGCCTGAAGTGGATATGTGGTTATAGAGGGGACGGAACGAGTTTTCGGCAGTTGCGGTGAATAAATAATCCGTTGCGCCGTCAACTGCGGTCCATGTTATGCGGGCCGAGCGTCCGGAAACTTCATCGGCAACCGGAGCGGGTGTGGATGCGATTCGGGTGGTGCCACCTTTGACCGAGAATTTGATGATGCCGTTTGTTTCGGTAATGGCGGTGATGGGGAAGTCGACAACTTCGCCTGAAGTTGTCGTGAATGCCGGTGTAGTAGTTCCGGTGAACGATGTACGGCGCTGTAATCCGGGCCAAGAGTCGGATGAGGATGATATGGGATAACCCATCGATGACTTGGCTCCTCCGGCTTCAATAACGTCGACGCGCTGACTGGCGGAATTGTTGACAGCATTGGCGTCCCATACGGATTTACTGTAATTGATGCGCCAGATGAGCATGCCGTGACCGGGCAGATAGGAGTCCCAACCATGCTTCTGACGGTTTTCAAAGAGGAAAAACTCGTTGTCGTTTGATGTAGGAATGAGGAAGGCCACGTTTGAGGAAATTTCCGGTATCATCACCTCAGTGGCCTGAGTGATTTCAATGGGCTTCAACCATCCGAGCGACATACGTTCAAATGCACTGTAGGCCGGCGGAGTGCGGCCGTCGTTGTTATAGCAACCGGCGTCGAGAACCGACCATTCCAGCGGAGTGTGATAGTTGGCGTCGTTGGTGGTATAAAGGTCAGGCAGACCCATGACATGGCTGAACTCATGGCACACGGTGCTGATGCCGCACGGTTTTGAGTCGGCATTGAGTTCGTTGGAGCAAGCGTAATGGTCGAGCAGTTTGCCGTCAAGCACCACACGTTTGCCGGCACCTTTATAAATCCAGTAGGCGTGAGGCCACACTGTGTTTGGCTTGTTGGTTGTGTCGGCTTCGCCGTAACCGGCATAAATTACGAATACATTGTCGATAAATCCGTCATTATCGCGGTCATACTGCGAGAAATCCACCTCAGCATCAAGTGCCTGACATGCTTCAATGGCCATTTCCTCGGGACGGGCATCATTGCCGTAATAGGTGTTGCCGCCATAGTATTGCATATTGTTTGCAAGGGTGATGGGACGGTAGACGTCAAAGCGGGGTCTGAACAGTCCGGACGATGATTCAAGGAAGTAGTCACGCGCCGAACCGGTTCCGCCGTCGTCACTGAATCCTTCCTCGTTAAGGAGACGGTGGAAGTAGTCCTGAGGGTTGGGAATGTTGAATTTGACATCCTGATATTCCACAAGCACAACGAGGACCGGTTGCTCGCCTGTCACTGGGAAATCATCGGTCTGCATGTTTGACGGCACACGTGAGGGCGCACGGAACATGTCGGATTGCGAGCGGCGCTCGGCAGCATGACTGATCATGTCGGTGACCGGTGAGAGTGTCGACAGAAATTCCGACGCTTCAGCCGACAGCTTTTCGGCAGGTGCGGCTGTGAATTCGGTAGGAATCATTTCGCCACGATCGTTGACAGTGGCATAGCGGAAAACTCCGTCGGTGTCGGCAACCACGAGGCGGTTGTCAGATGTGAGTGTATAGTGAAATTTCTCGTCGCCGAAAGATCTGACTACTATTTCAGAGCCGTCGGGTTGCTTCACGGTGCGCCATTCGGGTTTGGCCGGAATAGCATAGGCCGAACCGGCTGCGGCAAGCAGGCCAACTCCGGAGAGGAACAATTTGAAATTTTTCAGTGTCATATACAAGTGGAAATTTTGTCTTGTTTAATCAAAAAGATTGGTTGAAAGGGTATTTTCCTTACATTATGCAAAATTAGCGAAAAAAATTCGGTTAATCTGTGTGATAAAATCTTATTTCACCTGATTTAACATAAATTTCAGTATTGTGTGTTACATCACCTTGTCAGTATGAGGTCGTTACCGGTAAAAAGAAACATCCGTGGCGGGCGAATGATTTTCGCGTTGGCCACGGATGGATTATGGTCAGAAAGGTGTGACGGCGGTTATTTTCCGCCGGGGATGGTGAGAGTCTGAGGCTGAACGGGAGCCGGGGTGAGGCCACGTGAGCGGAGCAGGGCGTCGACTTTGGGTTCATGACCGCGGAACTTCACATATAGTTCCATCGGGTCGGCACTGCCGCCCATCTCAAGGATGTTTTTCTTGAATGACTCAGCGGTGGCAGGGTCAAACACACCCTTTTCTTTAAATAGCTCAAATCCGTCAGTGTCAAGCACTTCAGCCCATAGATAGGTGTAATAGCCCGAGGCATATCCGTCGGAACCGAAAATGTGTTTGAAGTAAGGAGAGCGGTAACGGAATGTGATTTCCTTAGGCATGGCAAGCTTCTCGGCCACTGCTGCTTCGAAGCCGTCAATGTCCACATCGCCATCCGGATTCAGCTTACCCCACTGAAGGTCAAGCAGCGCGGCTCCGGCGAGTTCGGTGGTGGTGAAGCCCTGATTATGTGTGGCGGCGGCATCGAGTTTGCGGATGAGTGAGTCGGGTATCACTTCGCCGGTCTGATAGTGGAAGGCATACTCCTTGAGCAGTTCAGGTTCCAAAGCCCAGTGTTCGGTTATCTGCGAGGGGAGTTCAACGAAGTCTCTGTCAACGTTGGTGCCGGCCTGAGAGCGGAGTGCTGCTTTGGTGAGCATTCCATGCAGACCGTGGCCGAATTCATGAAACATTGTTTCCACTTCGTCGAGGGTGAGCAGGGCCGGAGTGTCGGCGGTGGGTCGGGTGAAGTTGCCGACATTGAACACAATGGGACGTCCCACCGATCCGTCAGGATCAACATAAGAGCCTTTAAACTCGCTCATCCATGCTCCCTGACGCTTGGAAGCGCGGGGGAAGTAGTCGGTCATGAACACGGCCACATGGTTGCCGTCGCTGTCTTTCACCTCATAGACGTTTACATCGGGATGATACTTAGGCGCATCGGGTAACTCAGTGAAGGTGACCCCATAGAGGCGTTCGGCCAGAGTGAATATGCCTTTGCGAACATTGTCAAGCGAGAAGTAAGCTCGCACCTCGTTTTCGTCAAGGTTGAATTTCTGTTTGCGGAGTTTTTCAGCATAATAATAGTAGTCCCACGGAGCGAGTTTGAAGTCGCCGCCGTTGTCGTTGATATAGGTCTGCATCTCGGCCACTTCCTCATTTGCGCGATTGATGGCGGGAGTCCATATCTGCATAAGCAGATTTTCGGCAGCTTCGGTGGTCTTGGCCATGACATTGTCAGTCATATAATCGGCGTAATTGTTGAATCCGAGCAGACGGGCCTTCTGTGCGCGGAGCTTGAGGATTTCGTTGATCACCGGACGATTGTCATACGGCTCCTGTGTGGCGAGCGATGTGTAGGCCTCATACATTTTGCGGCGCAGGTCGCGGTTGTCGGCATACTGGAGCAAAGGCAGACGCGAAGGTGCGTGAAGAGTGAATACCCATTTGCCCTCCTTGCCGCGAGCTTTGGCCTCGTCGGCAGCAGTGGCTATGAGAGGTTCGGGCAGACCGGCGAGCTGTGCGGGATCATCAACCACAAGTTCGTATGCGTTAGTGGCGTTAAGAAGGTTTTTGTTAAACTTGAGGTAGAGGTCGGTGAGACCAACGTTGATTTTCTTAAGCTGCTCCTTCTGCTCGTCAGAGAGCAGGGCGCCGTTGCGGGTGAAATTTTTGTAGCTCTTTTCCACAGCGAGTTTCTCCGCCGGAGTGAGGTCGGCTACGTCGCGGCGGTCATAAATGAATTTCACACGCTCAAAGAGCTGCGGATTCATCGAGATTTCATCCATGGCGTCAGAGTAAAGCGGATAAGCTTCCTCAGCGATGGCCACCATTTCGGGCGATGAAAGAGCGTCGTCAAATGCCACGAAAACATTCATCACGCGGTTAAGCGTCTCGCCGCTTTTCTCCATAGCGAGAATGGTGTTTTCAAAGGTCGGGTTGGCGCGGTTGTTGATGATAGCCTTGATTTCGGCCTTCTGCTCCTCGATTCCGGCTTTGATGGCGGGGAGATAGTCGCTGAATTCGATCTGATCAAAGGGAGGAATTTCAAACTGAGTGGTGTAAGGGGCAAGAAACGGGTTGGTACGTGTCTGTGAATTCATTGTTGAACTGAATGAGGCAGCGAGCGCTAATGCACCGGCGGCCAGGGTTTTGAATCTGTCGGTCATGGGCAATAAGAATATGTGGATGTTATTTGATTACAAATCGGGTGAGCATGGGGTAGTGGTCGCTCCATAGCGGGGTGTCACGCCGGACATAGACGGCTTGGAGATTTCCTCCGTAGAGTACGTGGTCAATCCGGAAATAGAAGCGGTTGTCATGATAGGTGATTCTCGGGCCGAAGGCATTTTCAGCGTAGGCGTCATGCAGATCACCGTTCATGATGATTCGCTCGGCATGACAGCCCGGAATGTCGTTGAAGTCACCGGCCACAATCACGTTTCCTCCTATTGAGTCAATCATCTGACGCAGCCATCGTGCCTCTATGCCACGGATGAGGAATGACTCGGATAGCTTGCTGATGAGTTGAGACTTGACTTCCTGTAGTTCCTCCCTGATCTGTGACTCGTCGCGGAACTTGCTTGGAATTTCACGAAACAGGTCTTTGTCATCGCTGTTGAGTCCGATGGATTTCAGGTGGACGTTAAAGAGGGTGACGGGAGTGGAGCGGATATTGATGCGATATGCTCCCACCAGACAGGGATATGAGCGGCGCGGAATGGTGGTGTCGACTTCCTCGATCGGAAATTTTGACAGCACGGTGAGTTGCTGGCGATTGTCGGTGATGTGATATGGATACCGGCTGAACAGTGAGTCGCGTTGCTCCGGGGTGAACTCTGTGGACGGATTAGGCTCCAGTGACTCCACTTCCTGGAGATTGACTATGTCGGCATCAGTCTTGAGGATAAAGTCAACCGTTCCGTTGATTTTCAAAGAAGGGTCGTCAATATACGGAATCAGGTGCATACAGTTGTAGGTGAGGAGTGTGAATGACCTCTGTTCCTGCTCGGGAGTGAGGGATTTGGACCGGATGTTGACCGGAAAAAAGACAAGCAGCGGCGGAAGCGAGATAATCCATGCCGCCGGAATCATAACTGCGATGCGGGGATTAACGAGAAGGTCAACTATTATCATGACCACCCCTGCAATCAGCATGCCCGGAAGGAGCATGGCAACCAATGGCGCTATAGGAAGATTTACAGGGTCAAAGTATCCGCCGTAGGCCGAGAAAATGGTCGCAAGCATCACTATGCCGTTGATGCCGACTGTGACAGCCGCAAGCATTGACCGGACAAAAGCCCGGATGCTGTGAGGTCTTGTTGGTTTTACGGATGTGGCCATGGTCAGGTTCAGCGGGTTTTTTCGCGGTTGGAAATTTCAAAAAGCAGTCGTCGTTCTTCGGCTGTGAGAGATGAGTAGCCGGAGTGTTTGATTTTTTCGAGAATCTGATCAAGACGGGCGCGGTCACGCTCAATTTCAGCGTTGCTTTCGCGGCGCGGTCCGGCAGAACTGCGGCGCGGTCCGGCAGAGCCGAGTCGGCCAAAGAAGTTCATCATCCGTTCGAAAGGTCGGGTTATGTCTTTCCCCTTCCGGCGACCGAGAGCATAAGCCGCTCCGGCCACGGCTCCTCCGAAGTGAGCTATGTGGCCTCCGATGTTCATGCCGTTGACTCCGGCGAGGTCAAGTCCTATCGTCACTATTGCTATCCATTTCAGAGCTACAGGTCCGAGAAAAAGCAGGTTGAAGCGGAAGTCGGGCATTATAATCGCCGTGGCTGCTACGATTGCAATCACACCCGCCGACGAACCAATGAGCCAACTGTGACGCATTTCGTAGTCCATCAGCAGATTGGATGCGATGATGAAGAACAGTGCGCCCGCCAGTCCGCCAAGCAGATAGAGGCGAAGCAGGGTGCGGCCGCCGCATATATCCTGAAACAGAACTCCAAACCAGTAGAGCCAGAGCATGTTAAACAGGATGTGCATCACGTCATATTGCGCAAACATATAAGTCAACACCGTCCAGGGTCTGACGGCCAGTTCGGGCAGCGAAGCGGGCATTTCAACCCATTGAAGGAATGTGGTTGCATTTCCTCCGCCGGCCATGGCTATAATGGCTCCGAGGCGTAGAATCACAAACACAAGTGCATTGACGATGATGATTTTCATCAGCATCGTCAGTGACATGTTGCGTGAAATCAGGCGCTTAATAGCCTCCATAGTTATTGAAGAGTCCTTTCTTTTTCCAGTAGAGAATTATCAGCAGACCGAACACCATTCCGCCGAGATGCGCGAAGTGGGCCACCCCGTCATCTATTCCGACGGCGCTACCGAGTCCGATGAGAAGCTCAATCACACCCATGCCTATCACCATATATTTGGCTTTGATGGGAACAGGAATGAACATCAGATACATAGGCATGTCAGGAAACAACATTCCGAAAGCGAGCAGAATTCCGTAAATAGCTCCTGATGCTCCTATGGTAACTGCCATGTTGAGCCACTCGTTGGCCGGACGAACCGGGTTGATTGTCACACCTTGAATCTGCACAAGGTCGGAGCCGAGTTTGATCAGGTCAGCTAACGAAAATGTCCACCAGAGTTCCTGAATAAGCGCCGCTCCGATTCCGCATGATATGTAGTAGAACAGGAATCTGCCTGAACCGAAAGTGCGCTCAAGCAGCGGGCCGAGCATGATGAGAGTGAACATATTGAAGAATATGTGGGCCAGGGTGGAGCGGCTGTGCATAAACATGTAGGACAGCAACTGAACGGGGTTGAAGTCGGTTGCGGTGAAATAGTGCAGACCCAGAATGTCCTCAAGGTTTGCTCCTATGTGGCGCGGAAGCACAAACATTGCCAACCAGACGAGCAGGTTGATGATGATAAGGTTTTTTGTCACCGGCGGGATGCGGCTGAAAAATGAGGTGTTCATGTTGTCAGATTGATTGTTTTGCTGTTCAATCGGCAAAGTTACGAAAAAAATCGCTGCAAATTTCCTTAAATAACCCGTCGGAAGATTTAAAATTGTAAATTATCATGCAAAACCACAACTTTTTAGTCCGGTTGACCGGACCGAAGTAATGATTAGTCATCAAATAGTTTTGAATGTAACCAATCGGCAACCAGTATCGAGGTTTCTTTCTGAGTTTTTGTGAATGTATGGTTCTCGTCGGAGATGAGTTTTAATTCACTGTGTCTGATTTTCTCATGATAGCGCTCGGCGTAAGTGTACGGTACTATTTGATCATGAGTGCCTTGCACAATCAAGGTCGGCCCGTCATAATTGGCGGCAGTCTCGTAAATCGGCAGATTTATAGCGGTTTCCACATAATTTTTTCCAAGAAGTAACGCCCCTGCTTCGGGAGAATGTGGCAGTTCAATATAGTCGCCCTTGAAATTCCAGGGGTCATAAGTTGCCCCCATCGTATTGCCGCGAAGCGCATCGTCGCGCAGCACAGCCGCAGCAGCAAGGAGTACTTCTGCTTTGATGGTTTTGTCGCCGAGTTCACCGCTTACCATACTGACAACAACACCTCCCTGTGAATGACCGACAAGACTTATGTCCTTGACCCACGGCTGCTTCTCAGCCCATGCAATCACGTCTTTAAGGTCATCTATCTCATTGAGAACTGTCATGTCCTTAAATTCGCCGTCACTTTTGCCATGACCGTTGAAATCAAAACGGAGTGTGGCCATGCCTTGAGTGACCATGCTTTTTGACAGTTCATTCATGAATGGAGACTGACAATTACCGCTGAATCCGTGACACAGTATCACCAACGGCACTTTTGCGGAAGTGACAGGGCGATTGATGATTGTGAACAGCTTTCCAACCGATCCGTCTAATCTGAGTGTGTCGGAGGATTGGGCATTGACAGATAACGCAGTGATAATGGCCATGATAGCGGTAAAAAGTACTTTCTTCATAATATTTTGGTCGTTAAATTATTCCGGTTAAGATTCTAACAATGTAAAAGTTTATTCTGTTTAACAGGCTCTGCTCTCGTTTATTGGTTGTGGAAAAGCACTCGGTAATAAATTGTGATAAAGAGGGTGAAATATTTGTCTGAAATATCACCAAATGTTTCAAAAAAGCAAAATATTTATTAACTTTGCCCGGAAATATTGTTATTTCGTTTCACAGTGCAATTTAGATAATCTTAGTAATACAAACCGTTAAATTATGAAGAAAAACCTCTTGACCGGGGCCGCTGCCTTTATCGGACTTGCGTTGACTGTAAGTTCATGCGGCGACGACTCTTCATCAATCGGTGCCGGCATGGGACGCATTTCACCTGAAGTGAATGTCGACACCGATATCGTTTCGGCTTCTACTCCTTCTCGCGCCGGTGACGATGATGCCCTCCCTTCGGTCTCAGATCTGAAGCTGAAACTCACATCGGAGGACGGAACTTATTCAAAGGTCTGGGACTCTGTGGATGAGTTTGACTCCACTCAGGATTTCAAGACAGGTAATTACACCCTTGAAGCTTATTACGGCTCGGCTGACGATGCCGAAGGTAAGGCGAAGCCCTACTTTTACGGCAAGCAGATGCTCGAAGTGAAATATGACCGTACGACTTCGGTAGCCCTGAGCGCCAAGATGGAAAACTCACGTGTAAAGATTGCTTACACCGACGCTTTCCGTGACTACATGACCTCTTACACGGCTCAGCTTCACACTCCCGCCGGAAATTACATTGACGTAGCTTCAACGGATACGGATCCCGTCTATGTCACAACCGGAACGGTTAACGTCAACCTGACTTTCACCAAACCTAACGGCACCTCCGCCACCATCGAGGCCGCCCGCTTCACTGCCAAACCTAAGACAGAGCATCTGGTGACATTTGATGTCAACAACGGCGATGCCGGTGCTGACGGTTCACTCGTGGTGACGTTTGACGATACGGTCGATGAGGAGGACATCGTCATTGACCTGAGCGATGACATTCTCAACGCGCCTGCTCCTGAAATTGTGGCCGAGGGATTCACTGATAATCAGAATTTCGACATCGTTGAGGGCATGGCTGCTCCCGGTCCGGTGAAAGTTAATGTCACCGCCCGCGGCAAAATCGGCTCCGTAATGCTGTCAACTGACAGCCGCACATTGGCCGAAGCCGGATGGCCCGCAAATCTTGACCTTGCTTCAGTCGACGCTTCAATGATAGCCCGTCTCCAGAATCTCGGACTCGCATCGCGCGGCATCTGGAAGAATCCCGATGTGATGGGCGTGATTGACTTCACCGGAGTGTTCTCGCATCTGCGTGTGAGTGCCGGACAGGAGGAGAGCGTCAACAAGTTTACCCTTGAGGTCAAGGACCGCTACGGTAAGCTCTCGGAGAAACTCACATTTACCGTCACTGTTGACAAGGGGCTTGTCTACATCACTTCAGCCTCCGCAAAATTGGGTTCTAACCGTGTCAATGCTACGGTGGAATATAACGGTGACAACCTTGCCTCCGACGTTCGCTTCCAGATACGCGACGATTTAGGTTTCGGCACTTGGAATGATGTCAAGTTAATTTCGGCTTCACGCATCAAGTCGCGCAGCGTTCCTACCGTCACATATAATATTGTACTTGAGGCCTCGGCTCTTATGGAGCAGGAGATGACCATACGCGCCCTCTATGGCGACTTGCGTCCGGAAGCCACCATCAGCATCGAGATGCCTGAATTTACGCTCTCATGTCCTGCTGAGGATCAATATGCCACCCACGCTTACGTCACCGTTAACTGCGATGAGGCTGATGCTTCAGTGCTGTCTCGCTTCATAAGCAAGGTGACCGACGGCAGCCGTGACCTTGAATTCACTCCCGTAGGAAATCAGCTTCATGTCACCGGACTGACTCCGGCCACTGCCGTTACTCTCTCCGTTTCAGCCGATACATATACTGTCACTCTGCCTGAGTTCACCACCGAGGCCGCTCCACAGCTTCCCAATGCTGATATGGAGACATGGTATCGTGTTAGCGGTCTGACTAAAAACTGGTGGATTGACTATCCCGGCGCTGATGAGAATACCGAATGGGGTACGCTCAATCTTCTCACCACATCAGAGGGAGGAAAAACGACGAGTGCTTTCAGTTCAAACCGCGATGGATGTTCATATAACGCTTTCTCATGTGTACGTCAGGCTCAGCCCGGCTATAACAGCTCGTCGGCTGCCATCATTTCGACTGTTGGCTGGGGCAAAGGCAACAGTGCCGTAGGCTCCGTTTCGAGTAGTAATCCGAAACACCTCACTGTAGGAGAACTTTATCTCGGAAAATACAATGCCGAAACCCGGTCTCCTGACTATACCGGTTATTCGCTTGAATCGCGTCCGGCTGCGCTTGAATTCTATTATAAATATTCACCCAAAAACTCGTCAGACTACGGTTATGCCGAAGTGAAACTGCTCGATGCAGAGGGTAATGTGATAGGAAGCGGTAGCTTCAATGCTCACAGCGCTGCCGACTACACTCTTGTTTCAGTTCCCGTAACATATACCAAGCGGGCTAAGGCAGCTAAGATTCTGGTCGTGTTCAAGTCATCGGGCAATCCGGCTTGCCAGACCATAAATGGCGACAATCTGTCAGCTCCGAATTTCGGAAATACATCGGACGGCCGATTCACCGGCTCGGAAATGACGGTGGATAACATCACACTTAAATATTAACCGACAATAAAATGAAAACCAAGATATTTTCACTCATGTTTCTCGCTGCGGCGTGTGTCGGACTGACATCATGCAGCGATGACAACTGGAATCCCGACGGAAGCAAATCAGACAGAGGTTCCGTTTCGCTGGAGTCAATGGACGTGGATGTGAACACGGTGGAGGACCTTCACTCACGCGCCGCTGTCAACACTGACGCCTTCCTCGTAGAAATCACCAACAAGACCACCGGTGCAACGGAGGGTAGCTATGTCTACGGCTCTATGCCCGAGGTGGTAAGTCTCCCTGAAGGTGACTATACTGTCAGCGTCAAGAGCCATGAGGTGAAGGATGCCGAGTGGAGCGCACCATATTATTTAGGTGATAAGGACTTCACTATCACAGCCGGCACCATCACTGAAATCGGCACCGTGATGTGTAAGTTCTCCAACATTAAGGTCACGGTCCGCTTTACCGCAGAGCTTGCCAAGATGCTTGGCGACGATGCTAACGTAAAAGTGGTGGCCAACGACAACGGCTCGCTTGACTTCAAGCGTGACGAGACCCGCTCCGGCTACTTTGCTGCGGTTGAAGGCAGTTCGACACTTGTGGCTCACTTCACTGCCGAGATTGACGGAAATCCCATTCAGGCAATCAAGACTTTCACCGATATTGCTGCCGGTCAGCACCATATCATAACATTCTCGGTCAAGAACGGTTCGTCAACCATTCCTGATGAGTTCGGTATGGTTGATCCCGCCGGAATCAATATTGACGTCAACATTGAGCATGAGGATGTGAACGGAAACGTCACCGCTGAAGAAGATAATAATCAGAGCGGCAACGAACGTCCCGGCAAAGAGGAATGGCCCGAAGAACCGGGTCCCGATCAGCCCGGTCCTGAGCAGCCCGTCGCTGATGACATCAAATTTGAATGTAAGACTGCAAAACTTGATGGAACTCCTAATCCGATAGTTGAAGGTGATGAATATAAGGTTGACATCCATGCCGAGAACGGTATCAAGGAATTATGGGTGGAAATCACATCGACCAATTCCGGTTTCATCGCTTCGGCCGGCGAATTGCTTCCGATGAACTTTGATTTGGCTCACCTCGATAATGAAACTTACGAGAACCTCAAGTCAATCGGTCTCGAGGGCAACGGGGCAGTGTTGGATAAGAAGGATGTTCCGTTTGTGATCACCGACCTTGTTCCCCTTCTTTCGGCTTTCCCCGGCACTCACTCATTCATTATCCGAGTGATAGATAACAAGGATGCCGAAAAATCAGTAACCCTCACATTTGAAGTGAAATAACGTCACACTATGAAAGCAAATATCAAATATATAAGCGCGTCGTTGCTGCTTGCCGCCGTCGTCATGACCGGTTGCCGCGACGAACATCTCATGACCGGTGGCGAAGGCACACTTAGTCTTTCGGCCACAGTCAACTCTGACGTAGAGGTTATCAGCCGCGCACTCTCAGCCGAGGAGGAGGATGCCCTTGCGGAGAGCGCCGTTATCTGGATTTCAAACTCCAAGGGCCTTGTGCATGAGTTTGTCGGTGCCGGAAACGTACCGTCATCCATCCGCCTTGTCTCAGGTGACTACACCGCTGAAGCATGGGTAGGTGACTCCGTTCCTGCTTCATGGGACAAGACATTCTATAAGAGTGGATTTGTTCCCTTTGAGATTGTCAACGGAACCAACACGGAAGTGAAACTCGCATGTAGGGTGGCCAACACTCTTGCATCCGTGCGCTACACTGATGCCACTCTTGAAGTTCTCGAGAATCCCGTCATGACCATCGCACTGGAGGACGGTATTACTGACGGCAGCCACTCGCTCACATTTGACGGGGTCACGGCTGACAAGGGTCACTTCATGATCAACTCCCGCACCAAAGGTCTCCGCTGGACTCTCAGCGGAACTCAGGCCAATGGCGAAACATTTACAAAGGACGGTCTGATTGAAAACATCAAGCCGACTACGGAGTATGTCCTCAATGTGAAATATGTCAGCGAGGAGATTGCCATAGGAGGTGCTTATTTTGAAATTGAAGTGGAGGAGGAACCTGTAGGTGACGACTCTGAGATTCAGATTGTACTTCCCCCTGCATTTACCGGTCTGCTCGGATTTGACGAGACCGGAACCGTGCGCGGTGAAATGGGTAATATAGGCCGCAAGTCGGTGTTCATTTCCGCTGCCGCTGACCTGAAATATGTCGAGGTAGAGTCGGAGGCGTTTGCTTCGCTCGGCTCGGTCCGTCTTGGACTGCTTAATATGAACGAGACCCTGAAAGCCCGATTGGCTGAAGCCGGAGTTGACTGGCTCTATAATTATGACGCTGACAAGGATCTCGCCACACTCCGCTTTAATCTTGAGGATGAGTTTGTCGACGCTCTCCCTGAAGGTGACCATACTTTCATCTTTACAGCTGAGGATGTCAACGGCAGAATGTCAACGGCCACATTTACCATCAGTGTGACCAATGCTCCCGTGGCACCACTTCCCGTTGACGAGACTACGGTTGATTATCGTTCGGCAGTGCTTTCGGCAAGCGCCATTAAGGACGCTTCGGAATACGGCTTCGTTATCCGTCGCGCTGCATCAGGCCGCTCCTATGAGGAATGGACCCGTGTGGCAGGTACGGTGACCGACGGAGTGGTATCCGTAGCCCTCACTGATCTGAACCCCGGAACAACCTATGAATATACTGCTTATGCCGATGACTATACATCGCCTGAAATCCTTACTTTCAAGACTAAGGATTATCAGTTGCCCAATTCCGGTTTTGAGGTGTGGAACACTACTGCCGAAAAGTATTATCTTATCTGCGCCAACAAGTCGGAAATGTTCTGGGATTGCGGTAATCAAGGCTCATCGACCATGAGCAAGAA
Organism: uncultured Staphylococcus sp.; assembly: GCA_964554195.1. Lineage (GTDB taxonomy): Bacteria > Bacteroidota > Bacteroidia > Bacteroidales > Muribaculaceae > Duncaniella. The sequence goes on from CAZKNK010000021.1 coordinate 19,827, forward strand.
TGTCACTCTGCCCGATGAAAGTGTCAAGCACAGCGGCAGCCGTTCTGTCAAACTCGCTTCGCAGTTTGTCGGTATCGGTTCACTCGGTAAATTTGCCGCCGGTAACGTGTTTATCGGTCAGTATCTTGCCACTGACGGAACGGACGGAGTTCTCGGGTGGGGTCGTCCCTGGCCTATGGACTTCTATCCCACCGCTCTTCGCGTATGGGTCAAGTATCGTCCCGTAGCCGTCACTCATGACAACGCGGCCTATTCAGAGCTGAAGAAAGGCGACATGGACAAGGGTATTATTTATGTTGCTATGCTCGATGACACCAAGACTGACTACAATGGTAGCGAATGGCCCTTCGTTGTCAAGACAAAGAGCAGCGATCGAAACCTCTTTGACAAGAATGCCTCACAGGTGATAGGTTACGGAGAGAAGGTGTTTGAAGGCAACACTCCCGGCGAGGATATGGTTGAATTCATCATCCCTATCGAGTATAAGGGTGACAAGTCTACTATCCGCAACATCATGCTCGTCGGTTCTGCATCAAAAGGTGGTGATTACTTCACCGGTGGTAACGGCTCAAACATGTGGATTGATGACATCGAACTGATTTACTGACAGTCATACGTCAACCGATAATATAGTCCGGGAGATTCCGCTTGAAACGTGGTCTCCCGGATTTTTTTGCAAAAAACAGTCCCCTGTGTGTAATTTTTAAGCGTTTTCGGCGTCATACTAATAAACCGCTTGAAATATGGAAATGATACGACTGAAAGATGTCAATAAATCCTATCCCGGAGTTGTTCCCCTCCATGTGCTGAAGGATGTGAGTCTCGAGATTGCCAAAGGCGAACTCGTGGCTATCATGGGTGCGTCGGGTTCAGGTAAGTCGACACTGCTCAACATACTCGGAATCCTTGACAATTATGACTCCGGCGAATACTATCTTGACAACGTCCTGATCAAGAATCTAAGCGAAAACCGGGCAGCCGATTTGCGTAACTACATGATAGGATTTGTGTTTCAGTCATTTAACCTGATCAACTATAAGTCGGCGCTTGACAATGTTGCCCTGCCTCTGTTCTATCGCGGAGTGTCGCGCCGCAAGCGCAACGCCCTTGCCATGGAGCAGCTTGAGCGGATGGGGTTGGCCGACCGCGCTCATCATCTCCCCGGAGAGCTGTCGGGCGGTCAGAAACAGCGTGTGGCCATTGCACGTGCGCTCATCACCAATCCCTCCATTATTCTTGCCGATGAGCCTACGGGTGCGCTTGATTCCAGGACTTCGCGTGAGGTGATGCAAGTGTTTCGTGACCTTAATGCCGAGGGAATGACGGTGGTGATCGTCACCCATGACCCTGCGGTGGGAGAGCAGACAAACCGCATCATCCGTATAGTCGACGGACGAATTGAAAAATAACCCTGTGATTTTTTCTGACAAGTGTTTGATCTAATTAGCGAAATATTACAGACTTTACGCACCAATAAGCTGCGCACCGCACTGACCGGTTTTGCTGTGTCGTGGGGCATCTTTCTGCTTATTGTCTTGCTGAGTGTGGCCAAGGGTCTGACTAACAAATCGGCTGACTTCTGGGGCAAAAGTGACCAGAATGTGCTGAATGTGAGCGGCGGTTGGACCACCAAACCCTACAAGGGGTATAAGGAGTGGCGTCCCATTACGCTTGATGACCGCGACCTTGCGGCCATAGAGTCGGGCAATTCGGCCACTATTTCAGACGTTCATCCGGTTTTATCGAATCATAATGCAGTAGTGTCCACCCGGCGTGACTATGTTTCTACCGGATATGAAGGCGTAGATCCCCAGGCTATTGATTTCTCCCGCATCGAAATGGCCTCCGGACGATTCATCAATCCGGCTGATATGCGTGACCGCCGTCGTGTGGCGGTGCTGTCAGAGAATACGGCAGCCGACCTTTTTGAACCCGGCACGGACCCGATAGGGCAGACGGTTACGATCAACGAACTTAACTTCACCGTAATCGGCACATATTCCCATGACTGGACCCGGACGGTGTTCATCCCGTTCACCGTGGCCCGAGGTCTTGCAGGAGGTTCACAGGAGGTAACCACCATCAATGCACGTATGCGCGACATTACCACCTCGGAGGAGAGCATCGAAGCTGAGAACGCACTCCGTGCCACTCTGGCCCGGCAGCATGATTTTGACCCGACTGACAACAGTGCCGTGTGGATATGGAACCGACTTGACAACTATCTCCGGAACCAGACCGCATCGTCGGGCCTAAATATAGCCGTATGGATTCTCGGGGTGCTGACCCTCATATCCGGAATAGTAGGAGTGAGCAACATCATGTTTGTGTCGGTCCGCGAGCGCACTCATGAGATCGGTATCCGACGGGCCATCGGCGCCCGGCCCGCCTCGATTTTGCGTCAGGTTATCTTGGAGAGTGTAGCCATCACCACACTGTTCGGCTACATCGGCATTGTTGCCGGAATGGGCGTGGCAGCCCTGCTCGGAATGATTTTCTCCGGGCCTGACACCGTGCTTAAAAATCCGCAGATCGACTTCTCCATCGCCTTGCAGGTCACAGTTGTACTTATTGTGGCCGGTGCGTTGGCCGGACTCTTTCCCGCTTTAAAATCACTGAAAATTAAACCCGTCGAAGCCCTTCGTGACGAATGAACAATCCCGTTTTCGATATTGATAACTGGCGCGAGATAGGCGCCACGCTGGCCCAAAACAAGACCCGCACCCTGCTGACGGCGTTCGGTATCTTCTGGGGTACGGCCATTCTGGCCTTGCTGCTCGGCGGCGCCGGAGGCTTCAAGAGTTTCATGACGAGGCAGTTTGAGGGTGTGGCCACCAATCAGGCCTTCATTTCACCTTCACGTACCACCAAGTCTTATCACGGTTTCAACAAAGGACGTACTTTCACGCTCTCCCGCAAGGACCTGGATCAGATCCGCACGGCTGTCCCGCAGATTGAGGCCATCACTGCTGTAAATGCCTCAGGCGCAGATGCAATGTTCGGAACTCATAAATCATCCACCACTCTGCTCGGTGTCGGAGCTGACTATGCCCGAATCCTTACTCCTGTTATCTATGAAGGAAGGTTTCTCAACGAGGTTGACGATGCTATGGGACGCAAGGTATGTGTGGTCGGCAAGCGAGTGGCCAACGAGCTTTTCGGAACCATGAGTCCCATCGGTCAGGAAATCTCAGTCAACGGTATTTACTATAAGGTTGTAGGTGTGGCCGGACAGACGTCGGAGGTCAACATCATGTCGAAGATTGACGACTCTGTCCTTATCACTAACGATAATATGCGCCGCTGCTATAATCTGGGTGATGATGTCGGTATTATTTCATTCACGGTCAGTGACCGCTATTCTCCCTCGGATTTCGAGAGTCGCATCCGCCGTATTCTCAGTAATAATCATCTCTTTGACCCGACCGATGATGGTGCCGTTTGGTTTTTTGATGTGTCGAGTCAGTTTGCTATGGTTGATAATCTATTCACCGGAATTGACCTACTCGCTCTCTTTGTGGGTCTCGGCACACTTATTTCGGGAATTATCGGTGTGGGCAACATCATGTGGATTATCGTCAGGGAGCGCACTCAGGAAATAGGCATTCGCCGTGCGATCGGTGCCAAACCGCGCGATATTATAATTCAGATTCTATGTGAGGGTATGATTCTCACCCTTGTGGCCGGACTGGCCGGCATCACGTTTGCCGCCATCGTGCTTGGTGTAGTGCAGGTGCTACTGTCGCCCCCGGGTGTCACTCCGCTCGCATTCCAGATGCCGTTTGCCACGGCGGTGGCCATTCTGGCTATCTTTCTCCTGCTCGGCACCCTTGCCGGCCTTATTCCATCCATCAAGGCTATGCGCATCAAGCCGATAGAAGCGTTGAACTCTAAATGAAAACAATAAAATCACAGATATGAAAAAATTTTTCCGCGTGCTGCTGTGGGTACTTGTGGCAGCTATCTTCATCGGGACATTCGTCTATCTCTACATTTCATCGCAGCCTAAAGAGGTGAGCTATGACATCGTACTTCCATCGACGGGCAATATTGAGCGTACAACTGTGTTGACCGGCAAAATTGAGCCTCGTGACGAAATCGAGATCAAGCCGCAGGTGTCGGGAATCATTTCGGAAATAAACGTTGAGGCCGGCGACTTTGTCAACGAGGGTGACGTGATAGCCCGAATAAAGATTATCCCTGACGAGGGACAACTTTCATCGGCCACATCCCGGATTGAGTCGGCCCGAATCGCTTTGGCCGATGCCAAAGCCAAGTATGACCGAAACCGGATGTTGCTCGAGAAGAAGGTGATAAGCCGAGAAGAGTTTGAAACGTCCGAAACCACTTATCTTCAGGCCGAGCGTGAGCTTGAGGCTGCACGTGACGCATATTCGATTGTTAAGGAGGGTGTCAGCGTGAACAATGCTTCGGAGAGCAACACTCTGGTCCGCGCCACCATCACCGGACTTGTGCTTGATGTGCCTGTGAAAGTGGGTAGTTCGGTGATTCAGGCCAATACGATGAACGACGGTACAACCGTGGCCACGATTGCCGACATGAATAAACTTATTTTCAAAGGAAAGGTGGATGAAACCGAGGTGGGACTGCTGAATGTGGGGCAGGCTATGACCATCAGTCTCGGTGCGCTTCCCGATGACACGCTTCACGCCGTGGTGGAATACATAGCGCCCAAGGGTACGGACACAAACGGAGCCAACACTTTTGAAGTAAAGGGTGCTATCGAGAATATCGAAGGCCGTCAGCTCCGATCAGGTTACAGTGCGAATGCAACCGTGACCCTCTCGAAAGTTGACGATGTGATGAAGATTCCCGAGAGCATTGTGGAGTGGGCCGGTGACAGTACTTTCGTCTATGTGACGGCTGACAGTGTGGCTCCATATAATTTCAAGCGTGTTGCAGTTTCACTCGGCACGTCTGACGGTGTCGAGGTGCAGGTGACGGATGGCATCAGCCCGACTGATCGTCTGCGTGGACAAATAATCAGATAAGCATTGAGGACTATGAAATTTCTGGCACTATCTATGCTCGCGGTCGCAATGTCAGCCGCTGCTGAATCTACTACGGCATGGAGCCTCGACAGCTGCATAAATTATGCCGTGGAGCATAATCTGACCGTTCGTTCGCATCAACTCGAATATGCCTCCGGCGAACTGGCCGTGACGGAGGCTAAGGACCGGGTGCTTCCGCAGCTTTCGGCGTCGGCTTCACAGAGCTGGAACTTCGGTCGCGGTCTGACTTCGGAAAACACCTATGCCAACCGCAACACCTCCATGACCGGATTTAATGTCGGTTTGCAGTTACCGTTGTTTCAGGGACTGTCCACCGTAAGGCAGATTGACTATGAAAAGACCCGGCTCAGACAGCTCGTGGAGCAGACTGAGGCAGCTAAGGATGACGTGACGCTCAATGTCATGGCTCAGTATCTTCAGGTGCTTTATTGTGGCGAGCTTGCCGATGTGGCCCGTGAGCAGGCCCAAATATCCAGGCTGATGCTTCAGCGTCAGGAAGAACTCTTTGAGGCCGGAAAGGTGGCCGAAGCCGATGTGCTTCAGGCCAGAGCGCAGGTGGCGCGTGATGAGTTGACTGTGGTCACATCTGACAATGACCGCAATCTCGCCATCATTGACCTCGCGCGGCTGCTCGAGCTGCGTGACGTGGAGGGTTTTGACATCCTTCCGCTGGCCGATGATGACCGTGCGCTCCTGCTCGACGCCAATCAGGTCTACGAACATGCTCTGGAAAATAATCATTCCATCCTCGCGGCCCGATATGGAATCACCGTGGCCGACAAGAACATCAGTCTGGCCCGGACCGGATATATCCCCCGCTTGAGCTTCAATGCCGGACTTGGAAGCAGCTACTACAGTCTGGCCGGCGCTGATAATCCGGGTTTCTCACGTCAGATGCGCGACAATTTCAGCAAATCGCTTGGCTTCTCGCTTTCAGTTCCGATTTTCGACGGATTTTCCACCCGTAATTCCATCCGTCGCGCCCGGGTCGGGAAATTATCGGCCTCACTGGCCCTCGAGCATCAACAGAGTCAGCTTTTCAAGGATATTCGTCAGGCATATTATCAGTCAGTGGCAGCCGCGAAGAAACTTGATGCTTCGCGTGTGGCCACCGAGTCAAGCAAGGCCTCGCTTGAGTCAATGACATGGAAATATGAGTATGGCAAGGCCAACGCTACAGAGTTTGAGCAGGCAAAGACGGAGTATATCAAATCTCTTTCGGAGACGGTACAGGCCCGCTATGAACTCATTCTGCGTAACCGGATATTGGAATTCTATGACAGGCATTAACATATTTTAACCGTTATCGGGTTTTTTTCTCGAATCAATGCGCTAACTTTGTGTTGCAAAGCACTGATATAGAACACAAGGATAATTCTCAATGATAAAAAGCGCGATTGAGCAGGTAATTTCCGAGGATCTGGCCGAAATATGGTCGATACTTGACGGCGATGAGAAACGCCGGATTATCGACAATTTTGAAATTCATAAATTCAAAAAAAATCAGATCATTTATGCTGAGGGTGACGAGCCGGAATTTCTCTGGACTCTGCTCAAGGGCAAGGTGAAGAAGTATAAGGACGGTGTTGGTGGACGTGTGCAGATTCTCCGTCTCATCAAACCGGTACAGTATTTCGGTTACAGAGCATTCTTTGCCGGCGAGACCTACGTTTCAAGCGCCGCTACTCTGGAGCCGTCGATTCTCGGCACCATTCCGATGACGGTAGTCGTGGACATGATCAAAAAGAATCCACGTCTGGCAATGTTCTTCATCCACGAACTTTCGCGCAATCTCGGCTCGTCTGACACCAAGATTGTCAACCTCACCCAAAAGCATATCCGTGGTCGTCTGGCCGAGGCTCTGATTGTACTGATTGACAATTACGGCTACGAGGAGGATGACAACATGACTCTTAAAATCTATATGGCGCGTGAGGATCTGGCCAACCTCTCAAACATGACTACCTCAAATGCCATCCGTACGCTCTCAAATTTTGTCAGTGAGAAGCTGATAGTGGTCGACGGTCGCAAAATCAAGGTTCTTAACGAGCCTCAGCTTCGCAAAATCAGTAAATTCGGCTGACAGTGATGAAACTTTCGTTCGGACTGCTTCCGCGCATAGCCATAGGCATTGTGGCGGGAATCCTCATCGGATTCATCGCTCCGCAGTGGTTGGCGCAGATATGCGCTACGTTTAACGGCGTGTTCGGCAGTTTCCTCGGGTTCATGATTCCGATGATAATTGTCGGATTTGTCACTCCGGCTATTGCCGACATCGGTTCGCGCGCCGGGAAGCTCCTTGTCGCCACGGCTGCGTTGGCCTATTTCGCTACATTTTTTGCCGGACTGCTATCCTACTTCACCGGGACGCTCACTTTTCCATTTCTGATTTCAGGAGAGGAGGGATTAGCGTCGGTCGAGCAGTCGGGCGCAGGCGTTGAAACATTTTTCTCCATTGACATTCCCCCGCTTATGTCGGTTATGACAGCACTTGTGCTGTCGTTCATGCTCGGATTGGGAATCGCCTTTCTCGAGGGAAAGAAACTTCAGGGAGCCTTTGACGAATTTCGCGTAATAGTTTCGCGTACCATTGACAAGGCAATCCTGCCGCTACTGCCGTTCTACATTTTCGGCATATTTTTGATAATGACCGTTGAAGGGACTGTAGGGGTAATTCTGACCACGTTCATGAAAATTATCCTTGTCATCTTCGCACTTCATGTTTTCATTCTCGTGCTGCAATACTGTATTGCCGCATGTTTCAACCGTCGCAATCCGTTCGGGATGCTTCGAACCATGATGCCCGCATATTTCACCGCCCTCGGCACTCAGTCATCAGCAGCCACCATCCCGGTCACCCTGCGGCAGACCATCCGCATGGGGGTTGACGAGGATATTGCAGGATTCGTCATTCCGCTCTGCGCCACAATCCACATGTCGGGCAGCGCGCTCAAGATTGTGGCCTGTGCGCTGGCTCTCGTCATTATGTCGGGTCAGCCTGTTGAGACCGGACACTTCATCCACTTCATCGCCATGCTCGGTGTGACCATCATCGCTGCACCCGGAATCCCCGGCGGAGCCATCATGGCTTCGCTTGGCCTGCTCTCATCAATACTCGGCTTCGATGAGCGGATGATCGCCCTAATGATCGCCCTTTACATTGCGATGGATAGCTTCGGAACAGCCTGCAATGTCACCGGCGACGGTGCGCTTGCTGTGATTATCAACCGCTTTTTCGGTCACCGCCGGTGAACGAAACCATCATTCCTCACGTTAAAAGAGTATGTCAGCATCAACACAATCAACAGCATCCACCGTCAAACCGCATCGGTTGGCCGACACCATTCTCCGTTGGCTCAAATATTTGATTCCATTTGCCGTATCGGCCGGATTGGTGGTGTGGCTCTTTCATCGTGTCGACTTCCACGAGATGATTGCCACTATCCGCAGCGGATGTGACTTCCGGTATATCGCCCTGATGATGTTCATCACCATGTGCAGTCACATCATCCGAGGCATCCGGTGGGGTATTCAGCTCCGTTCCGTAGGCTTGAAGCGTGTCCCGGTCATTGTTGAGAGCATATCCATATTCGGCGCATACGCCCTTAATCTGGTATTCCCGTGGCTTGGCGAAGGATGGCGCTGCGTCTATATGTCGCGCCGCGAAGGTGCGCCCCTCACCACCATTGTAGGCACTGACATCGGCGACCGCTCCTCCGACGGACTCACCATCGTTCTGCTCTCGCTCCTGACATTCGCCGTGGCCCGCGCACCGATCGAGCGTTTTTTCAGCCACTATAAAATCGGAGCTGACATCGAGCATTTCTTTGCAAGCCCCTGGCTGTGGGTCACAATTTTAGGCATCATAACATTATTTTGGCTCGCAAACCATTACTTTCACAGTTACAAGATCGTTAAAACCATCGACGGCGATCTGTCAAATGTATGGGCCGGATTTAAGGTGCTGTTTCATCTTGACAATCTTTGGGGGTATCTTCTGCTCACAATCGGAATCTGGGGATGCTACTTCTTGGAAACCTATGTATGCCTTTACGCCTTTCCATTTACCCGCGAGGCACTCTTTGGAGCCGGTACGCTCCACGGCATCATCCCCGGACTGGTGATATTCGTGTTCGGATCCTATAGCATGGCTGTACCGTCAAACGGCGGACTCGGCCCGTGGAACCTCGCCGTCATGTTCGCCCTGTCGCTCTACGGCATATCCGACGTTGACGGAGCCGCCTTCTCAATGGTCATGTGGAGCTGTCAGGCCATGATGCTCATAGCCCTCGGCATTTTCAGCGCCATCTACATCTCCCTCTCCAACCGCCGCCACAAACCCCAAAACTGACCCATCACCATCCCCTATCTCCCGCTGCCCCTTAATCGTCCCTTACACAGCACTCTGCACCCCAAATTTTCCCACTGGACCAAAGCAATAATCTCAGAAAAATTTGCTAATTTTGCATCTAAGTAACGCCAATCTGAAAATGACCAGTCAATAAACAGAAAAAGACATACGGCGAGAGCCGAAAAC
>CAZKNK010000022.1:0-20556 GCA_964554195.1 uncultured Staphylococcus sp.
CCAGACGGGCATCGGGGTCAACAATGACGCCGTTTCCATTAGGATCATTCTTGAGACGGTAATGAGTCACCACGGCACATTCTTTGGCAAAGCCCTCGACGTGTTCAGCTTCGCGACATAGGAATGATTTGGGAATAAGAAGGGGGAAATAAGCATTCTGCACACCTGTTTCCTTAAACATCTTGTCAAGAGTCTGCTGCATCTTTTCCCAGATAGCGTAGCCGTAAGGTTTAATCACCATACATCCGCGGACGGCCGACTGCTCGGCCAGATCAGCTTTAACCACAAGTTCGTTGTACCACTGCGAGTAATTGTCAGCCCGCTTGGTTAAATCCTTTAGTTCTGTTGCCATTTTATATGAGTGTCTTTATTTGTTCTGCGATAATGGATTGATAGAATGAGATTACAAAGTTACGGAATTTTTTTAATGGAGCGTCCGTTTGTGGGCCATTTCTATCATTTTGGGACCAGGCATTAGAAAAATTTCAAGCCTGCGGTTGGCTTTGCGCCCCTCGCGTGTGTTGTTCGGTTCAACCGGTTCGGTGTCACCATACTCATAAGGTATGATGATCTGATCTTCATTGATCTGATCAAGAATAAAGTCATAAAGCGAACTGTTGCGCTTATGCGATAACTGCATATTGTAGGTAGTCGAGCCGGTGTTGTCAGTATGTACTGCATAAAGCACCTTATACATGTCAGGTTCGGCAAACAGCTTGATGACCGGCTGAAGGCGCGAGGCGGCAGTAGAGGAGAGGAGGGTGTCGTTCGGAAGAAAAAGGTCGTCGGTAGGAATGGTGACAAGAATTACTTCATCGTCACGAATCAGGTCAACTGTATAGCGCTGTTTGGCAAGATCGGTGGCAATACGGTTGATATAACTCCGTACGGATGCGGCACACGATGCTGGCACCTGAGGCATGGACAGGTTAGACTCTATATCAAGATCCATAAAAATAGCTTCGTCATATTCCTTATAGGGATCAATGTAGTCGTTTTTAGCCGACAGGCAAAAAACCGACAACATGACAAGGACAAATATGAGAAGCCTGAGTTTCATTACAGAATACTGATGGAATTTTCGTAATCAATCTCTGCGTTGACAATAGCCTGAACATGATCAGGAGAAACGGGAGAATCAGTGTCACGTGCAAGCATTTTCTTTACATGAGCAGTGAGTCGCTCCACGTCGACGTCATCATCCGAGTCGCTGTCAAGATCCACATCGGTGAAACCGTTTTCGTCATACCAGTCCCATATAATGTCGATGACATTTATAATCTCATCTTCATCATAACTGATACCAAACTCCTTTTCGAGAGCTTCATTGATATGCTTAACAGCTTTGGTTTCGTCAAATTCTTCCATTATATTCCAATTATAATTCAAGCAAACCTTCGGGAAGGTTCATAACTACAGTCTTGCGGTCGACATCAATTCCGGCAATCAATTCTTCGGCTACCGGAACGAAAACTTCTTCGCCGTCTGTCCGTTCAACTATGAATAGAACGTTGTCAGTGGTATCATTTATTGCCACAATTAAGCCTATTTCACCTTTTTCAACATCTGATAACGTAAATCCGACCATATCCTCAGCATAAAGGCCATCAGAAAAGTCAGGTTCAGGGATGTCAAGATCAGAGCGAAGTGCATAGACGGTCTTTCGTGAAAAGGCATTTGCCTCCTTCTCGTCGGACACGCCGTCAATCTTAATCAATACGGAATTATTACCACGCCGACGGACCGAGTCAATGAAAAACGGAACGAAAATTCCATCGATTTCCGTAACAATACATTTCAGTTCACCGAGATCAATGTCAGGTTCATCAAGATTTACAGAAATCTCGCCACTTATTCCATGAGGCTTGTTAAATGAACCGATTTCAAAGAGTTCCTCTTTCCGGATCATTTTTTCTTTTTCTTTTTACCTGTCACGGGTGCAGGGGCGATTTTAAATTCGTGCAGACGGACAGCCTGAGGATCAAGCCGGATTGCACCATGAGATAAATCGGCCAGATCCTTAAATATCTTGGCATCATCCACACCATCCTTGTTGACAGCAAGAAGAAGCTTCTTCATCTGGTTGGCAATCATGAGTATGAAATTATCACGCTGCTCACCGTCAGGCATAGCCACCGCCTCATCAATCATTTTCTCGATAGTCTTGCCATAATGGCGGAAACGGATGAAACTGCCGGGATAGCCTACAGGCCGGGGATAAGATGTAAGGCTGTCAGGCGTGATCACATCACAAGGAAAATCAATGTCAAGATTGAAATCACTCATGATCGCAAGGTGGTCCCAAAGTTTATGGGTGGATTCAGGATCATCACGCAATTCGGGGAATAGATTACCCATTGCTTTGATTATGGAGTAGGCGCAACACGTGCGCTCGTCACGATCCTCAATCGTTAGGCAGTAGTCAACCATCTGCTGGATATTCCGGCCATACTCCGGAAGTCGCAAAGGTGTAAGTTGTGTATTATACGTCAACATAACTGTTCGGATTACTATCAGACACGCCTGGACCGACGGGTCTCACTCAATTAATTTTTTGTTTTCACATCTGACCACGCGCCCCGGGAAGCTGTCAAAGAAATGATGATTATGGGTAGCCATTATCACGGCAGTTCCGGCGCGTGAAATAGCGTGAAGCTGACTGACAATGGCTTCGCCGGTGGCGGGATCGAGGTTTCCGGTGGGTTCGTCGGCAAGGATGAGCTTCGGATTATTGAGCATAGCCCGGGCAATGGCAACTCTCTGCTGCTCTCCGCCTGATAACTGATGGGGAAGTTTGTAGCTCTTATTGAACATTCCGACGTTGCGCAACACCGATTCAATGCGCGCCTCCATCTCGCTACGGTCCGTCCAACCGGTGGCTTCAAGTACGAATTGCAGGTTAGCATAGGCTGTGCGATCAGGGAGTAACTGGAAGTCCTGAAACACAATTCCCATCTGCCGGCGTAGATAAGGCACATCGCGTCGGCGGATACGGGTCAGGTCATAGTCAAACACACGGGCCTGACCTGCGGCTACGGGAATCTCGGCATACATGGATTTCATGAGTGAAGATTTTCCCGAGCCAACCTTTCCGAGCAGATAAACAAACTCACCTTCGCTTACTTTCAGGTCAACATGCTTCAGCACCACAAGTTCGTTGCGGTGGAGTTCCACATCCTTATAATCAATTATAATGCTCATACGTGACCTGATTTAGCGATTATTGTGTTTTCAGTTACCCATTTCGGAGAGGAATTTGATTCGCATAAGGCGAATGTCCTCCTCAGTGTAGTCACTGCCGAGTTCCTTGTAGGCCTCATTGAGGTCATCACTTTCGCTTGACTTGAAATATTCAAAAATATCCTCCTGAGTATCCTCGTCAATTTCCTCGTCAATAAAATAGTTGATATTGATTTTGGTTCCGGAATAAACGATTGCTTCAATTTCGTCAAGAAGTTCCGAAAATTCCAATCCTTTTGCCTTGGCAATCTCCGGCAGAGGAATCTTACGGTCAATCGACTGAATCAGATAAATCTTGATTTTGGATTTATTGGCCACGCTGCGCACACGCAAATCTTCGGGCCGCTCAATTTCATTCTCCTCGACATGACGCTTGATGACCTTTATAAATTCCTCACCATGATGTTTGGCCTTTCCGGCTCCGACCCCGGGAATATTCTGAAGCTCCTCGATGGAAATAGGATAGGTTGTTGCCATAGCCTCAAGAGAAGCGTCGCTGAAAATCACATAGGTGGGGAGCTTCTGCTCCTTAGCCACTTTTTTACGCAGGTCCTTCAGGATACTGTAAAGTTCGGGATCGGCGGCGCATGACGCTCCGCTCTTCATGGTCTGTTCCTCAGGTTCATCATTGAACTCATTGTCCTCAACAATCTTGAACGAAACAGGTTTTTTCAGAAAATCCTTTCCGGCTTTGGTGAGCCGGAGCAGTCCGAAGTTTTCGATGTCGCGTTCAAGGTATCCTTTAATGATAGCCTGACGAATCACGGCATTCAGAAACTTCTCGTCGTTTTTTTCTTCACAGCCGAACACCTCAAGTTCCTCATGATGATAAGACTTCACATCATTAGTAGCTTTACCGAGCATAACGTCAATGACATATTCGGCTTTGAATTTCTCTTTCAGGGCCATCACAGTTTCCAGGACGGCACAAAGTTCATCTTTTGCTTCCACTTTCTTTTTTGGATTCAAACAGTTGTCACAATTCCCGCAGTTTTCTTCATGATACTCTTCTCCGAAGTAGTACAGCAGCGATTTGCGGCGGCATACACTCGACTCGGCATAGGACTGGGTTTCAAGTAACAGCTGACGTCCGATTTCCTGTTCAGCCACAGGCTTACCCTGCATGAATTTCTCCATTTTCTGAAGATCCTTGGCCGAATAGAATGTAATGCAGACGCCTTCACCGCCGTCGCGTCCGGCACGTCCGGTTTCCTGATAGTAACCTTCGAGCGACTTAGGCATTTCATAGTGGATGACAAATCTGACATCTGGTTTGTCAATACCCATACCGAAGGCAATCGTAGCCACGATGACGTCAACATCTTCCTGAAGAAACGCATCCTGATTAGCCGAGCGTGTAACGCCATCCATTCCGGCATGGTAGGGGAGAGCTTTAATGTCATTCACCTTGAGGAATTCCGTCAGCTCCTCCACCTTTTTGCGCGAAAGGCAGTAGATAATTCCGGATTTCCCTTCATGGTTCTTGATAAAGCGAATTATATCCTTGTCGATATTCGGAGTTTTGGGCCGTATTTCATAATAGAGATTGGCGCGGTTGAATGATGACTTGAATCCGCGGGCATTAAGCATCCCGAGATTTTTCTGGATGTCATGCTGCACCTTTGGAGTAGCCGTAGCCGTGAGGGCTATGACCGGTCGCTGTCCAATCTCATTTATAATTGGCCGGATACGGCGATATTCGGGTCTGAAATCATGGCCCCATTCCGAAATACAGTGGGCTTCGTCAACGGCAAAGAACGAAATTCTGACACTCTTGAGAAACTCAATGTTTTCCTCTTTGGTGAGTGATTCGGGGGCAACATATAGCAACTTTGTCTTTCCGGAGACAATATCGGCCTTAACCTGCTCAATCATCGGACGTGTTAGAGATGAATTGAGAAAATGGGCCACATGCTGCTCCTCGCTGATGTTACGGATAGCGTCAACCTGATTTTTCATCAGCGCTATCAGTGGGGATATGACGATTGCCGTCCCCTCCATCATGAGAGCCGGAAGTTGATAACAAAGTGATTTGCCGCCACCTGTAGGCATTAGAACAAAAACGTCGTTTCCTTCAAGGAGGCTTGTCATGATTTCCTCCTGATTACCCTTGAAGGTGTCAAACCCGAAATGGGTTTTCAGAGCGGCGCGGAGAGCTGTTTTGGTTACTAATGTCATTGAATAAAATTGAAATGATTCTTTGTCTGCCACTGCCGGGGATTCGACTGATGTTTCTTACTACCGACAGATGGCCGTATCGACGAATTAATTGTATTTAATTATATTTGCTCATTCGTTAAAATAAGCGTTTTTAAGTTTCTCTTCTGCAAATTCACGGGTGATCACGAGTTCCTTCATTCCTGAGGCAGGCGAGTCAAACATCGGATCAATCATGATGGTCTCCACTATTGACCGGAGTCCGCGGGCGCCGAGCTTATATTCGATTGCTTTATCGACAATAAACTCTAACGTTTCCTTTTCAAACACGAGCTTGATGCCGTCCATAGTAAACAGCTTTTCATATTGCTTCACAATGGAGTTTCTCGGCTCGGTGAGAACACGCAGCAGCGCGTCACGATCAAGAGGATCAAGGTGAACCAAGACCGGCAGTCGGCCTATGATTTCCGGAATAAGACCAAATGACTTCAAATCCTGAGGAGCAACGTATTTAAGATAGTTGTCGCTCTTGATTTTCGCACGTGTCTCCGAGCCTGTAAAACCGACCACATGTGTGTTGAGACGATGAGCAATCTTCCGTTCGATTCCGTCAAAAGCGCCTCCGCAGATAAAGAGGATATTTTTGGTGTCAACGGGAATCATCTTCTGCTCCGGATGCTTGCGACCTCCGTTTGGCGGAACATTGACCACACTTCCTTCAAGGAGTTTGAGCAGACCCTGCTGCACACCCTCGCCTGATACGTCACGTGTGATGGACGGATTGTCACCCTTACGGGCTATCTTATCAATCTCATCAATAAACACTATGCCGCGCTCGGCCTTGCTGACATCATAGTCACATGCCTGGAGCAATCTCACGAGCAGACTCTCAATGTCCTCACCCACATAACCGGCTTCGGTCAGCACCGTTGCATCGACTATAGCGAACGGAACCTGAAGCTGACGGGCTATGGTCTTGGCAAGAAGGGTCTTGCCGGTTCCAGTAGGACCAACCATTATGATATTGCTTTTCTCGATGTCAACATCATCACGGTCCTGAGCCAGACGCTTGTAGTGGTTGTAGACAGCCACCGAGAGATATTTCTTGGCATCATCCTGACCGATAACATATTCATCAAGAAAACGGCAAATCTCGCGTGGAGTAGGAATATTTCCTACTCCGTCACGAGATTTTTTATTTGCAGATTTGCTGTGTCCGGCGAGAGCCTTTTCCTCCTCCTCATACTGCTTGACCATGTAGTTGATCTGGTCAACGCAGTTCAGGCAGATATAGGCACCGTCGTCAATAGGACTCGGCACAAGCACGTTGTCCTGTGACATCGGGGTTCCGCAGAACGAGCAAACCGGAATTTTACTTTTTTTTGCCATCTGATATTCTTAATCAAAGATTATAGATGATTTGGCAGATTATTTTGACGAGGGATAGAGAACATTGTCAATCATTCCATATTCCTTAGCCTCGGTAGCCGTCAGCCAGTAATCACGGTCAGCATCCCGCTCAATGCGCTCGAGCGACATGCCGGAGTGCTGTGAAATGATATTGTAAAGCTCAGCCTTGTATTTGAGAATCTCGCGGGCTGTGATTTCAATATCTGAAGCCTGACCCTGAACCCCGCCAAGTGGCTGATGAATCATCACACGTGAATGGGGAAGAGCAAGGCGCTTGCCTTTGGCTCCTGCAACAAGAAGCACTGCGGCCATTGAAGCAGCCATGCCGATACAGATGGTGGAAACATCGCTCTTGATATGTTGCATAGTGTCATAGAGACCAAGACCTGCTATGACGGATCCACCGGGTGAGTTGATATAGATTGATACATCCTTGCCGGGATCAACAGAATCAAGATAAAGAAGCTGACCCTGAACCACGGTTGCGGTGTAGTCATTGACATCGGTACTGAGGAAAATAATGCGGTCCATCATAAGACGTGAAAACACGTCCATCTGAGCCACGTTCAACTGACGTTCTTCAATAATAGTCGGTGAAATATACGATGAAGTAATGGCAGGATTTGCAGCTGCCGAGGCAATGGAGGAGGTCGCTGACATATACTGGTCAAGCGAGAGTCCGTTCATGCCGAGATGTTTCACCGCGTAGTTTCTGAAATCGTTGTTCATAAATATATTAAAGTATGTGGTTATTAAATTTCATTGCCGCAAGCGGGCAGTCTGCCACACATTTGGCAATGTAAAATTATAAAATTTTTCGGTTAAATCCAAATTCTGCTGAAAAAAGATTGAAGCGATAAAAAAAGAAAAAGAATTTTAGGAATGGAAATCCGTCAGCAGATAATCAGCAAATTTCATGCCACTGATTGCTCATGATTGTTAAGCATTTTCAAAATTGATAAAAAAACTTCGGGCGATGAGAGTGTGAATCACTTCCGTCGCCCGAAAAAAATGCGTCTGACCGTATCAACGTTTGCCGTACATACGGTCATAGTATTCAAGATAGTCACCGGAGGTGATTTTATCAAGCCACTCCTGATTGTCAAGATACCACCGGACGGTCCTCTCAATTCCTTCCTCAAACTGGAGCGACGGAGTCCAGCCGAGTTCCGACTTGAGTTTACGGGAGTCAATGGCATAACGCATGTCATGGCCCGGACGGTCAGTGACAAATGTAATAAGCGAATCGGAATACCCTTCAGGATTGCCGAGCAGGCGGTCGACCGTGCGGACAAGCGTCCGGACAATGTCAATGTTTCGCCATTCGTTGAATCCGCCTATATTATAGGTTTCCGCCACCATCCCTTTATGGAAAATAATGTCAATGGCACGGGCATGGTCCTCGACATAAAGCCAGTCACGCACGTTTTCGCCTTTGCCATAGACCGGAAGCGGACGGCGGTGACGGATATTGTTGATGAATAGCGGAATAAGTTTCTCGGGGAACTGATATGGGCCGTAATTGTTTGAGCAGTTGGTGACTATAACGGGAAGGCCGTATGTGTCATGATATGCGCGGACAAAGTGGTCACTCGATGCCTTTGAGGCAGAATAGGGGGAGTGAGGATTATATTTAGTGGTTTCAACAAAATAATCATTGCCGTAGGCTTTATGGCTCTCCGCCGATGCAGGTGTGGAGAATGGAGAGGGATGCCCTTCAGGTTCTGTTATCTCAAGGGCGCCATAAACTTCATCAGTGGATATGTGATAAAATAATTTTCCGGAATATTTTTCAGGAAGTGATTCCCAATATTCACGGGCTGCCTGAAGAAGCGAAAGTGTACCAAGCACGTTGGTTCGCGCAAAGATAAACGGATCGGAAATTGAACGGTCGACATGACTCTCGGCTGCCAGGTGAATGATTCCGTCTATTTTATAACGATTCATTATGTCACGCATGGCATCAAGATCAGTTATATCGCCACGGACAAAGGTATAGTTTGGAGCCGATTCGATGTCCTTTAGGTTTTCGAGATTTCCGGCGTAGGTGAGTTTGTCAAGATTAATAATTTGGTAGTCAGGATAACTGTTGACAAACAGCCTGACAACATGTGAACCAATAAATCCCGCTCCACCGGTAATGAGAATGTTACGCTTCATTATTAAGATTGTTTAAGCATACTTTAAGTGAATCCGTCCAGTAAGGCACAGGTAAGCCGAATGTTGATTTAAACTTGGTCTTGTCAAGAACGGAGTAGGAGGGCCGAACCACCTTTGACGGAAATTCATCGGAATGACACGGGTGAATATCACACTCCCCATCGGTCATCGCGGCAATGGTCTTGGCAAAGTCATACCACGAGCAGACCCCTTCATTTGAAAAATGATATATCCCTTCCCGCCCGGAGAAAATGCGTGATGTGATTATATCGACAATAGCAGCGGCAAGGTCACCGGCATAGGTAGGAGTGCCAACTTGATCAAACACCACTTTCAGATGGTCATGTGACTTGAAGAGAGCCAGCATGGTCTTAAGAAAATTTTTACCGAACTCCGAGTAGAGCCATGCGGTACGGAATATCAGGAAACGGACACCGGAGTCTTTGACGACCTGTTCGCCTGAGAGTTTAGTCAATCCATAGACTCCGGTCGGAGCCGGTGACTCGTCCTCATCTAAGGGGGTGTTTTTTCCCGACCCGCCAAAAACGTAGTCAGTGGAAATATGAATCAGCACTCCTCCGGTCTTGGCTACGGCTCCAGCAAGATTTCTGACTGCGTCGACATTGAGCTTGGCTGCACCATCCGGATTTTCCTCTGCCTTCTCCACATCAGTGAAGGCGGCACAGTTAATCACAACGTCGATGGAATGTTCCCTCAGAAAATCACTGACAGCCTCTGAGTCAGTGATGTCAAGGGTGTCAACATCAGTGAAAAAAAATCTGTCGTCTGATCGAGATGACTCTCTTTTGACGCAACGACCGAGCTGTCCGGAAGCTCCGGTGACAAGAATGTTGAGTTGTCTATTTTCCATATTTATAAAACTCTCATGCAGGGCTGTTTATTGTATGAGCATCGGAGCAAAAAATGCGGAGACGACTGATGAATTTTCAGGCCGTCTCCGCAAAATATTATATGCGGTAATTATTTGATTTTGTAAACCTCTACTCCGCCGAGAAGGAAGCACCCTGTTCCATAGTCGTCAAAATCGGGCTTGGAATCGTAGCTCACCGGCTGACCATCCTTAGGTTCCTTACCGGTACCCTGAACATAGCCGAGGAATCCGTTCTGATGAACGGCGTCATTGACCATTGCATTCCATGCTCTGGCAACAACAGGCAGATATTTGTCACGTGGAAGGAAGCCCTGATTGATGCCATAGGCCATGCCGTAAACAAACAGTGATGTACCGGTAAGTTCCTTGCCGCCATAGTTAGACTCATCGTGCAGACTGACATTCCAGAATCCGTCTTTACGCTGACATTTTACGAGAGCTTCACACATTGATTTAAGGTCATTTATGTAGTCCTGACGGTGAGGATCGTCGGCAGGAAGTTCTTCGAGAACCTTAACAAGAGCGGCTACAACCCAACCGTTGCCACGCGACCAGTAGCAGTTTTTACCGTTAGGCTCCTTGTAGGGCGGAACGAAGTCTGCGTCGCGCCACCAGAGTCCATCTTTTTCATTGTAGAGTCCGCCGGCAAGTGTGTTGCGTGACCAAGCATACATGTCCCAGGCTTTTTGGAAATAGCGGGGGTCACCTGTCTCCTTACCCATTTTTGCCAACAGAGGCATACCCATCTGAATGGCATCAATCCAAGTCCAGTCGTCAACCTGCGGAGTGTTTACGAGCATCTGCATTGTTGATTTTGTCTTTGTGAGCATTTTGGGTTCAGGTGTCAGACGGTAAAGATCCACGTATGTCTGACCGCAGGCATAGTTGTCGGCATTGCGGGTGGTGGTGTCGTCACGACGCATGCCCCAGTTGAACTTCTCGCCCCACTCGTAGGCATAGTCATAATATTTATTATCAGGATAGATAGAATAGAGAGCCATCAGACCTTCAAAGTAAACCGCACGTGTCCAGATATTGGCCTCATAAACTTTCTTGCGTGAATAGTAGGGGATACCTTGTCCGGGATCCGGATGATTCTTCATATAGAAATTGTTGACCTTGATGAGGGTCTCAAGAATCTCCTTGCGCGGCATAAGCTGATCTTCAGTGTTTGCTGCCGAAACCTCCATTGCCATGAAGATTAAAGATGCAAAAATCAAAAGTTTTTTCATTTGTAAAGTAAGTTTCGATATTGAGTTTATATTTAATTACATTTGTAAGATTTTAACTTGCACAGAGTGTGAAATTATTATCTGTTGCGAAGCGGTATCAGACGGACAGGGCCGAGAAGTCCAGCCGGAACCGTAGTCCAGTCACCGAAACTGAAAGTCTTGGCATTGGTTACACTGGCTATATTAGCATCCTTGAACTTACGCCATTCCACTCCGTTTCGCTCATAGTCAGCAATACGGTTGGCTTGCAGAGAGGTGACATCAATCATGATTTCATTTTCTCCCTCATGGAGCAGGTTACCGATATTGATGGTGAACGGCACCGCCCATACCGTACCGGCATAAGTGCCGTTGACTGTCACTCGGGCGCTTTCCCTGACATCGCCGAGATCAAGCATCCAGTCATCGGCCGAATCTTTTTCAGGGAGATTGAACTTGACTGTATAGCGACCGGTGCCGAAATTAATTGAAGCATTTTCATTCGGGAGCCGGGTCCAGTCCATCACTGAATCAATATCAAACACTCCATCAATTTCAGGCTCACTGCGAAGGAATCGGAGAGTCCAGTTCCGGTCAAGAGGCAGTGGTTCTCCAATCTGGTCGGTATACGTCCAGTCACTCGTTTCTATATTCTCAGGAAATGTCTTGACAAGCAGTGACTGACCCGGTTGGAGCTGAAGCTGAACCATCAGCAATCCTTCCGGTGACTTCTTTGTCAGAGCCTTACCGCTCTTTCCGGTCAGAGGATCAAAAATCATGGCCGATGAAGCCGTAGAGTCAGCCAAAACGACAAATCCGTCAATCGTGTGATTGGTAAGCATGGAAATGAAATAGTTGTGGCCTCCAACCTCATTGCGTCGACGAATCATGCGGGCGCCTGACTCGGTGCGAAGTGTTTCAGGAACTACTCCGGTCAGTGTCAGTGCCGAAGGAATATCCGGAGCAGTAATAATTTCCCCTTTACCGAATTTATGGATCTGTGGTGATAGGGTCATTTCCGGAAGTCGGGCAATGAGCTGATTTAGTTCACTCCGACGGGCTTCTATGTCAGAGAGACCGGGGACATCTGATGGGATTGTGCCGACAAAAATTACTCTGCCACCGTTTTCAGCAAGTTCTATGAGTCGCTTCAGAGTTGAAACAGGAATGATTTTCACATTAGGTACGATCACTCCGCGATAAATGTTGTCGCCTGCACTCACAAGTTTCCCGTTTCCGTCAGGACTGACGGAATCAAGGAGCATATCCGACACATAGTCTACGTCATAGCCTGCTCCAATCACGTCTGCCACATATTGCTTCACATCGGGCATACGCTGTGACATTTTATGGATGTCAAACATCAGATAGGGATTCCCCCCCTGTCGGTGCCAGATGTCCTCGATTGGAAAATAAAGCATGAAGTCGTTGTCAGGACTTCCTGCTGAAAGAAATGCCTGAATCCGGGTAATATAACTGAACAGCCCGTCGGCATCGGTCCAGATCGAATTGGTTGGCGACATATTGATTGACGCATAAAACATCCAGCCGGGAAATTCGGCTCCGGCGGGCGAATATGGAGCGCCGTGAAAGAAAACATGATTCACTCCCGAACAGAACATCTGGTCTATCTCCGGTTTGCATCGTGCCAGCGAGGTGCGGAAATGCTCGGTGAGCCATGTCAGTGTTTCAGCAGACGTAAGCGGTTTCCCTGCGAGATGCGCGGCGGAGGAGGCGAATTTAAGCACGGCGGGGTCTGAATCACTCGGACGAGTCGGTCCGTTAGTGACGAGTCCTGGAATGTTGAAATCAGTCTGTCCGAACGATTCACATTCGGGAATATCGACCGAAGCATATAAATCAATAATGTTGGCCGGGGACCCGTGTGACTGATTGCGGATTGTAGCTCCTTTGGAATGCGCCCAGTCAGTCCAAACTTTCGTAAAATTCTCGTAGAGCAGTCTGGCAAGTGTTTCACGGTAATCACGGACCACACGTGCGCGCAGGTCGGAATGGTCTGTTCCAAGAAACTCGGGCAGAAAGCTCTCAAGCTTATATCCATGTTCCTTTTCAAATTCTTCGAGAAGGTTATCGGTCCAGTCAGAGCCGTAAACCTCGTATGAATCATTGAAAAAAGAAACGGGTAACGTGTTCTCGCGTCCGGCGAAGGCCCGGTCAAACTTTTCGAGGTATTTCTTAACTGAAATACTGTCATAATGATTCAACACGTATCCCTCGCCTCCGGGAGCTGCACGCTTCACTTTTTGAAACGTGCGTCCGGAGAAAAGAGCATAGACAGTCCAGTTGCCCTTAGGTGCTTCCCAGGCAAGAGTGGAGTCGCTGCGGAGTTTGTCAGTAATATCGATGCGTTTGTCACCGTCACACGCCATGATCCGGAGAAGTCGGGCTACACCGGCCTGTTTTGCATCAGCCGGAACAATCTTGCCCTTGACACTCTCTCCATTTGAGAGTGACCATTTTTCCGTTATCAGTTTGCGGGCGCTATGGTCAAGGGTTACATCGGGTCCTCCAAACGGCCACCCGGTACCGTTATTCATGTCCACCTGCAACCCGAGACGGGCTGCTTCGGATGTGGTATGGGCAAGCATGTCCATCCAACGGTCTGAAAGATATGGGATGTCATTGGCTTCGTTGCCCTTAACTCCGTAGATAGGTGTAATTTCAACTCCGCCAAGACCCTTTCGGGCAAATTCTTCAAGATTAAATGTCAGACCGTCCTCATCCACAGCACTTCCGAGCCACCACCATCTGACGTATGGTCGGTTTTCGACCGTCTCGTCATACCAGTCGGTGGTTGAGCCGGCTACGGCATAAACGTAACCCGCAGCAAGTGTCAGAAAGAAAGATAATAATCCTGATTTTTTCATTTCTGGAGTGTGATTGCCATTATACCAACAATGACGTCGGGCGCCACGGTGGTCAGTGTTAACGATTCAAGTAATTTTTCAGGATTGATATTAACATCAAGCACCACACCCGCTCCGCCAGAAATGGCGCGACCGTAGACCTCCGTCGAATCAATGCCAAGCTCATCACCAAGATTACGGCTCATTTTGCCTGTCATGAGATGAAGGCGGTAGGGCGGAAGGACACCGGGTGCCGGAGCAGCAAAAGCATAATCGTCAAAGAAGAAATCCTGTTCAATCGGCGCCCAGTTAATCGGGTTGACAATGTTGACCGTTTCGGTTGTTCCGTCGATATATCTGACGGTAATCACCGCATTCTCAATGTCATACTGCATGTGGTTGGTTGAACCCGCCATGAGCAGATAAAGATGACTGCCGCTACCGTCAAGACTGAGAGTCAGACTGTCAGGGAAATTATCCCAAAGCGAGGTGAATGCTATATTATTGCCCTCGGCGGGAAGCATGAACCGCAGACCGGTTTCAGTTTCAAGCAGATTCCCGTTAGCGCGGAGCAAGGCGCGGAGTCCGGAGTCATCTATCTCAGCAGTAAGTTCCGGATGACACCATTCACCGATGCCCTGCTTTGGAAGCTCAAGGGTGGTATAGGCCGGACGCGGTGAAAGGTATTCATGCTTGAAGATGTTGCTGACAGAGTCGTTATAGGCCGACGAAATATCAAGGGGTTTCAGATCTGATGTAACAATGTTATCAAATCCATTTCTGATGACTTGTTCCGTTTTTTTATCAAATGAAGGAACCCACCATGTCAGTTTTCCGGACCGGTATTCACTGAATGTCACCGGTCCCTCTTTACGGACATTTCCGGTGATAGTGGTTGCAGCCATGCCATCATGATTAATGACAACCTCAATGTCATGTCCGCTTCCGAGATTGATTTCTATCCGAGGATAATAAACCGAATATTCCACCGGGGTCCAGTCAGCAGACTTTCCGTTTACAGTCACGCCGCCGAGATTCATAGCTGAAACCGTCAGAAGAATATCAACATCAGCGGGATAACGGTTTTCAATCGTGAAAATATCCTTTAGTCCCTCGCGACGGAATGAATAGCTCAACTGAGGGAGAGAAATTGAAGCGGAGTCCCACATCACGGGGAAGCCGGGAACAATATTGACTCGCTTATCCTTTGACAGCAGATCGGGACGGATTCCGTAAAGTCCTTCAGTGAGAGCGCGGCTCCAAACTCCGATCGGGTCGGCAAAGTCACGGTAACACTCACCTCGGGCTATGTCATACTGACTGATCTGACCGAAATTAAGCGGTGAGGCTCCGCTATACATATTGTCAATGACTACGGCTTTCATCAGATTAAATGCCTCGTCATTACGTCCCGCCTGCCAATAGGCGAGTGCAGTATGCATAATTTCGGCAATCGCAACATTGTTGATGCTCCATGAGTATGGCTTCCAGTCGGTTGTAGATACGAGTGAAAGGCCTTCAGGCGCACCCGGAACATTGACCGGAATATGAGGAATTTCATTATCGACATACACCGTTGCAGCATAGTTCTTGAGGTTATCGGCAACTTCCGAATCTATGGCGTGATAGATGGTCCAAATGGCAGCCGACGGATGCAGCCGGTTGTTTCCCATAGTTTCCTTATACTCCGCCCAGTGTCCTTTATCAGCCATCCAAAGAACGGAGTCAATGGCATGTCCGATAGCCTCTGATTCGGCAATGAATGGAGCCGGATTCTCGCCGATAGCTTCGGCCACCTGCGCGGCAAGCTTGTTGGCAAACATATTATAGGCAGATGAATGGGTCACCTGACCGGCATTATAATATAGAGCATCACTTGCCCAGATGCAGGCATAGGCGTCGTAAAGATGATCGCCGTCAGCGTCAAAGTTTCTTTTCTCCCAGTCGAGGTGACGCTTGATTACGGGAAAAAGTTTTCGCATTTCAGCCGTGTCACCGGTATGACGGAAGTGACGGAGCAGTGCGTCCACATAGACGAGATTCATGTCATAGTGCGACATTTCGTCCTTCTTTCCCGGACGTCGGCAGATGTAGCCGTCGCTGTAAAATTGAGTTCCCCATTTTTTTTCTGCACGGGCGAGATTCAGGGTTGAATCCTGTGCGGGGTGAGGGAGGACAGGGGGAATGTCAGTAATCTGATTTGATGCATAGGTGTTGAAATGCTTTGAAGCGCGGTCTGTCCAACCAAGTGCATCACCGGCATATGCACCTCTCCAACCGAGATGTGGTGTACGCCAACCAATCGACCCATGAAGCCATGCCTCACCGCTCCATATTCCATCAGCAGCCACAGCGAGTGCTTCACCGATGGGGTTGATCCACTCGTCGGGTGTTGAAATTACAACTGATGATGCGAGTTGAGCGCGTTCGGCCTCTGCTTGATCGTAAAGTTTGGAGAGACGTTTTTCATCCACCGGATTCACTCCCGCAGGGAAATAGGCGATATAGGTTGTAGCACCCGGTTTAAGATTAATCTCACCATTATAAACAGGCTTATCGTCAACAGAATATTTACGGGCCGGAATTACAAGATGAATTTCCTTGCGCTCCTTGTTTCCATATTCCACCGTCACAAGGTCACCTTTCACTTTATAGATGTTTCCTTTGCAATAGGAATCCTTCAGTTCGAAGCAGTCGGCGGGGTCAACTCCAAGATCACCTTCGCGTGAAAACTTCTTGTCAGCCACACCTCCGAATCTTATGCCGAAAGTAATAGCCTTCTTAGTGGTATTCGTAACTTTCCATATTGCGGCATCACTGCTGCGTAGAACCTGAAGGGAGATGTTGATTCCTGATTGGGAATATTCCATCATTCCCGGTATATATCGGGCAGTGCAGTCACCTTCCGGAAGAATAAACTTAAGGTTTCCTCCCATACGGGGCATGTAGATACCGAATTCAGGCATGTCACTGCAATCCACTCTGAATCCTGAGTGCGCGCCGTATAGTCCTCGGTTAAATTTCACCGTACCGTTTTCCGTGACAGCCGATTTCCCGTCGGGACGATAGTGTAACTTATCAGATACACTATTCTCGGCGAGGCAACTGAATGTAATTGCCGCGCCGAGAACTAATGATATAATTGATTTCATTCTCGATGATTAAATGTTATCGAATTATGATGTCAGGGTAGAGGTTTGATTCCTTCCCAGCGTACGTCCCATGTTCCATCTTTCGGGAAACCGGGATTCTTTTCCTCGCAACCATCCCAACCGGCTGTCATCAGGGCTACAGCAGTGAGCAGTCCTCCATTGCCGGGCAGATAGCAACGCAGACGTTTGTCCTGATAGTTATGACCGTTGGGGAGATATGTGTTGGTTCGTTTATCCATCAGAAGTGCATTGATAGCCTTTTCGGGATGGCCGAGACGAACAGCATTCATAGCTGTTGTCGGATAATCCCATCCCCATGTTCGACCCCAGTTCCAGTTGTCATATATCCAGTCAAATGTGTTGTCCATCAGGTCGGTTCTTACAAGCGGACTTTTAGGGAGGACACCAAGTGCTGCAAGAACAGCCATGTGGTCAGATGTAAACCTGACATCCTCATAGGTTTCGGGGGCAGTTTCGGCAGCGAGATATAGACCATCTTTTTCAGCCAGAGGTGAAAGTTTGTCGATGATTTCGTCCCAGTCAAGATTGCGGCCCTCGCCCTTGCGCTCGCGCCATTTCTGAGCGGTTGAGAGTGCAAAGTGCCAGTAGGAAAGTTCAAATGGAGGATTTACTGTTTCGGCGGCGCGAAGAGTTTCCTGAGCGGGAATAGCGCCACGGAGAACATAGCGGTTGCCGAGGCCGTCATATTCAGCAAACGAAGCCATGAACTGAGCGGTCTGCTGAACGAGATCATAGTATTGGTCAAGAACCTCTTGCGACGGATTTGCACGGTAGAGAAGTTCGGCAAGATATATCAGATGCGGCTGCTGCCAAATGAGGAATGAACCAACTTTTGAGGGAGCCTCCGTGCCTGATGGATCGGTCATCTTCATCCATCGCAGACCCTCGAATCCCTGACGCTGAGCTATCTCCTTTGCAACATCCTGAACCTGACCATACCAGGGGAGGGTGCGGGCGAGAAGGTTTTCATGTCCATAGAGGGCAAATTGTGCCTGATGCCACCAGATCATTTCCATGTGGAATTTTCCGAACCATGAGTTATAGGTCAATCCGGTTTCCTGCGGAGGAGTGGAACCTGCACATTGTGTGGCGAGAAGATACTGCGATAGAACTACACGCCGCTCAAGCTCTTTTGCACGTGGGTCAGTGCAATGACTGAAATCAACCACACCACCTTCTTTCCAGAACTTCTGCCAGTAGTCTGACGATGCTTTTGCTGTTTCAGCTGCTGACGGATTGGCCTCGGAAGATTCTGCGGGAAGAAATTGAGCGGTAATGTTCCAGTTGTCTGCTTCGGGCGAGATAATCAGAGCGTTGCGTCCCTGCATTACGGGAGCTGAAGCATTCTGCCATGCAAGATTTATATAATATGTGGTTGAGTCAAGAGTGTGACGTATCACAGCCTCGCCATCCTTGCTGCTGATTATTTCTGTGAGATGAAGATCATCCTTGTTCCAGTCGCAGGCATCGTCGGCATGGCCGCCGGTAGGATAGGGGAGTCGTATGATGACAGGCAATCTTTTTTCTGACGTGATGTCGGCTGCTATCATGTCCTTGTCAGGGTGACAGTAGGTTTTAACTTCCACGGGGACATTGTCAACCTTGAAGTGCGAAACAATCTCGCCATTCCACATGTCAAGCGTCTGATCCACATCAGTAATTTCGTCCGGTTTGAGATCAGCGAAACCAATCACTCCAAGATGCAGACGGTGAGGATTGACGCGATACCAGTTAGCGGCGTCATGAGGACGACCGGGATCATTAAACTGCACCGAATAGGGTTCCTGTCGGCCACGACCGAAGTCATAATCCTTGAGTGTTTCATCATGAGTGAAGTTTTCCGGATTCGGGAAGCTGTGCCATCCCCACTGCGACTGAGTGCCGAGGGGAACACCCTTAGAATACATTTCGGGGAATGTCTGGAGTCCTGTGACATCAACCGTAAATGCAAACTCACCGTTTCCGACTGTGAGCGAAGCCATTGTGTCGATTTCTGTTACATGAGGATTGTTACGGTTGACGAGTGCTTCCCTGTCAATTTTCTGTTCGTCAGAACAGCTGCCTGTCACAAACAAGAAAGTGCCGGCGGCTGCCAACAGATAGGTCAAATTGTTTCTAAACATGGTATATAGGTTGGTTCTTATTAGCCGATAAATAGATTATTATTGCAAAGATACTGATTTTTTGAGTTTCTGCAAAAATTCGGCATAAAATCAAATCATGAAAAATTATCTTGGAAAGCGTGATTGCAGTTCAGACCATTTTTCATAACTTTGCACAAAACATAAAAATCAATCATCATGAAAATCTTATCATCGCTTTTGCTTTCTCTTGTAGTGCCGTTTTCCTTGATGGCGGCCGAACCCACTGACACCGTTACCGTTTTTATGATCGGTGACTCCACAATGGCCAATAAAAATCTCAGCAAAGAAAATCAGGAACGCGGTTGGGGCCAGATGCTTCCGATATATCTTGATGGAGCTATTAAGGTTGATAATCACGCTGTTAATGGTCGCAGTTCAAAGAGTTTCATTGACGAAGGCCGCTGGGATAAGGTGAAAAGCCTTATGCGTCCGGGCGACTATCTGATCATTCAGTTCGGTCACAATGACGAAAAGATTAAAGATGCTAAACGCTACACGGTGGCTGGCGGAACGTTTGATGAAAATTTGCGTACATTTGTCAATGAAGCTCGTGAAAAAGGAGTTACACCTATTCTTATGAACTCGATTGTCCGCAGAAACTTTCCGGCGTCAAACGGCGAATCGGCCGGCGAAACCGATGACAAGCAGCGTGACTGGAAATTTGACAAAGACTCTTATCCTGAAGAGGGCTATATCCTTGTTGACACTCATGGCGAATATCTTAACTCTCCACGCAATGTCGCTAAAGAACTCGGTGTGACGTTTATTGACATGAACCGACTCACTCATGACCTTGTGCAGACTCTCGGTCCGACAATGTCAAAAGATATGTTTATGTGGATACCGGCTGATACATACGAATTCTGCCCGAAAGGGAAGGTCGACAACACTCACCTCAATATTCTCGGCGGAATCCTTGTGTCACGTCTCGCGGTCAATGCTCTTGCCGAGCAAGTTCCTGAACTTAAGCCTTATATCCGCAAGGAGGTATATAATCTCAATAAATAATTGTCAAACCAACTCCAAAGAAAGTAATTCTATATCCGCTGACAAACCGGCAGAACTGAAAATGGGCGCGAATTGCGTCCATTTTTTTATTAACTGAAGTTGGAGCAGAGCATCCACAGCTATTATATGATTGCTTTTATTAGATATGTCAAACAAATAAGTTACTCATTTCCTTTACCATATAAATAAGATAAATATATTGAATAAAATAAATATATACACATCAAAGCATATTAAAAATCGGATAGGACAGATATATCGAATCGGATAGGACACATCTCATCAGATAAGACA
>CAZKNK010000022.1:20656-28200 GCA_964554195.1 uncultured Staphylococcus sp.
ATCAAAACAGATACGACATATCAAATCGGATAGAACAATCAAATCGAATAAGACACATCGGATAGGACAATCAAATCAGACAGGACGTGTTATATTAACCCGGACAGTAGGGCATATCAAATCAAGCCGGATAGTAGGCATATCAAATTAACCCGGCATACCAAATCAAATTACTCAAAGCTTTATAATCTCTGAAATTTATTCGCCCTATTTTACATAATCACGATTATGGGAGATAGGTGTACATTTATAATTGAATCAACCTTGATTACAAAATTTGTATATATAGCAAATTTATAATATCTTTGCGAGAAACTAATTAAGCGACATGGAAAACTTGCCCAAAGACCCCGATATATTACTCAGCTTTCTTAACATGAAGCTGAGAGATTCCTATTCGACCATTGACGAAATGTGTGATGATATGGACTGGGACAAAGATGATTTTTCCAAGTTGTTGGCCGACGCCGGATTAGAATATTTTTCCGAAGGCGGCCGATTTGTAAAAATCTGACCTTTTTCATTAATACCCTATACTTCCTCCTAAATCTATTTATTATGATAAATCTGACAGATTTGTTCCATGATATTTTAACCAATTCGAGCAGCGTAGACATAGCCGAAGCTGAGTTCAAGAAAATGATTCATGAGGATCCAGAACTCCATGCGGCCTATCGCGAATATTGCCATGAGGTTGGCAGCACGGAAAAACGAGGTTTTCTTGACTACTGCGACGAATTCATTGATTCTCAGGAATCAATATGGGATGATATTCGAGAGTTCGAAGATGAATAACCTGAAATCTGACCGCCGGATGCCGGCTGAATGGGAACACCATGATGCCATACTGATGTCAATGCCCAATCCGGACACTGATTGGGCGGAGATAATAGATGAAGTAACTGAATGTTACCTCAATATCATTGCCAAAATCTCATCCCGTGAGCGATTGCTTCTGATTGCTCCGGATGGCTTTGATGCACTTCCTGTCAACAGCAACATTGAGATTCTGAATATCCCCTATAACGACACATGGACCCGCGACTACGGACCACTAACCGTTGAAACTGCCGAAGGTGCAATCCTTCACCTTGACTTCGGCTTTAACGGCTGGGGGCTGAAATTTGCTTCAGACCGTGACAATCTGGTCACTTCACGGATTACTGACCGCATTGGACTTAAGCGTGAAAATCATCTTGGTTTCATTCTTGAAGGCGGCTCAATAGAGAGTGATGGCCGGGGAACAATCCTCACCACATCCACCTGTCTCCTTTCACCAAACCGCAACGGCGATCTGAACCGCATTGAGATTGAGGAATATCTGGCCTCCGCTCTGGGTGCGAAACGTGTCCTTTGGCTTGAGTGCGATCCGCTTGAAGGTGACGATACCGATGCCCACATTGACACGATTGCACGTCTTGCGCCTGACGACACTATTATATATGTTGGATGTGATGATCCCTGCAACCCTAATTTCAGTTCGCTTCGAAAACTCGAATCACAACTCAAAGAATTCCGTACGACCGACGGCAAACCATACAGACTCCTCAGGCTCCCCTCCCCTGCTCCGATGAACGGGAATCCGGCTACTTATGCAAACTTTCTCATAATGCCCGATTTAGTCCTTGTACCGACCTACGGACAACCCGACACCGACGCGGCAGCCATGCGAATAATTGCAGAAGCTTTTCCCGGACGTGACGTTGAAGCAGTTGACTGTCAGGCATTAATCAAGCAACACGGCTCCCTTCATTGTGCCACAATGCAAATAAGATTTCAAAAATGAACAAAATACTCAAAACAGGCATCATACAGATTTCATGCTCGTCAGACCGGGATGAAAACCGAAGCAAAATTGCTGACCGAATATCAAAACTCGCCGCTGACGGAGCAAAACTCATAGTCCTTCAGGAACTACATGACTCTCTGTATTTCTGCCAGACGGAAAACGTTGACAACTTTAACCTCGCTGTGGAGATTCCATCTGAAGCGACCGATTTTTACAGTGCGATTGCGTGTGAATATAAATGCGTGATAGTCACTTCGATGTTTGAACGTCGGGCCGCGGGACTATATCATAATACCGCAATAGTGTTTGAAGCCGACGGCTCCATTGCCGGGAAATATCGCAAAATGCACATTCCTGATGATCCTGCCTATTATGAAAAATTCTATTTCACACCGGGAGATCTCGGCTTTGAACCGATTGACACATCTGTGGGCCGGCTCGGTGTGCTTGTATGTTGGGATCAATGGTATCCTGAAGCTGCCCGTCTGATGGCACTCAGAGGTGCGGATATTTTAATCTATCCTACGGCTATAGGCTGGGAATCAACTGATTCAGACGATGAAAAGTTCCGTCAGCGTCAAGCATGGATTACTGTTCAACGTGGTCATTCCGTTGCCAACGGACTGCCCGTGGTGACCGTAAACCGCGTTGGTCATGAATCCGACCCGTCAGCTGCCACAAACGGTATCACATTCTGGGGGTCAAGTTTCGTGGCCGGACCACAGGGTGAACTCCTTTTTGAAGCGTCGGATATACATGAGGAGACGGCAATCATTGACATTGATATGGCTCGCTCCGAAGCCGTCAGACGTTGGTGGCCGTTCCTTCGTGACCGCCGAATCGAGAACTTCTCCGGGTTGACAAAACGTTTTCTCGATTGAAAACCGGGCCATTCAAATCAAGCGCATCGGAATATCTCAAGGCCATCCTATTGCTCTGGACGCTTCACTACGGCTGGCTTGTGGTTATTCCCCTACTCGCAGCTCTTGTTGTGGGACTAACGGTAGATGTCAGATGGTTTATTGTCAGTCTTGCCATGATTTTCATCTGCATACCGATGCTTCTCTCGATGATATACTTCTACTATATGCTCACCCCGGAAGCACGTCGGGCAGTTTCACTGAAGCAGGTTGAACTCATCCCCGGGAATGAAATAAAAATCGAATATTTAACCTCGAATCCTGATGATGACGATTCAATCATAATTACATCTACCGAAACTATTTCATGGGGCGACGTCCGTTCCGTCAACCGTTTCGGCAATCAAACCCTGGTCAGATTAAAAGCCGACCGAATCACTATACTTTTAATCCCCGATAATCAACTAACCAAAATATGATAAAGAAATATTATTCCGCAACTATTATTGCCCTTGCTATCGTTGTTCTCGGTCTTTGTCTGAAAGGCGGTATTGATAATTTCACAAACCGAGACCGTAAAGTAACGGTCAAAGGTCTTGCTGAAATTGAGGTACCGGCCGACCATGTCACATGGCCAATGCAATTCAAAAAGATGGGTAACAGTCTCCCTGACCTTTATAATGAAATAGCCGTCACTCAAGCTACCATTATCAAATTTCTGACTGAAAATGGAGTTAATGAATCTGAAATTTCAGCCGGCGCGCCGTCGGTAGAAGATCAAAGCACTTACAGATACAACTCCACTCCGGCCCCTTACCGCTACATCATAACATCCACACTCACAGTATCATCTGACAACGTCGACAAAATTCGTTCATTAATTGACCGTCAGGGTGAGCTACTCAGAGATGGTATTGCCATCTACAGCGGCAACTATGAGGCCCCTATCACCTATGAATATGTTTCATTTCAGGAGATGAAACCCAAAATGATGGCCGAAGCTATCGAAAACGCAGAAGCAACCGCTCATCAGTTTGCTGAAAACTCCCACAGCAAACTCAACAAAATCATATCTGCTGATCAGGGTCAGTTCTCAATCTCCGACCGCGACTCCAACACCCCATTTATTAAGAAAGTCCGCGTGGTCACAACCATCACATACTCCCTCAAGGATTAATCAATTACAATAGTACAAATTACACTGACGGCTCCGAAACCAAATCTGATTCGGAGCCGTCAGCGTGACTAATATCAGTGTATTTTATAGAAAAGAATCTTTCATCAGATTTCCTTCTTTATTTCTTCTACCCAATCATTGATTTTCCGGGATGTCAGTTCTGGATGGTTAACCATATCGATCAGCAGACCTACCGACTGCCCTCCTCTAACGGCCTCCGAATGATTAAAATGGAGTCCGTCAGTGTTAAATTCTCCAACAAAATTTGCGCCGGTATTGCGCAGACGATGGAATATCTCTCCGACAGCGTTGCAGAATGTGTCGGTCATCGACTCATCACCGCATCCAAACACAGCCACATCCTTTCCCCGGAGATCAAGAGCCTCCAGACCGTCAAGAAATTCTGCCATATCCTCTTGAAGATCACCGGATCCGTAAGTGCTTGCACCCAGTACGAGTACGTCATACTCACCCACCTTTGAGGGAGCCGTATCCGCCACATTATATACCGATGTATCGGCCACGTTCATAGCCTTTGCAATCATTTTTGCAACCTCGGCTGTGGTGCCGGTGGTTGAGCCGTAAAATATACCAGTCTTTTTCATATCTATTTTTTCTTGTTTCAGTTGAGAATTATTTGATACTATAACAACCCTGACACACCAAAAGTTTCCGAAAACACCTTCTCAATTTGTCAACATTGCAAAATATCGCTAAATTTGCCATCGGATTTCGATTCAAAGAGTTGATGCCACGGAATCCTGAATTATTCAAGGTGTTATTGTTATTATCTTTCGTTCTTAAACTTGGCGGTTTACAATGCGATGAAGATAATCTGACAGTGACGCCTGCACTGATTGCCTGTAACCTGCTTTTGCAGACTATAAGCAATATCGGTGTGGGGTTATTGTTTTATCTATCGCATAGGTACGCCAAGACCTTAGAACGGGATAAAACAATGCAGTCCTCACACCTTATTTTCTGATTTTAACCTACTTGCCGTGGACTGCAAGTGAGTTTGAAAGAGTTATGCCGGAAATCTCACTCCAACCGCTCTATCCCATACTGTCAATGTACGGAGTATTGATTTTAATTTCAAGCGGGTTCGCACATCCCGTCATTTCAGCATTGACAGCCGGTTACATCCTGACCATCACCTACTGCTAAGCAAAACCGGTCGCAAAAATCCAGAACTATCCGCTCCGCTACGCCGGAATTAAGTCAGAAAACTTAAAATTATCGGAAAGATTTGGAAATCACGTGTGAAAATAGTAATTTTGCACCCGAAAATGCGTAATCTCTGTCGTGACAAGCAGCTCGGCATATTGCGTTCATAATGTTAACATTTAATTTTTATTATCGAAATGGATTTAATTAAAGTTGCTGAAGAAGCCTTTGCTACAGGCAAACAGCACCCCGATTTCGCACCGGGTGACACCATTACGGTTGCATACCGTATCAAGGAAGGTAACAAGGAGCGTATCCAGCAGTATCGTGGCGTCGTTATCCGTATCTCCGGCGAAGGAAACAAAAAGCGTTTCACCGTCCGCAAGATGAGCGACAACATCGGTGTTGAGCGTATCTTCCCCATCGAATCGCCTTTCATCGACTCCATCACCGTCAACAAGTATGGTAAAGTTCGTCGTGCGAAACTTTACTATCTGCGTGAACTCACCGGCAAGAAAGCCCGTATCAAAGAGCGTCGCGTAAAGAAAGGCTAAATCATATTCGATAAAAAATTTGTCGCCGCTGATCTCGTGAGAGATAACGGCGACATTTTTTCTTTTAACCTGTCAATTATTCCCTTGCTTACATTATAAACGCTGCCACGTCGGTATCACCGAAGAAGTCAGCCATAGTAAGCCAGACGAGAAGAAGAATTATTAAAATGACCGCACCGATTGCGACCCATAGGTTTGTGTTCTTTTTAGATTCCTTTTTCATAACAAATAGTTTTTAGTGAAACGTCATCTATATAACGTTGCTTAACCGCAGTTGGTTCATGTCATATTAGGATTTTGTGTGAAATTTTCGTAACTTTGCATTATTGTATGGGACGACTTCTATCAATCGACTTCGGGCGTAAGCGTTGTGGAATAGCTGTGACAGACACTTTGCAGATTGTCGCCACGGCTTTAGCAACAGTGCGCTCAGCTGACTTGGTCAGCTTTCTCAAGGAATACACCTCACGTGAGAAAGTTGATGAAATAATCATGGGGCTGCCCAAAACGATGGATGGCTCGCCATCGGAGTCAATGCGATTCATCAAACCGGCCGCCGGGCAGATCCGCAAGGCTCTCCCTGATATTCCGCTCCTTTTTTTTGACGAACGCTTCACCTCCGTTCTCGCCCACCGCGCCATGATTGACTCGGGTATGAAGAAATCTGACCGGCAAAACAAGGAAGCAGTTGACCGCATGGCAGCCGTAATCATTCTAAATGACTATCTTAATTCAAGAAACTACATAAAACAGTAATGATATGAAATTACCGGTTTATCTTTACGGACATCCGGTCCTGAGAAAAATTTCCGGAGAAGTCAAGCCCGACTATCCGGGGCTGAAAGATTTGGTCGACTCCATGTTCACCACCATGTATGAGTCGGAAGGTGTAGGCCTTGCCGCCCCTCAAATCGGACGAAATGATCGCATTGTGGTGATTGACGCTGACCCTGTCAGCGAATCGTTTCCTGAATGTGCCGGACGTAAACTGACCCTAATCAATCCGGAGATCGAGATACTTGACGGTGAAAAGGTTACACGCGGAGAGGGATGCCTTTCGCTGCCCGGGCTGTCAGAAAACGTTCCTCGTGTGGAGCATATCAGGCTCAAGTGGGTGGATGAGAATTTCGAACCACATGAAGAAGAAATTTCCGGTTTCCTTGCCCGAATAGTTCAGCATGAATGTGACCATCTTGAAGGAAAACTTTATATTGATCACATCTCTTTAATCCGCAAGCAACTGATCAAAAGCAAACTAAACAATATCATCCGCGGCCGCGTCAACGTTGACTATCCCGTGCGCTTCGCTCCTAAAAAATAAAATATTACCTACATGGCTGACGATAAAAAAATCATTTTTTCGATGGTAGGTGTAAGCAAAACCTACCCTCCACAGAAACAGGTACTCAAAAACATCTACCTGTCATTTTTCTACGGTGCCAAAATCGGCATTATCGGTTTAAACGGTTCGGGTAAATCCTCATTGTTGAAAATCATTGCTGGGATTGATAAAAGCTATCAGGGCGAAGTGGTTTTCTCGCCCGGCTACACAGTCGGTTATCTTGAACAGGACCCGCAGCTCGACCCGTCAAAAACCGTCATTGAAGTTGTGCGCGAAGGTGTGCAACCGATCATGGACCTACTCGCCGAGTTTGACAAGGTCAATGAATCGTTCGGCGACCCTGACGTCCTCGAGGACCCTGACAAAATGGATGCCCTCCTGGCCCGTCAGGCTGAGCTTCAGGATAAACTCGATGCGGCTGACGCTTGGAACATCGACTCAAAACTCGAGCGCGCTATGGATGCGCTTCAGTGTCCGCCCGACAATCAGAGCGTGACAACACTCTCCGGAGGTGAGCGCCGCCGTGTCGCTCTATGCCGATTGCTTTTGAGTCAGCCTGACATTCTGCTGCTCGACGAGCCTACCAACCACCTTGATGCCGAGTCAATCGACTGGCTCGAACAGCATCTTCAGCAATATCCGGGTACAGTTATCG
>CAZKNK010000023.1:0-27751 GCA_964554195.1 uncultured Staphylococcus sp.
GTGGCTCAGGCCGTTAAGCGCGCCCGCCACCTGGCCCTGCTGCCCTACGTTACCGACTTGATGAAATAACCTTTAAAAGTTTCAGGAATTATGAAGATTATTCTTAAAGAAGATATCGCCAACCTCGGCTACAAGGACGACGTTGTTGAAGTTAAGAACGGATACGGACGCAACTACCTCATTCCCCAGGGAAAGGCTGTGATCGCAACCGAAGCTGCGCTCAAAACCCTTGCTGAAAACCAGCGCCAGCGCGCTCACAAGCTCGCTAAAATCAAAGCCGACGCTGAAGCTGCTGCCGCAGCTCTCGAAGGAGTTAAACTCACAATCGGAGCAAAGACCAGCTCAACCGGCACAATTTTCGGTTCAGTCAACAGCATTCAGATTGCCGAAGCTCTCGAAAAACTCGGCCACAACATTGACCGCAAGCTCATCTCGCTCAAGGAATCCGTTAAGGAAGTGGGCGAATACGTTGCAACAATCAAACTGCACCGCGACGTCACTGTGGAAATTCCCTTTGAAGTCGTAGCTGAATAATTGCAGAGAACACGATTTTTTCATAACTCTCGGATATGTCATGGCCTATGGTCATGACATATCTATGTTAATAGGAGACGGAATGTGTGACTGACATGCCATCAGATAATCTTAAACAACGAAACCTAACCATTGAATATGTTCAAGGAAATCAACCCTGAGGAAACGACCAGAGCATTTGCCTTCAAAGCATGGATGAAGGCACCAATGCCGATGGTAACATTCTTCAAGACATTAGATGTGACCGGATTGGTTGAAATAGCCAAACAACGCGGCTTAAAATTCAACATGCTGATGTGCTGGTGTATTGGAAAAGCAGCCACACAAGTCAAGGAATTTTACATGCTTCCGGTTGACGGAAAGCTTTTGGAATATGACTCAATAGCAGTAAACACTATCGTCCTCAACAAAAATAACGAGGTCAGTTCATGCGATGTGCCTTTTGACACCGACATTGAAAAGTTCAACCGCAACTATCTCAAACTCACCCGGCAAGTGGCGGAAAGCTGCTCAAATCACGACGAAACCGAGCGGATGGTGATAGGGACATCAGCCCTTGTCCAGTATGACATTGACGGAGCCGTAGGGATGTATAGCGGCATATACAACAACCCGTTTATGATATGGGCAAAATATAAAACCGAAACCGTTGAGGGAAAGAAAGCTCTTACCCTGAAAGTATCGTTTCAGTTTCATCACACACAGATGGACGGCGCACACGCCGCAACATTTTTATTCCTCATACAGCAAGAAATCGACAGATTATCAGAACATAACAGGCATTAATTCCATAAAACGCCTCTGAAAATCGCCTCACATCAAAACTTTGCTAAAATTTTATCGCAAAGGAAATTTGGAAATCAGCAACGAATAATGTAATTTTGCAGCTGATTCGTGGCTCGAATGGTGGAATGGTAGACACGAAGGACTTAAAATCCTTTGGTCATTGCGACCGTGCGGGTTCGAGTCCCGCTTCGAGCACCTGAATTTTTTACCATCCATCAAGCTCAGTCACCGCCTAAAAGCTGATGATTGAGCTTCTTTATTATTTTTTCACCATGAAACGTTCATTCAGACTACTTTACCTGCTTCTTTCAGTCACATTACTACTCCCCTTCAGCGCCCAAGCCTCACAGAGCTACGAAGTGGAACTGACAGTTGCCGCCGACGGAACGGGCGACTTCACATCACTCGGGCAGGCACTCCGCAAACTCCGCGGCGACATGGAATATCCGGTAAGGATTTTTGTCAAAAACGGCGTTTACAAAGAAAAAATCGTGATGGGCGCATCGTTGCGTAACATCCTTATCGAAGGCGAAAATCCGGACTCAACCATAATCACATTCGGCGACTATGCCTCACTCAACAATATGGGGACATCACACAGCTACACCATAAAGATAGAGAGCTGCGACGTGACCTTCCGTAACCTTACCTTTGAAAATTCGGCAGGACCGGTGGGTCAGGCTGTAGCAGTCTACACGACAGGGGACTGCATCTCATTCTTCAACTGCCGCTTCCTCGGCAATCAAGACACCCTCTACACCGGGGGAAAATATCGCAGACTATATTTCAACAACTGCTTCATCGAGGGAACAACCGACTTCATTTTCGGCCCCGCCACCGCACTCTTCACCGACTGCGAGATCTACGCCAAAGCTGACTCTTACATCACGGCAGCCTCTACCCCGCGTGATGCCAGACTCGGCTATGTGTTTAACCACTGTACCATCAAGGCTGCTCCCGGCGTGACCAAGGTATATCTCGGCCGCCCATGGCGCCCCTACGCATCCACCTATTTCATTGACTGCTCGCTTCCCGCTCAAATACTCAAGGAAGGATGGCACAACTGGGGCAATCCGGCCAATGAAGCCACTGCCCGCTACGGCCAGTATGGCTGCACCGGCGAAGGCGCCGGAACTGCCGACCGAGTAAAATGGGCCAAAAGCATTACACCCGAAGACGCCCGATTATACACCGACACATCATATATTTTTGAAATCTGCAACACCTGGAATCCTGAAAAATGAAAAAAATACTTGCTCTACTTGTGCTGATAGCCGGGCTTTTCACCACCGCCCGGGCTGAAAACTATCCCTATCAGAGTGACTACATGTGGGTCACCATACCCGACCATCATGACTGGACCTACTCCGTGGGCGAGCAGCCTGACGTAGAGGTGATGATGCTCAAATACGGCATGCCGCAACACACCACTGTCAGCTATACCATTGCCGACGATATGCTTCAACCCATGTCATCGGGCAAGGTAGAGTTACGCGATGGCAAAGGTCACATCAAAGTCCCCTCGCCCGACCGCCCCGGATTCCGTGACGTATCTATGGAAGCTACCGTGGACGGTGTCACATACCGCCATCACATCAAACTCGGATTCTCACCTGACAAAATCAAACCCCACGTCAAGGAACCGTCAGATTTCCGCTCATTCTGGGATAACAATATCAACGAGATGCGCAAAGCACCCCTCACCTACACCCGCGAACTTGCTCCGGAATACTGCACCGATAAAGTTGACTGCTGGCTGGTGAAACTAAACGTCGACCCGCAAGGCCACGCTATCTACGGCTATCTCTCGATGCCAAAAGACGCCAAACCCGGATCGCTCCCCGCTGTGATGTGTCCTCCCGGCGCCGGAATCAAAACCATCAAGCTTCCGATGCGCAACCATTATTATGCCGAAAACGGATTCATGCGTTTTGAAATAGAAATCCACGGCCTTGACCCGCGTATGTCAGAAAAAGACTTCAAGGAAATATCCAAAGCCGTCGACAACGGCAACGGAGGCTATCTCGGAATCGGAGCAGATGACAAGGACCGATATTACATGAAGCGCGTCTACACCGCACTTGTCCGCGCCAACGATTTCCTGACCTCACTTCCTGAATGGGATGGCCGAAACCTCGCCATGCAGGGTGGCAGTCAGGGAGGCGCACTCGCCGTTATTGCCACCGCCCTTGATCCGCGCGTCACACTCTGTGTTGCCAATCATCCCGCTCTCACCGATATGGAAGGCTATGCCACCGAGGGACACACCGGAGGCTATCCCCACTTCAATAAAATCAAAGGTTTCCTTGACCGTGACGACTACCGTGAGACGCTGGCCTACTATGATGTTATCAATTTCGGCCGCCATGTCAATGTTCCCGTATTCATGACATGGGGTTATAACGACAACACATGTCCTCCCACCACAAGCTATGCCCTGTGGAACACCCTGACATGCCCCAAAGAGTCACTCATCACTCCGGTCAACGAACATTGGACCTCAAAA
Source organism: uncultured Staphylococcus sp. (assembly GCA_964554195.1). Classification (GTDB taxonomy): domain Bacteria; phylum Bacteroidota; class Bacteroidia; order Bacteroidales; family Muribaculaceae; genus Duncaniella. The sequence goes on from CAZKNK010000023.1 coordinate 3,827, forward strand.
GCTACCAACGAGGCGCAGATGAACTGGATTGCAGCACGTCTTAAGTAAACTTAACGCTTCAAAGAAGTTATTTTCCGGACGTAGTTTGTATTTTTGCGGCATCATGAAACTTAAAGCCGCCATCATCATAATCCTCCTCTCACTGTTCGGTTCGCCTGACAGCTCGGCTCAAATCAACACCGAGCAAGTCATGCGGATAGGCCGCAATACGCTCTACTTTGAGGATTATGTCCTCTCAATCCAGTATTTCAATCAGGTCATCAACGCCAAACCCCATCTGGCTCAACCCTATTTTTACCGTGCCATAGCCAAACTTAACCTTGAGGACTATCGCGGAGCTGAAGAGGATGCAACCCTCGCCATTGAGCGAAACCCATTCATCACCGACGCCTATGAGGTGAGAGGCGTAGCACGGCAGAACTTGGGAAAAGATTCACTGGCCGTCGCTGACTATGACATGGCGCTCGCCGACATGCCCGTAAACCGAGGAGTGATGTATAATAAAGCCCTCGCGCAGTCTGACATGAAAGACTATTCCGGTGCTGAAGCCACATTTGAGGCTTTGATCGATGCCTTTCCCGGATTTGACAGCGGCTATCTCGGACGCGCCCGTCTACGCCTTGAACAAGGCGACACCATTGCAGCGTCGGCTGACATTGACCACGCGCTGAAAATCAACCGCAACGCCGTCAACGCCTATCTGCTCCGCGCCGACATAGCCATGAAGTCGACCCGTGACTATCCCGCCGCCCTTGCCGACATGAACGAAGCTATTCGACTACAACCCCGAATGGCAGGTTTATTCATAAACAGAGCATTTCTACGCTATATGACCGATGACTATTTCGGAGCAATGGCAGACTATGACTACGCACTTCAGCTCGAGCCTGACAACACCGTCGCACTCTTTAACCGCGGCCTACTCCGCTCAGAAGTCCATGACATCAATAAAGCCATTGATGACTTCACCCGCGTTTTGCGTATAGACCCCAATGAATACAAAGCACTATATAACCGTGCAATGCTCCTTTCAGAAACAGGCGACTTTGACGCAGCGCTGGCTGACCTTAATCGCGTAATAGCCGCATACCCCGACTTCGCTGCGGCCTACTTCGTGCGATTTGATATCAAGCGGCGCAAAGGCGACTCTTCCGCGCAGAAAGATTATGATCGCTCCATAACCCTTGCAAAAAGCGACAGTGTCACCCTCACACCTGAAGCCGGCAATAATGATGACAACAACCGGACAACCAAAACCGAAACCCAGGACCAGGTAAAACACCGGTTTGAGTCACTTGCGCTTGTTGATGACACATCCGAACCTGACAAAGTCTATAATAACCGAAACATCCGCGGAAAGGTTCAGGACCACACTTTCGCAATAGAAATGGAGCCGGTTTTCGCTGTGACATTCTACACTTCTCCAACCGAACTCAAGCAGAACGGCGACCACATCAAGGAAGCCGACGATATTAACGCAACCCGCACACTCCGATACATTCTTCAGGTCACCAACCACATTCCGGCCCTGACTGACGAAGACGTGATCCGCGCCCACTTCAACTCGATCGACTATTACACCTCCTATCTGTCAACCCACACTCCGCGAGCCATTGATTATTTCGGACGTGCCATGGACTTCATCACAATCCGTAATTATAAAGCCGCTATCGACGACCTTGACCGGGCCATAGCCATGTCACCGGATTTCACACTGGCATATCTCGTCAGAGCTGATGCCCGATATAACGACATGCGCCTCACAGCATCAGACACCGATTCAGACCACACGGCCGGCAACAGCACCCTAATAGCCAAAGAGACAGCCGCCACAATGTCGGCGATCATTGACGACCTCAACACGGTCATCAAGCTGTCACCAGAAATGGCCATCGCTTTTTACAACAAAGGTGTGATTCTGGCAGAGATGCAGGACTTCACATCAGCACTAAGCGCCTTCAATCATGCCATTGAACTTAAACCCGATTTCGGCGAGGCATTTTATAACCGTGGCTACGTCTTTCTCCGACTCGGCAACCGTGACTCCGGCACAGCCGACCTCAGCAAAGCAGGTGAACTCGGCATCGTTCCCTCCTATAACCTCCTCAAACGGATGAGCCGCTAAAACCGGTCGCTTTTACTTTCAGGTGCAAAAAGCATCTGTCAGGTAAGCGCTTTATCATAGTTTTTGCGTAACTTTGCATCCATGAATTGCAACGAACTCAATTCCAATCCGCGCGACTTCCGACTGAAGTTTGACGAAGCCGAACACCGCTACACTCTGGGAGATCGTGAGCTGAAAAGCGTCACCACACTCGTTCAGGAAGCCTTCCCGGTGTTTGATGCCGACTATTGGTCTGCACGAAAAGGGGCTGAACTTGGCATTGACCCGAAGATTCTTTTGGCCCGCTGGGAGGAAAACTCACGTCGCTCACGGATGCTCGGTACCCGTATGCACGCCCGAATTGAGAAATACTATCTCGGTCACGATGAAATAAACGATGACTCTGATGCTTTCGGCAACTTCCGACGGTTCACAAAATCATATCGTCTAAACCCCTACCGCACCGAATGGCGCATATTTCATGAGGACTACGGCGTGGCCGGAACGCTTGACTTCCTTGACCTCACCGACGGCTGCTTCACCATCTGGGACTGGAAACGCTCATGCAAACTGATTGACCGTAAAGGCAACTCCATCCAACCTCATCCCCGCACCGGCAAGAGTCTCCACCCAGCCCTCAGCCACATTTATGACATGTCATATTTCCACTATGCCCTCCAGCTGAGCATCTACCGGTTAATCCTTGAGGAGAAATATGGCATCGCGGCCTCCGAGCAGCGCCTCGGAATCTTCCATCCTGATTATCCGCGTTACTATGTAATGCACGTCCCTTATCTGCGCGACGAAGCCATCATTCTGCTGCGCGACCACTCCATGTCATTTCACTCAATCCATACTCATAACTTAAAATCTCCCGCCCTATGAAAAAACTTATTTTTACGCTTGTGGCAATTCTCTTTTCTGCCATAGCAGCATCAGCCGCTTATCCCACCCCCTTTCTTGACCTGAACGGGAAATACGGATACAAAAGCCCCACCGGCCAGACCGTCATCCGTGCCAAATATGACAATGCCCTGTCATTTCGTGAAGGATACGCCGCCGTAGAAATCCACGGAAAATGGGGATTCATCAATCTTCAGGGACGCACCGTGGCCAAATGTATCTATAATGAAGTCCGTGATTTCAATTATGGCTACGCCATTGTTTGCCAGGACGGCAAATGGGGCGCGATCGACACCAAAGGAACTCTCGTCATACCATGCATGTTTGACACCGCCGGTGAGGTATCTGATGCCAAAGTCTACATCATGAATGACTCGGAGAATTCAAAACAATAAAAAATTTCATAACCGGATGTAACTTTCAGCCAAATTCCGCGTCAAATACTTATAAACCGATCGAAACCAAACCAAAATTATCAATAAATTAACGATGAACATCAAAGCAAAAATGACAGCCCTCGTGCTGTTGATCGCAGCCATGCTGGTTCCCTCGCTCGCAGTAGCACAGGGCAACCCAATGCTTGAGCCACTGCCTGTCGACACCGCAGTCAGAATCGGTCAGCTCCCCAATGGCCTGACCTATTACATCCGCCACAACGAATATCCCAAAGGTCAGGCTGACTTCTATATCGCACAGAAAGTCGGCTCGATCCTTGAGGAGGACAATCAGCGCGGTCTGGCCCACTTCCTCGAACACATGTGCTTCAACGGCACTACCCACTTTCCCGGCAGCAGTCTGCGTGACTGGCTTGAGACTGTTGGAGTGAAATTCGGCGTTAACCTCAATGCCTACACCGGTGTTGACGAGACTGTCTACAATATTACCAACGTGCCTGTAGCCCGCACCTCTGTTCAGGACTCATGTCTGCTCATTCTCCATGACTGGGCTAACGATCTGCTCCTCGAACCGACCGAAATCGACAAGGAGCGCGGTGTGATTCACGAAGAGTGGCGCCGCTCTAACGTAGGCCAGATGCGTATCCTGGAGCGTATTCTCCCCGAAATCTATCCTACATCCAAATATGGCCACCGTCTGCCTATCGGCACAATGGAGGTTGTGGACAACTTCCCCTATCAGGCCCTGCGCGACTACTATGAGACATGGTATCGTCCCGATCAGCAGGCAGTAATAGTGGTCGGCGACATTGACGTTGATCGCATCGAAGGCAAAATCAAGGAAATGTTTGCCGATATCGAGATGCCCGAAAATCCCCGCGAGCGTGTCTACGAAGCCGTTCCCGATCATGAAGGCACCATCTACGCCGTTGGTTCTGACCCCGAGCAGAATGCACTCATCGGTGAAATGATGTTCCTTTCAGACGCAACACCACGTGAAATGCGCAACACCCCCATGTATCTCCTTCAGCACTACATGGAAGCCATGATTTCATCCATGCTCAACCAGCGTCTCAGCGACATCGCCGCCAAACCCGACGCACCCTTTGCAGCTGCTGGCGGTAAATACGGTGAGTTCCTTCTTGCCAAGACCAAAGACGCCTTTACACTCTACGCTTTGGCTAACGGAGACAAGATTGACCCCGCACTTGAGGCAGCCTACCGTGAAGCTCTCCGTGCAGCTGAAGGAGGATTCACTGCCAATGAATATGAAATGGCCCGCAACGAATTCCTCGCACGCATGGAAACCACTTACAACAATCGCGCCACCCGTGAAAGTACTCCCTACGTGACTGAATATGTCCGCGCCTTCATTGACAATGACCCCATCCCCGGCATCGAAACCGAATATAACTTCTACAAACAGATGGCTCCGATGATTCCCGTCGAACTCATCAATCAGGCTTTTGCCGAAACTATCACCAAGGACAACCGTGTGGTCATTGCCCTTGCTCCCGAAAAGGAGGGCATCGTTGCTCCCACCCGTGAAGCACTCCAAAGTGTCATCAATAAAGTCGACGCTGAAACTCTCGAAGCATTCGTTGAAGAACTTAAGACAGAGCCTCTGATCCCCGCACTCCCCGCTCCGGGTAAAATCGTTTCCGAAAAGCCACTCGAGCAGTTCGGTGCAACAGAATGGACCCTCTCAAACGGAGCAAAAGTTATCTTCAAGTCCACCAAATATAAGGATGACGAAATTCTCCTTTCGGCCTACGCACCTGACGGATGGCAGAACGCCGGTGAGGAATATGACAACACTATCCGCTTCCTCGACGAAGTCATCAATGACAACGGACTGGGTGACTACACCAACTCCGATCTCACCAAATACACAAAAGGCAAGAATGTTGCCCTCTCACTCAGCATCGGCAACTTCTCACGCTCGATCGGTGGCTACACCACACCTAAAGATCTCCCCACTCTGATGGAGCTTCTTTACATGACATTCACAAACTATAACTTCACTGCCGACGAATTTGCCGCACTTCAGAGTTCAAACTCAGCTGCACTCGCACATCAGGAAAGTGATCCGCAGTTTATTTTCATGACCAAAATCTATGAGAATCTCTTCGGAACACCCCGTCAGCTCCCCCTGACCTCGGAAGTTGTTGACAAGGCATCACGCGAACAGGCCATCACCCTTGTCCGCGACATGATGAAAAACGCTGCCGACTACACATTCATCTTCGTCGGCAACGTTGACGCTGAAGCTCTCCGTCCGCTCGTAGAGCAGTATATCGCCTCTATTCCCGGCGACGCTGCCACCGCAGCCAAACCCCTGACCAAAGAGCAGATGAATCCCAAATATCTCGTAAACGAAGGCTCTGCCACAGATGTTTCCTCAGTCAAAATGGAAACTCCTCAGACCTGGGTTGCTATCTTTGAATCAGGACGTATGCCCTACACGATGAAAGACGCTATCGTGGCTTCAATCGCCGGACAGGTTCTCAGCAACCGTCTCCTCAAGGAAGTACGTGAAGAGATGGGAGCAGTTTACTCAATCGGTGCCAACGCCTCATTGGAGCGCTCTGCCGGAGGTCTCAATGCAATGGTTCAGACCATGTTCCCCATGAAACCGGAAATGAAGGAGCAGGTTCTCGCCTACATTGCTCAGGAGATTCAAAACATGGCATCAGACGTGACCGTTGATGAAATTTCTCCCGCTAAAGAATATATGGTCAAGAGCTTCACAGCTGCTAAGGAGAAAAACTCACCGTGGCTTTCAGCCATCAACGGCTATGTCATCAACGGAGTCGACTCATTCAACGGCAACGTCGAGGCTGTCAACTCTGTCACAATCGATGACATCAAGAACTTTGTCAAGACCCTTAACGATCAGAACAACTATCGCGTTGTCATCCTTGACCCCGAAGTAAAATAAGACCTGATAAGAATCAAAAAACAGGCTCTACACAACCTGCCGGGGCGGCGCAAACATGCGTCGCCCCGCTTTTTTTGAAATTTTTCGGACCATGAACTAAAAAATTACCGGTCGCCATTAACATCTTACCGGAATAAAATGTTATCTTTGTGGATTGACAGCCAAAACAGCAAATCAATAACATATCATACTTCCCAATACCTATGAAACTAACTTTCAAAGTCAATTACCGTACCGTCTGGGGCGAGTCGCTCTATCTGACAGGACAGCCCGACATATTGGGTGGCGGTGACGAAGCTCTCGCAATCCCGATGACACTCACCGGCGATGAATCATGGTCCACCGAAGTGGAAATTCCGGCATCGGTCAGAGAGTTCAGCTACTCCTACATCGTGAAACGCGAAAACGGTGAGATCCGCCGCGAGTGGGGTCCCGCTCACGTATTCAGCCAGAACGGCTCGGTTCATCGCGCTGAAATCAATGACCGATGGCAGGATCAGCCCTGGGACAAACCATATTATTCGGCAGCATTTACAGAGCGCATCCTGCGTCGTGAAAATCGTCAGGCTCCCGTGGTTTCGGCTCCAGGGATGCTGACTCTGACAGTTGATGCTCCTATGGTGCATCCTGATCAGACTGTAGCCGTAAGCGGTTCATGTGACGAATTGGGACACTGGGATCCGGCCAAAGCTCTACGCATGTCTGATGCCGATTATCCCCGCTGGCGCGTTAACATTCCACTGAGCGGACTGAACGGTAAGATTGAATATAAGTTTCTTCTCATCAATACCGCTTCGGGTGAACCCGTGGCATGGGAGGGACGTGACAACCGGGTTCTTGAGTTGAATCCCGAAACCAAATCCACAGCCGTGGTCGATGCCGGTCAGCGACTCGTCAATCCTCTCGCTCCCTGGCGCGGGGCAGGTGTGGCTATTCCCGTGTTCTCACTCCGAAGCGAGGATGATTTCGGTGTCGGTGACTTCTTTGACCTTAAACTGATGGTTGACTGGGCCGCAGCCACCAAGCAGACTTTCATCCAGCTCCTCCCGATCAATGACACAACCATGACCGGGACATGGACCGACTCATATCCCTATAACGCCAACTCAACGTTTGCGTTACATCCTATGTATCTCCGACTCAGTGAGATGGGGACACTTGAAAATGCCGAACGTCGCCACTATTATGAAAACCTCCGCCACGAACTCAATGACCTGACTCAGGTTGACTACGAGAGGGTCAACAATGCCAAAAACGAATATGCCCGAGAACTGTTCGCTCAGTCGGGCAAAGCCACGCTCGAGAGTGACGATTTCAAGAAATTCGTCGACAAAAACGCCTATTGGCTCATGCCCTACGCCGCATTCTGTGTGCTGCGCGACATCCATCATACGGCGGACATGTCAATGTGGGGAGAATATGCCGTTTATGACGAAAAGAAGGTAGCCGACTTCATCGCTTCACATCCCGACGATATTAACTTCGTGCTATACCAACAATATCACCTTGACCGTCAGATGAGAATTGTTCACGAATACGCCGGCAGTCATGGAGTAGCCCTCAAAGGCGACATTCCCATCGGAATATCACGCACGAGCGTAGATGCGTGGATCAACCCGCGACTATTCAATCTTGACTGTCAGGCCGGCGCGCCGCCTGATGATTTCTCAGTCCTCGGACAAAACTGGGGATTCCCGACCTATAACTGGGAGGAAATGGCCCGTGACAACTTCGGTTGGTGGAAATCACGCTTCCGCAAGATGGCTGAATACTTTGATGCCTACCGTATTGACCATGTGCTTGGATTTTTCCGCATCTGGCAGATTCCCATGGATGCGGTTCACGGCCTGCTCGGAATTTTCAACCCTGCTCTCCCCTACTCTCCCGACGAACTCCGCTACAACTATGACTTCTGGATTGATGTCGACAGGCAGACCACTCCGTTCATCATGGACTGGATGCTCGGTGACTTCTTCGGTGACAAGGCCGACGAAGCACGCGAGCGATTCCTCGTCGACATCGGCAACGGACGCTACCGCCTCAAAGATGAATTCTCCACTCAGCGCAAAGTCGTGGATTACTTTGCCGGACAAGAGAAAAATGATGAAAACAGTCACCTGTGTGACGCTCTGCTCGGATTGATAGATCAGGTGCTGTTTATCGAGGACCCGTACGAAAAGGGTAAATACCATCCCCGCATCGCCGGACAGCAGACCTACACATATCGCTCGCTCACTGACTATGAGCGTTGGTGTTTCGACCGCCTGTATGATGACTTCTACTATCATCGCCACAACGATTTCTGGTATGGCAAAGCCATGTGGAAACTTCCCGCATTGATTGATGCCACAGATATGCTCGTCTGCGCGGAGGACCTCGGAATGATTCCGGCATGCGTACCAGCCGTGATGAATAATCTTGAGATTCTTGCTCTTGAAATTCAGCGTATGCCCAAAGACCCCGCTACTCCGTTTGGCGTAACATGGAAATATCCCTACTATTCCGTCTGCACCACTTCCACTCATGACATGGACGGAATCCGCCGTTGGTGGGAGACCGATCCGGCTGTCACACAGCGATTCTACAATGAAGTGCTTCATGAACCGGGACAGGCTCCGCAGTATGCCGAACCCTGGATTTGTGACCGCATCATCAGGCTCCATCTTGAGTCACCCTCCATGCTTTGCATACTGCCGCTTCAGGACTGGCTCTCGATTGACGGAGTGGTGCGTCGTCACGATCCGCGTGAGGAACTGATCAACATTCCGGCCAATCCACGCCACTACTGGCGCTACCGCATGCACCTCACTTTGGAAAACCTCAATTCGCTTGCTGATCTAAACACCGGAATCCGTGACCGTATCCTCGGCTCGGGCCGATAAATATCCCGCATCTACAAGGGGTTCTGTCCGGTTTCGGTCGAACCCCTTGATTTCATCTGCAATTACCCATGTCAATAACCCAAAATGACCTGCGCGACCTGCTTGACACCGAAGCGGCGCGAATCAACAATCCCACATTCATAGCTGATGACCCGGTACAGTTTCCACGCCGGTTTACCGACCTGCGCGATATAGAAATCACATCGCTCCTGACCTCTGCCATTGCATGGGGCAACCGCAAGATGATTTGCCGTGACTGCGACCGGCTGCTCACACTGATGGAAAACAAACCTTACCGGTTCGTGACCGACGGTGCTTTTGAAGATTTGGCCGACGGAAACATCCACCGGACATTTTTTGTCCGCAACCTCAAGCATTTCCTGCGTGGGCTGCGTGACATTTATTCACACCACGGATCTTTGGCCGATTTTGCCATTGCCAACAGTGTAGCAGATGATGAATTTCCGGCTTGGAAACTTGTCGATGCAATCAACACCCGTCTGGCAGCAGCCAACGGCGGCGAAAATGATTCACGTTGTCTGCCGGTGAATATCAACGCCTCGGCACTCAAACGTGTCAACATGGCACTCCGCTGGCTCGTCAGAAATGACGGTATAGTTGACCTCGGCGTATGGGATTTCATGAAACCGTCGCAGCTCTACATTCCGCTCGATGTCCACGTAGGTGACACGGCCCGCGAACTCGGTCTGCTCACCCGCAAAGCAGCCGACCGACGGGCAGTCATGGAAATCACTGACCATCTCCGGCGTTTCCGCCCCGATGACCCCGTGATTTATGACTATGCACTCTTTGGAATCGGGATGAAACTCTAACCCTCCTGACAGGATTAATTGCCCTTAAAGCATGACAAAGGCCGACTGTGTGTTGCAGCCGGCCTTTGTCATCAGATGGTAAAGTTAAAACCCCGGGATTATTCAGCCGAGGGAACGGATGGTTCAACAGATTCCATTGCCGTCCTGACGGCGTCAACAAGATTCTGACCCTGCTGGCCGCGTGAAAGGATGGTGCCGTCGGGACCGAAAAGGATTATACAGGGAATACCTGAAATGCCGTAGAGGTCAGTAGGAATGGTCTGTGCATCAATCATCGAGTGCCAGGGAATGTCATGCTGCTTGATGGCACGTAGAGTGTTGGCCGGCTCATCCCAAACAGCCACCCCGAGAATCTCCAATCCTTTCGGACCAAACTCCTCACGAATCTTTTTCAGTGTACCGATTTCACGGATGCATGGTCCGCACCAGCTTGCCCAGAAGTCGACAAGCACAAACTTTCCTTTGCCTACATAGTCGCTGAGTTTTTCCGTCTTACCATCGTATGTCACACTGAAATCCTTAAACATCTTACCCACCGATGTAGCCTGCTCGGCTAAAAGAGCTTCGCGCTGGGCCTGAACACGCTTTGATGCCGCAAGGCGCGGATTGGATGCCATGGCGGCGTCAAGTTCCGGCAGAGTCATCTCGTATGCGTTCTGTAGGAAGAAGTAAAGACCGATGGGATTGTCGGCGTTTTCAGCAAATGCCTTGTCAGGGATAGCCTCATACTCAGCCTGAAGTTCCATCATGCGGGGAATAGAAGTTGAATCCTGCGGGAGTGAGTTGGCCTCCTCAATAATGGCTGAAATACGGTCCACGTAGCCATTAAGGCGGTCATTAAGGACTGTACCTGTTGCCGATTTGGTGGCGGCATCAATGGTGACTGTACCGGGTTCAAGGACAAACACCGGACCGCGATTTCCGTCGACAATGATTCGGGCCAGTATAGGTTCAGCGACATTTCCGGAAAATTTCACCATTCCGTCGGCCACGATCACTGAGTCGAGCCTTGAACCGGAATCATAGTCAACAATGTAGCCCATCGTGTCATCAAAATCATCGCCGGCGGGAAAGGTGACCGTATAGTTAGGCTGTCCGGCCACAGCACAGGCGCTGAATACAAGGGTCATCAGACCCGTCATAAAAATTGATTTCATAGTCAGTTTCATTATTTGAATTTATTTCTTTGTTTAAACGGAGGTCAGAAAGTGACACCTATCCGGATGCAAACCTGATTGACACCGGTCACTTCATTTGACTGCTTGAGTGCGGGAAACGACATCCCGGAATAAACATAGCTGATTGTCATATAGCTCTGAAATTTACTGCTTCCGGCAAGATTGAATCCGACTCCCGGACTTGCATAAAAAACGGTCTGCGAGTGTTCGCCGTAAGCATTAGCAACAGCACATCCTACCTTGACATCAGCAAACACAAGCTGCTTTTTCGTGCTGAAGCTTGACCGGAATATAGCGTAGACCGGAAACATCCGGCTTGAATTAGACATCATCATATCTATCTCAGCTCCTACGCCGGCTATGTCGATGAAGCGGTTGCGATAACCGAAGTGTGCGCCGATGTTGATGGTTGACATGTCGTCGCCACACAAATCTATAGCAGGACCTATTTCAGCACCCCAGGCAAACTTGTCCTTTTCCGGCTTCTCAAGTGAAGCTGCTGATGCGGCAACTGCAAAGATTGCCGGCAAAATGGCAATAAAAAACAGAATCCGTTTCATCAGTCGGCAGGTTTGGTGTAAGTGAGACAGACACAGGTCCAGTGGTCGCCCTTGACGGTGTGACTGACATACTCAAGTCCGAGCGGTGAAGCCGCCTCCATTATAGCAGGGATGTCTGATTCATAGAATCCGCTCAGAAGCATCGTTCCACCCTGACGGAGTGTGCATACATACTCGGCAATGTCGGCCGTGATTATATTTCGGTTGATGTTAGCGATGAAAATGTCGGCATCGTAACCGGTCGGAAGCATTGAAGCATCGCCATGAATCACCTTCACATTAGTTCGATCATTGAGTTTCATGTTCTCGACCGCGTTTTCCCAAGCAAATCCGTCAATTTCGATTGCGGTCACTTCATCGGCTCCAAGCATAGAGCTTAGAATAGCAAGTATACCGGTGCCTGTACCCATATCAATCACTTTCATGCCCGGTTTAACTCTCTCAAGCAACTGCTCAATAATCAGTGATGTGGTGGCATGATGACCGGTGCCGAAGGCCATTTTCGGGTCAATTACTATATCAAAACGGCATCGGGGAATATCCTTGTGAAACGAACTGTGAATCACACATCGGTCAGATATTACGATAGGTTGAAAGTAATTTTTCTCCCATTCCTCGTTCCAGTCACGGCCTTCGACGGTTTCCACACCGGACACAGTAACGGAAGCTTCGAGCGGGAAATCGGCAAGCACCGAATCAACCGCCTCGCGGTCAAAAAGCTCCTTTACCGCATAGGCTGTCAGCCCGGTCTCGTCCGGGACAAAAGATTCAAACCCGACTTCGGCAAGCATTGCCGCTATCACGTCAGTAGCGGTTTCAGAGCATGGCTCAATTTCAAGCCGGAGTTCCACATAATCGTTCATAAGCAGATAAAATGTTTTTAATGTGATGACATCATGGCGCGGTTTAGAGCCGACACACGTCGACCGCTACTTGCCGCGGACAGTGCGGAAGATGCGGAAAATGCTTTTGCCCAGTTTGAAAGTGACCAGGGCAATGTCGAGATAACTCAGAGTGCCGAGTATGCGCGACATAATTCCGGTGCCTCCGCCTGAAGCCCCGTTGCCCGAAACAAAACTCTTGGCATTAGCCTGAAGCCGCTCCCGGGCTATCTCCATACGGGCGGCAGTGTATGCGCGAAGATAGCGCACCTCATCTATCGTATATCCCTCCCAGTCCTCGCGGGAATGAGGTAAGACCTTCGTATTGCTCATGGCTTGAAAAACAATTTGGTAATAAATTTTGAAATAGGATTGATTATCAGCGGCTTCCTCAACACTCCGACAACAATCATGAGTATCACATAGAATCCGAACATAATGAAGTAGGCGCCGATCATACCCGTTGACATAGCTATCCAGCGAACAAGCGCCATTGATAGGAAAAACATCATCAGAGTTATGAGTGCAAACGCTATGCCGCATATAGCCGCCGTTGTCAGAAGAATTGTGAATTTTTCCGACAGAGTCAGCTTGGCATAATCAACATTAAGAGCGATATAATTTTTCAATTCCGCCCATAAGGTCTTAACCGAATTTTCTTTTTCAGCCATCACAGAAGGATAAAAATTTAAAACTTGACGCTTCGCACGTCACTCACCCCCTTATATTCAGGGGATGCAGGCCGTGCGAAGCGAATTTATCATGTCAGGAAACCGGCCTTCTGTCAGTCGTCGATTTCGGTCGTAAGCTGCTCAACCAGCGCGTCTATTTCGTTTTCGGAGCAGATGAGACCCTTCTTGCGAAGAAGGTTTTTGATACGCGCACGGAGATCCTCACCCTTTTCAGGAGCAAAAAGGATTGCCGCACCTGCGCCAACGAGGGCGCCGCCGATAAAAGCATAAAGCCATGAAGCGTTCATAATTCAGTCGATTTTTTACGGTTAGTAGTGTGCAGGGATGCGTGAACTTCTACATCATTAGTGTAGGAAGGGATCACTTCGATTCGAGTTCCTCGGCAATTTCGTCAGCGAGTTCTTCGATTTTGCTCTTCTGGAGTTTAATACCCTTTGATTTCAGATACTCAACGATGTTTTTACGGGTACGCTCACCCTTTTCAGGAGCAAGAAGAAGACCAACTGCTGCGCCGGCAACGGCACCACCTAATACTGCTAAAACGATGTTTAATGCTTTCATATCAGTTATTTTTTAAATTGTGAATATTAATTTTAGTTATAAAACAATCTGTGCAAGCAAAAAGTTTATTACAATCACGTTTAAATATCGCTCAACCCATACTCACCAGCCCTATCAGCATCAAAAGAGCGGCTACAAGCAGGGTCATCCAGACAATTCTGACGATGTTTCTACGCCGCTTGCGCTCGGGATGGGCGTTTTCCTCAGCAATCCGCGCCTGCTCGTTCACCTCATCGAGCGCATTGAGCAGGGCAATGCGAAGTTCATGAGTGTTAGAATGACGATCATGCCAATCAGGTTTCATGGCCTTCGTAAGCTCATCAATGAATTTCTGGGGGACATGGTCAGAAAGAATCGATGAAATAGTGTCATCGGTCACCTCCGACGCCGTGGGAGGTTCCGTGCCTGAAAGAGCGTACACTAAAGTGGCAGCGAGCGAATAAACGTTGGTCTGTGGCAGAAACTTGTCCATCTCGCCATACTGCTCTATCGGAGCATACCCCTCAGGGCATGTCACCGGCGGAAGCGACCATGCGGCCTCGGCACGGTCAACGAATGGCTTACAACCATAATGATGGGTCAGAACCGGGCGCATACTTCCGTCAGGGTTCCGGCAAATCACTATGCAGTGGGGCGACAGATCGGTGTGAAGCATGTGGCGGGTATGGAGATGACGCACTGCCATAAATATCGGCAGAAGTGCCTTGCGGCTTTCCTCGAGGGTCAACTTCCCTTTTGACTTGACGTAATCAAGGAAGTTTGGTCCGTCAAGAAACTCGGTCACATAATAAGATGTGCCGTTAGCCTCAAAAAAATCAACAATCTGAACCAACGCATCCACTCCGTCTGAAGCTTCGATAAACCACGGTATGGCAGTATTGAAAACCTCACGAAACTCATTGACGGTCGACTTTGAGTCGTCAGGAGTCACAATTTTCACTCCATCATCATCGCGCGTACTGCAATGAAACATAAAAAACTCGCGCACATTATATCGCTGCGGCTTGTTTATGTTCGGGTCATTTTTCCGCCGCGCTTCAGGAATATCGCGGTTTAATCCGGTGGCAATATAGTTGACGCCAAAGCCATCCTGATCCTCGGCTCTGACTATAGTGAAGTCACAGTGTGTGCCGTTAAGCACCGTTCCTTCCTTGAGAACATTTCTGAAGCCACTCATAATGCCACAAAGTTAACTTCTTTTTTCGGCAATTCCTAATCCCCACCAAAAAAAGATTTCTCATTCTTCACTATCTCTTGAAAAAATCGTAAGCGCATTGTTGGAGTTTCCGGAAAAATCATTACCTTTGCGGGGTGAATTTTTCAATTCCCTTTTGACTATGGCGTCAGAAATTCATTTCACTAAGATGCATGGCATCGGCAACGACTACATCTACATTAACTGCATGGAGAAGTGTCCGGAGCGGTTGAGTGATTTAGCGCGTGAAATGAGCGACCGACACAAAGGCATAGGCGGCGACGGTATAATACTGATTTTGCCCTCAACATCAGCCGATTTCAAAATGAGAATTTTTAACGCCGACGGTTCGGAAGCCAAGATGTGTGGCAACGGCAGTCGATGCGTTGCAAAATTTCTCCACGACTACAAACTTACTGACAAAACAACGATACACCTTGAGACCCTCGCCGGAATCAAGGTGCTTTCGCTTAATATGGACGGTAATGAAGTGGAATCTGTGACGGTTGACATGGGTCGCCCCTCGCTCGATCCTAAGGAAATCGGTCTGCTCTCCACCTCGGACCCAATGATCGCAGCTCCGGTTGAAACTTCGGTCGGAACGCTCAGACTGACCGCCGTCTCAATGGGTAATCCTCACGGAGTGATTGTGACAGATGACCTTGCGTCAATCAATCTGCCGGTCATCGGCCGGGAGCTTGAACACCATCCGATGTGGGCCGACCGTGCCAACATCGAGTTTATCCGAATCATATCACCATCTGAAATAGAAATGCGTGTTTGGGAACGCGGTTCGGGTGAAACTCAGGCATGCGGCACGGGAGCCTGTGCGGCAGCCGTAGCTTCATCGCTTTTAGGTCTGACCGGAAAGGAAGTTAGAGTGGATCTGCTTGGCGGTGACCTCTGCATTTCGGTAGGTGATGACCGCGTGATGATGACCGGAGGAGCCACTACCGTGTTCACCGGGACATATCACCCATCGTTTCAGCAACAATAATTGTGACTACACATAGGATTTATTATATAGTATCATTAAAAAATGATTAAAGTCAATTCTGATTACTGCAAGCTGCCCGGTGCCTACCTCTTCAGTGAGGTGGCCCGGATCGTGAGAGAGTATGGCGAGCAGCATCCTGACGCGGAGATTATTCGCATGGGGATAGGTGACGTCACACTCCCGCTATGCGGAGCAGCTGTAGAAGCCATCCGTAAAGCGGCCGACGATCTGGCTTCAGCCGAAACATTCAAAGGCTACGGTCCGGAGCAGGGTTATAAGTTTCTTCGCACCCTAATTGCCGAGCATGACTACGGAAGCCGTGGAATTGACATCAGTATGGATGAAATTTTTATCAGCGACGGTGCAAAAAGCGACCTCGGAAATATCGGTGACATCCTTTCCGCCGACAACCGTGTGGCTGTCACTGACCCTGTATATCCGGTCTATGTGGACACAAACGTGATGGGCGGACGCGCCGGCAATCTGCTCCCGTCAGGATGCTGGGACAACGTAATCTACCTGCCTTGCAACTCTGAAAACGACTTCGTACCGGCTCTGCCCGCAGAAAAAGCCGACATCATATATCTCTGCTATCCCAACAATCCCACCGGCACTGTACTGACTCGCAGCGAGTTGAAAAAATGGGTTGACTACTGCCGCCAAAACGGTTCGTTGCTGCTCTTTGACTCCGCATACGAAGCTTATATCACTGACCCTGACATTCCCCACTCCATTTATGAGATTGAAGGAGCTAAGGATGTGGCCATTGAATTCAGAAGTTTCTCCAAGACAGCAGGGTTTACAGGGGTACGGTTAGGCTACACCGTTGTGCCTGAATCACTGACCGGTATCGATGAATCCGGAAAACGTGTGAAACTGAATCCGCTTTGGCTTCGCCGCCAGACCACCAAGTTTAACGGAGCATCCTACATCTCCCAATGTGCCGCAGCCGCACTCTACACACCGCAGGGACGTGCCGAAGTGACACGTGACATAGCATATTATCTTGAAAACGCCGTCATAATCCGCACAGCTCTCACAGGGGCCGGATTCAAGGTGCATGGTGGCGTCAACTCTCCATATATCTGGGTCAAAGCTCCTGACGGAATGACGTCATGGCAGTTTTTCCATTACCTGCTTGAGCGCTGCGGAGTGGTAGGCACCCCGGGGTCGGGATTCGGACCCGCCGGCGAAGGTTTCCTCCGACTGACAGCCTTCAACACCCGCGAGCTGACCGTAAAAGCCATGGAGCGTATCGCCCGGCTCAACCTGCCTGAAATAAACAATCATTCAAAATAGAAATCAGATTTTTTAACCAAATATCAAATTATTATGTCATCGTTGAGATTCAAAGTCGTTGAAGAAGCCTCCAACCGCAAGGCAGTTCCGGTAAGTATCCCCACCGAACGCCCCGAGACTTACTACGGCAAGCTCGTTTTTAACCGCCGGAAGATGTTTGAATATCTTCCTCTGGCCACCTACCGTGCCCTTGTCAACGCCATCGACAACAAGGAGCCGCTACCCGCCGAATACGCCGACAGTGTCGCTGCCGGAATGAAGCAGTGGGCTATTGATAACGGCGCCCGTCACTACACCCACTGGTTTCAGCCTCTGACAGAGACAACCGCCGAAAAGCATGATGCTTTCGTGGAGCATGACGGCAAAGGTGGAATGGTAGAGGAATTTTCAGGCAAACTCCTCGTCCAGCAGGAGCCTGACGCATCGAGCTTTCCCAACGGCGGTATCCGCAATACCTTCGAGGCCCGCGGCTACTCGGCATGGGACATCTCATCACCGGCCTTCATAATGGACAACACCCTCTGTATTCCAACTATCTTCATATCCTATACAGGCGAATCACTCGACTACAAGACTCCGCTGCTCCGCGCTCTCTCGGCTGTAGACAAGGCCGGAACCGCCGTAGCCCGGTATTTTGATCCTGCCGTGCGCCACGTGATTTCAAACCTGGGTTGGGAACAGGAATACTTCCTTGTTGACGAGGCTCTTTATGCAGCCCGTCCTGATCTGGTAATGACAGGTCGTACACTCATGGGCCACGAATCAGCCAAGAACCAGCAGCTCGAGGACCACTATTTCGGAGCAATTCCCTCACGTGTGGAGGCATTCATGCTCGACCTTGAAATCGAAGCCCACAAACTCGGAATTCCCGTCAAGACACGTCACAACGAGGTGGCTCCTAACCAGTTTGAACTTGCCCCGATCTATGAGGAAACCAATCTGGCCAACGACCATAACATGCTCATCATGTCAGTGATGGCCGAAGTGGCACGCCGCCACAACTTCCGCGTTCTTTTCCACGAGAAACCGTTTGCAGGAATCAACGGCTCGGGTAAGCATAACAACTGGAGCCTCTCAACCGACACCGGTGTACTGCTTTTCGGACCCGGCAAGACACCGATGGACAATCTTCAGTTCATCACATTCGTAGCCAACGTCATGGCTGCGGTTCACCGCCACAATGCGCTTCTCAAGGCCTCAATAATGTCGGCCACGAACAGCCATCGTTTAGGTGCCAACGAGGCGCCGCCTGCCATCATTTCCATCTTCACCGGCTCACAGCTTGCCGAAATCCTCACCAAAATCGAGAATTCTGACAAGGATGAACTCATAGCAATGGCAGGCAAGGAGGAAATTTCGATGGATCTTCCGCAGATTCCCAAGCTGATGATCGACAACACAGACCGCAACCGTACTTCGCCATTCGCATTCACCGGCAACCGTTTCGAGTTCCGAGCCGTAGGTTCAAGCGCCAACTGCGCATCTGCCATGATTGCCCTCAACGCCGCCGTGGCCGAACAGCTCTCTGACTTCAAGGCAAAAGTTGACTCACGACTCGAGGCCGGCGAAAATCTCACTCATGCTCTTCTGGCCGAAATAAAGAAACTCCTTCAGGAGTCAAGCCCCATCCACTTTGACGGCAACGGCTACTCCGATGAGTGGAAAGAGGAGGCAGCCCGTCGCGGTCTTGACTGCGAGACGAATCCCGCACTCATTTTCGACGCATATCTTCGCCCCTCATCCATCGAAATGTTTACCAAGACCGGCGTAATGACCCGTGTTGAACTCGAGGCCCGCAACGAGGTGAAGTGGGAAATGTATACCAAGAAGATTCAGATCGAAGCCCGTGTACTGGGTGATCTGGCCATCAACCATATTCTCCCGGTTGCCACCCGCTATCTCTCTATCCTGCTTGACAATATGGTCAAGATACGAGAACTCTTCCCCGGCGAAAAGGGCATGAAACTCTCTGAACAGGATGCCACTACCGTTGAGAAGATCATGGCTCACTGCTCCACAATCAAAGAGGAGGTCAACCGCATGGTCGAGGCCCGCAAAGCAGCCAACCGCATCGAAAGCGAGCGCGAAAAAGCTTTGGCTTACTCTCTCAACGTTGCGCCATGCCTTGAAACCATACGTCATCACATCGACAAGCTCGAACTCATGGTCGACAATGAGATGTGGCCTTTGCCCAAGTATCGTGAATTGCTCTTTATCCGTTGATATTCTCAACGTGAATCATAACTGATTACCATTCTCCTCTCTCCATCTTTTTCCCTTCATTACCGCCAGCTGCAATGGAACCCCTCAAACATGAATGTGGCATTGCGATGATTCGCCTTCTGAAGCCACTTGAATATTACAAACAGAAATACGGAACGTATGCCTACGGGCTGAAGAAACTCTATCTCATGATGGAGAAGCAGCACAACCGCGGCCAGGAAGGTGCCGGAATCGGAGTAGTGAAACTCCGGCCACGCCCTGGTCATGACTACGTTTTCCGCGAAAGAGCGCTCGGCTCCACTGCCATTAAGGAAATTTTCACCGAAGTGACGGCTCAGTTGTCAGGATTTGACTTCGCGTCCGCTTC
The DNA here is from genome assembly GCA_964554195.1 of uncultured Staphylococcus sp. Lineage (GTDB taxonomy): Bacteria > Bacteroidota > Bacteroidia > Bacteroidales > Muribaculaceae > Duncaniella. The sequence goes on from CAZKNK010000023.1 coordinate 23,838, forward strand.
GCCGGAGGAGGTTGATGCCTATGCTCCATTTATCGGCGAAATCTATATGGGCCATCTGCGCTATTCAACCACAGGCAAGAGCGGTATATCCTACGTCCATCCTTTTCTCCGCCGCAACAACTGGCGCTCACGCAACTTGCTTATGTGCGGCAATTTCAACATGACCAACGTCGACGAGATTTTCCGTAAGGTAGTGGCTCGCGGACAGCATCCACGCCTTTACAGTGACACGGTTGTGCTTCTCGAGCAGCTCGGTGACGCGCTCGACAAGGAAAACCACCGCGTTTATCGTGAATTCCGCGAATCACTCGTTGACCCGCAGCTTAGTCTTGCCGTCGAGGATAACATAGATCTCCGCCGGGTTCTTTCATCCGCAGCTCCCGATTGGGACGGAGGTTTTGTGATCTGCTCGGCCACCGGTTCGGGCGATATGGCTGTGCTTCGTGACCGACACGGCATCCGTCCGGCATTCTGGTATGCCGATGATGAAATCGTAGCCGTAGCATCCGAACGCCCCGTATTGCAGACCGTCTTTAACCTTGACATTGACCGTATCAACGAACTCACACCCGGATCGGCTCTGATTGTCAACAAAGCCGGTCGAATCAGCACTACCGACATTCTTGGATGCAGTTCAAATGCACGATGCTCATTTGAACGCATCTACTTCTCACGCGGGAGTGACGCCGACATTTACCGCGAGCGCAAAAAATTAGGTGCCAACGTGGTCCCCGATGTTATGAAAGCCATTGACGGCGACCTCCGACACTCCATCTTCTCTTTCATCCCCAACACCGCCGAAGTGGCATTTATAGGTATGGTGGAGCAGCTTAACCGCGAACTGGAGGAGAGCAAGCTGGCAAACATCTTGCAACTCTCAGCTGAAGGCTCACTCACACCGGAATCGCTCCGCAAGGTGATGGACCGCCGGCTGCGTGTGGAGAAGGTTGCAATAAAAGATATTAAGCTACGCACGTTCATTGCCGAAGGTGATGAGCGAAATGACCTTGCAGCCCATGTCTACGACGTCACTTACGGCACAGTCAAAGACGGAGTAGACACACTCGTGGTAATCGATGACAGTATTGTCCGCGGAACCACCCTGCGCCAGTCAATCCTGAAAATGCTTGACCGTCTGGCTCCGAAAAAAATCGTCGTTGTTTCTTCATCGCCCCAAGTGCGCTACCCTGACTATTACGGCATAGACATGTCGCGCATGAGCGAATTTATTGCTTTCCGTGCGGCCGTGGAGTTGCTTGTTGAAACAGGTCAAGCCGATATTCTCCGGCAGACCTATCTCCGCTGCAAGCAGATGGAAACAGTGCTTGACATTGAGCTTGAAAACTGCGTCAAAGCAGTCTACGCCCCATTCACCGACTCTGACATCTCACGTAAAATAGTTGAAATGCTTACCCGCGACGGTGACATCAATGCAGAAGTCTGTCTCGTCTACCAGACTCTTGAAGGGCTTCATCAGGCAGTCCCGGATTGCCCCGGTGACTGGTATTTCTCAGGCAACTATCCCACACCAGGAGGCACCCGGCTCGTCAACCGAGCCTTCATAAACTATTATGAAGGAAATTTCAACAAACGGTGAAAACCCTTTGTCACCGGATGATGTTATAGTATAAAACCCGAAGCCTTATGACACATCCCGCCCTCATCCAGTCCCTTATGTGGATCATACTCGCTGCCGCAGTCGCAGTGGTGACACTTCTTGGAGCAACACTTACCCATTTTTGCAGACGTAAGGTTACACCACAACACATTGACCGTTAACACGTTTATCACAAACGTCATCATTGCTCTGTCCGTCCCCACAGGTATGCGCGACAGAGCATTATTTTTTATCATCTCACATTGCACCCACTCCGATTGGTCCGACGCAAAATTGTAACCGCCACTCACACCCCGTTCCAATAATTTCACTATCTTTGCATTTCACCTCATCTCCCCAATCCCAAATGCGAAAAATCGCTCAATTCAGTCAACACATTGTAGGGACGTCGGCATTGCCACGTCCGACACGAATGGTCCGACGCAAATATGTAACTATTTAATACTCTATATGAAAAAGGCAATCAAAATCATATTAAGGATATTTATAATCTGCTGGATATGTTCTGTTTTATTATCAACTTGTGTATCAATCCATATCAGAACAACCTACTTAAATAAGGAAGATCTAAAGTGGACAAAAGGTTATTACGTATCCGTACCATCAGTAAAATTTTATTCTGACAGTGGAAATGTAGATAAACTAATTTTTGGTCCTATAGAAGTTGACAATAAATGTCCGGAAATATTTGCAATTACAAGCGGCTCTCCGGGATTTAAAATTCTGGAACCATCAGTGTATTATTCATTTGACATTAAACATTACAACGGTGAGAAAATATGTGGTGTGTTTGATTATTATAAAGCTAACGGCACTGACTCACTGTTGTCGTATTGTAGTTTAGGGAATAGGAAAACTTATCCGAAACTTCCGCTAACATCTGGTGATTTCACCTTAAACGACCGAACATTTAAAAACTGCCTGATTGTTGACTCAATGAATTCAAAGCTTTCGTATCCGGATAACGCACGGAATATTGAAAAGCCTCAAATTGAAAAATTTGTGTTTTCTCAGCAATTTGGTCTCATATACTATAAATTTGATAACGGCGAGGAATTTTATCGCAAATTTAAATCATCTCAACCGTCATCAGCTCAATGAACTTGCCAACCGCTGCCCACTCCGATTGCCCTGCTGCAAAATTGCAACTTCACCCCCCTCGCACACCCGCGGACGCGGGATTGAATTTGGACGGGAGCGAATGAATCCATTTTGCAATACACCCTCCCCCGCGGACGCAAAATTGTAACCACCCCAACTGTATTATCATGGACAAAGAAACTTTAATCAAAAAATTAGATGAACTGGGCATTCCCGCTTGGGAATATTCTTTTTCAAGTACTACAAACCCAACGTGCTATAGTATAGTTGGGTATGCTAATAGATGGCCGGTAATATTTACCGATGAAAAAGGTGAGCAGAATATATTAGTCACTTTCTATTCACCGGAAGAAGCCTATGATTATTTATATAATATTTTCGTTAAAGAAGCGGCAAGATTAAAAAAAATGATTATTCCAAAGTGGCGGAGTGAATACTTAAAAAAAATTTATCCTGATAAATGGGAAGTAATTGTAAAGAGATATAAGGGAGTTGAGGAATAGTCAACGCCTCATTTGTCAACGCATTGATTAGCACCCGATATTGGTGAAATACATTGCGCCCGTACAAGCATCCCACCAACGCGGATGAATGAATCCTTTTTACATCGCCGCGTACGCCACGAATGGTACGCCGCAAAATTATAACTTTCCTTCAATTCGTCCGCCATCGGACAAAGCAATTCAACCATCCATACATGTAATTGGAATCTTTGATTTAAAATTTGAAAAAGATATATCAACGGATACTTGGAGCAAGAGAATATTTTTCGTAACTTTGCGGCGCTTTTAGCACGTCCCGTGTGATGGGAAATTAGAAGCACATCTAATTTTTAGTAACACAACTTATTACATTTCATTCAATGAAAACTTATCAACTCTCAGCCAAACCCCGTACGGACCTTGGCAAAAAGGCAGCAAAGAGCCTTCGTAAAGAAAACCTCATCCCCGTAGTTCTCAACGGCGGCGCACTCGTTGACCTCCCCTACACCGCAGCGCTCAAGCCCGGTGAAAAAATCGTAGAAATCGGCAACGGTAAAGGTCTGATTACCACTGACCTCGTAGTAAAGACCGACGATGTACGCAAGCTCATCTATACCCCCGACATTTTTGCAATCGAACTTGACATTGACGGCGAAAAGCGTATGGCTGTACTGAAGGACATCCAGTTCCACCCCGTTAAAGATAACATTCTC